>DASTPU010000032.1:0-41637 GCA_035762105.1 Nocardioidaceae bacterium | reverse complement strand
TCGCCGACGCCGACGACCCGGCGCAGCGCCGCTCGGAGCTGGTGGAGGAGTACCGCTCCACGTTCTCCACGCCCTACGTCGCGGCGTCCCGCGGCCTGGTCGACGACATCATCGAGCCGGCCCGGACTCGCGAGCACATCTCCCGGTCCCTGGAGATCCTCAGCGCCAAGCGGACGATCCGGCCGGCCAAGAAGCACGGGCTGGGGCCGACGTGAGCGCCGAGCCCACGACGGCCGAGCTGCTGGCCGCCGTACGCACCCTCTCCGAACGGGTCGAGCACCTCGAGGCCGAGCTCGAGGCCCTGCGTCATCGCCAGAGCCGGCCCGGCGTGCCCGACGACGTGGTGGTCGCGATCTCCGCCGCCGTCGCGGCGTTCCTCGGGCAGCGGGCGAGGGTCAAGCAGGTGCACTACAGGAGCGGCCAGGCCTGGGCCCAGCAGGGCAAGGCCGTGGTCCAGGGTCATCACAACGTCCACGGGTCGAGGTAGCGACATGCAGCTGAAGGTGACGGTCAACGGTGTGGTGTACGACGTCGACGTCGAGGTCGAGGAGGAGCCGCAGCCGACCCTCGGCGCGATCTTCATGACCGGCGGCAACTTCTCGGCGCCCGTGACCGCGGCCCCGTCGCACGGGGGCGACGGCAACGGCGTCCGGGCACCGCTGTCCGGGACGGTCGCCCGGGTACTCGTCGAGGAGGGGCAGGCCATCGAGGCCGGCGACGTCCTCGTCGTGCTCGAGGCGATGAAGATGGAGACCGAGATCACCGCTCCCGAGGCGGGCACCGTGGCCGCCGTGCTGGTCGCGGCCGGCGACGCGGTCTCCGGTGGCCAGGCGCTCGTCGAGCTCGCGTGAGCCGCGCCTGATGCGACCGATGCTGGCCAGCAAGGGCACCACCGTCCCCACCGGGGCAGAGTGGCTGCACGAGGTGAAGTGGGACGGGATGCGGGTCCTCGCCGAGGTCCGCGACGGCAGGCTGACTCTCTGGTCGCGCAACGAGAACGACGTGACGGTGAGCTTCCCCGAGCTGCTCGACGTCGGCGTCCTCGCCGCCCACGACGTGCTGCTCGACGGCGAGGTCGTCGCGATGGCCGGCGGGGTCCCGACCTTCGGCGCGCTCGCGGACCGGATGCACGTCTCCAACGCCGCCCGCGCCCGCAAGCTCGCCGAGTCGAACCCGGTCACGCTGATCCTGTTCGACCTGCTCCGACTCGACGGCCGCGACCTGACCGGTCGGCCGTTGGAGGTACGGCGGGCCGAGCTCGACGGCCTGGGCATCGGCAGCGCGCATTGGCTGGTCCCTCCGACGTACGACGACGGCCCGATGCTGCTCGACGCCACGGAGCAGCAGGGCCTCGAGGGGATCGTCAGCAAGAAACGGTCGTCGACCTACCAGCTCGGCCGGCGCACCAAGGACTGGCTGAAGTTCCCGCACCGGCCGACCCTGTCCTACGTCGTGGGCGGCTGGCGCCGGGAGACCGGCAGCGACACGCGGCTCGGCGCGCTGCTCGTCGGGGCCCCCACGCCGCAGGGGCTCAGCTACCGGGGACGGGTGGGCAGCGGGATCGTGGGCCGGACCGCGCAGCAGCTGCTCGAGGTCCTCGAGCCGCTGCACGCCGAGACGTCGCCGTTCTGCGACGAGGTTCCCCGCGTCGACGCGCTGGGTACCGTCTGGGTGCGCCCGGAGGTGGTCGTCGAGATCGCCGCGCTCGGCGTCACGAACGGCGGCCGGCTGCGGCAGCCGAGCTACCAGGGCATCCGGTTCGACCTGACGCCCACCGACGTCAAGGAGTGAGAGTGGCCGAGGAGACGGTGACCGTCGAGGTCGACGGACGGCGGCTGAAGCTCAGCAACCTCGACAAGGTGCTCTACCCCGCGACCGGCACCACCAAGGGCGAGGTGCTGCACTACTACGCGCAGATCGCGCCCGTCCTGCTTCCGCACCTCGCTGACCGCGCGGTCACCCGAATCCGGTGGCCCAACGGGACGGGGGAGGAGAAGTTCTTCGAGAAGAACCTGCCCAACGGCGCACCGGACTGGATCCGTTCGGTGACGGTGTCGTCGACCGGGTCGCGCGGCGGCGGGGACAGGATCGAGTACCCGGTCATCGAGGACCTCGCCGCGCTCACCTACTTCGCGAACCTGGCCTCTCTCGAGCTGCACGTGCACCAGTGGAAGTTCGGCCGCAACAACCAGCCGAGGAACCCCGACCGGCTGGTCATCGACCTCGACCCCGGCAGCCCGGCCGGCCTGCACGAGTGCGCGCAGGTGGCGTTGCTCGTCCGGGATCGGCTCGCGGAGATGGGGCTGCCCACCGCGCCGGTCACCAGCGGCAGCAAGGGCCTGCACCTGTACGCCGCGCTTCCCGGCCGTCTGAACGCCGACGAGGTGCGTGACCTGGCGAAGAAGGTGGCGCAGGAGCTGACCAAGTCGCACGCCGACCTCGTGGTGTGGCAGATGACCAAGGCGATGCGCGGCGGGAAGGTGTTCCTGGACTGGAGCCAGAACACCGGCACCAAGACCACGATCAGCCCGTACTCCCTGCGCGGGACCGCCGCGCCCTACGCCGCCGCACCGCGCACGTGGGAGGAGGTCGAGGAGGGCGCCGAGAAGCCCGACGCGCTGCGCCACCTCGAGATGCACGAGGTGCTGACCCGGGCCGAGGAGATGGGCGACGTCTTCGGGGACCTGCTCCACCAGACCTGACGCCCGGGAAAGCGACAGTCCCGCCGTTCCCGAGATACGGCGGGACTTGTCATGGCCCGGTGACCAGCCCTACGTCTACCCACCTGGAGCGCGGTTCATGCCTCGTCCGGGCCATGCGTCCCCGCCACTCCAGGCGCTCAGGTCCCTCATGTCCCATCAGCACCATTTTGTCCCCAGTGTTCTGACATGGGGCTAGCCGCCGGACTAGTCCCTGCGCGAGACTCCGACTCGACCGAGACCGGTTACGTGATGGAGCGGGGATCATGAGCGTGACGCTTGCCGACGCCTACGACGACATCGTCGAGGGGCTCGACGCGGACCTGCGAGAGCTCGTCCGGCGCGACGGCGTCGACCCGCAGCGCGAGGTCGCCCTGGTCCGCTCGCTCGCCGTCCGCCTGGTCGCCGAGCACAACCAGCGCAGCCTCACGGGCACCGTCTCGCCGGTCGGCGACGAGGACGCGGTGGTCGAGGAGCTCGTCGCCCGCGTGGCGGGGTTCGGCCCGCTCCAGCGCTACCTCGACGATCCCGAGGTCGAGGAGATCTGGATCAACGACCCCAGCCGCGTGTTCGTGGCCCGAGCCGGACGGCACGAGCTGACCAGCACGATCCTCGACCGGGCCCAGGTGGCCGAGCTGGTCGAGCGGATGCTCAAGTCCAGCGGCCGCCGGGTGGACCTGTCCCAGCCCTTCGTCGACGCGATGCTGCCGGACGGTCATCGTCTGCACGTGGTCCTCGAGGGCATCGCCCGCGGGTTCAGCGCGGTCAACATCCGGAAGTTCGTCGTACGCGCCGCGCGCCTGCACGACCTCGTCGAGCTCGGAAGCCTCACCGACCCCGCCGCGCGGTTCCTCGACGCCTCGGTGCGGGCCGGACTGAACATCGTCGTCGCGGGCGGCACGCAGGCCGGCAAGACGACCTTCCTCAACTGCTTGGCGGCGAGCATCCCGGGCGAGGATCGCGTGATCTCGGCGGAGGAGGTCTATGAGCTGCGGTTCAACCACCCGGACTGGGTGGCCCTGCAGACCCGTCAGCTCGGGCTCGAGGGCACCGGCGAGGTGCGGCTGCGTGACCTGGTGAAGGAGTCGCTGCGGATGCGGCCCTCGCGGATCATCGTCGGCGAGGTCCGCGCCGAGGAGTGCCTCGACCTCCTCCTCGCCCTCAATGCCGGCTTGCCGGGCATGGCATCCCTCCACGCCAACAGCGCGCGCGAGGCGCTGGTCAAGATGTGCACGCTCCCGCTGCTGGCGGGGGAGAACATCGGCGCGCGGTTCGTCGTCCCGACGGTCGCCGCGTCGGTGGACCTCGTGATCCACCTCGGCATGGACAAGCAAGGCGTACGACGGGTCAACGAGATCGTCGCCGTCCCCGGTCGCGCCGAGAACGACACGATCGAGACCGAGACCGTGTTCGCCAGGGACGGCGAGCGCCTGGTCCGCGCCACCGGCATGCCGCCCAGGCAGGAGCGGTTCGAGCGGCTCGGTATCGACGTCAACGCCATGCTGAACGAGGTGTGCTGACGGTGGGCGTCGTGCTGGGGCTCGCGCTCGGGGTCGGTCTGCTGCTCGTCTACCTCTCCTTGGTCGCTCCGAGGTCGCCGCGGCGGGAGCGGCGTGCGTCGCGCCTTCAGCAGCTGCTCGCCCGCGCCGGAGCGGGCGGCACGTCCCCGGCGGGGATCGTCGTGCTGTGCGTCGTGGCCGCGGTGGTCGCCGGGCTCCTCGTGCAGGTGGTCTCCGGGACCTGGCCGGTGGCGAGCGCCTTCGCACTCCTCGCGGGCTACCTCCCGATCGCCGTGCTCAACGGCCGCGCCCGCCGGCGGCAGCGCGAGCTCGCCGACGTGTGGCCCGAGGCCGTCGACAACCTCGCCTCGGCCGTCCGCGCCGGGATGTCGCTCCCCGAGGCGCTGGCCCAGCTCTCGCTGCGCGGACCGGAGCCGCTGCGGCCGGCCTTCGCCGCGTTCGCGGTCGACTACCAGGTCACCGGGCGGTTCGGCGACTCCTTGGACCGGCTCAAGGAACGCCTCGCGGACCCGGTCGGCGACCGCGTGGTGGAGGGACTGCGGATCGCCCGCGAGGTAGGCGGCGGAGAGCTCGGCCGTCTCCTGCGGAGCCTGTCCGGCTACCTGCGCGAGGACGCCCGCACCCGTTCCGAGCTGGAGTCCCGTCAGGCGTGGGCGGTGAACGGCGCGCGGCTCGCGGTGGCCGCCCCGTGGCTGGTGCTGCTGATGCTGTCCTTCCAGCGCGAGGTGATCAGCCGGTACGCCTCGCCGGCCGGGGTCGTGGTGCTGGTGGCCGGCGGCGCCTGCTGCCTCGTCGCGTACCGGCTCATGGTCCGGCTCGGCCGGCTCCCGCAGGAACGCCGGATCCTGTCATGACGCTTGCGATGTGGGGAGCGCTGCTCGGCGGGACGGCCGGGGCGGGGATGCTGCTCGCCCTGCGAGGTGCGTTCGCCGGGCGACGTCCCACGCTCGAGCAGCGGGTCCTTCCCTACGTCCGCGACCTGCCGCCGGTCGTGCGACGTGCCCTGCCGGCCGGGACGCAGGGCTCGGCGTTCGCGGCCGTCTTCGGTCCGGGGCTGCGGTCGGTGGCCGACCTCCTCGAACGGGTGCTCGGCGGGTCCGCTTCCGTGCGACGCCGGCTCGAGCGGGCCGACCTGCAGATGACCGTCCACGACTTCCGTGTGGAGCAGGCCGTCTGGGGGCTCCTGGCCTTCTCCGCGACGGCGGCGGTCTCTCTGCTCGTCGCGCTGCGCAGCCCGGGCCGCGCGGCGCCGCTGCTCGTGCTCTGCCTCATCGCGTTCGTTCTCGGTGCGCTGCTGAGGGAGAACCGGCTCAGCGCGCAGGTCAAGGAGCGTGAGCGACGGATGCTCGCGGAGTTCCCGACCGTCGCCGAGCTGCTGGCACTCGCCGTCGCGGCGGGCGAGGGGCCGGTCTCGGCGCTGGACCGGGTGGTGTCCCGGACACACGGTGAGCTGTCGGTCGAGCTCGCCCGGGTGCTGGCCGAGGTGCGCACGGGGACGCCGGTGTCGCGGGCGCTGGACGCACTCGCGATGCGGTCAGGCCTCCCTGTCGTGGCGCGGTTCGCCGAGGCGGTGGCCGTAGCCCTCGAACGGGGAACGCCGTTGACGGACGTGATGCACGCCCAGGCGACCGACGTCCGGGAGGCCGGACGCCGGGCGCTGATCGAGACGGGTGCACGGAAGGAAGTTCTGATGATGGTGCCGGTGGTCTTCCTGGTCCTCCCGGTGACCGTGATGTTCGCGTTCTGGCCAGGAGTCGTCGGCCTGCGGCTGGTCTCGCCGTGAGGCTGTTCGTTCGAGAGACAGGGGAAGACGGATGACCGATCTGATGTGGCGCTGGTGTGTTGCCATGCTGGCACGCGGCGTGGAGCGGAGGGACGAGCGCGGAGACGTGCCGGGTTGGGTCCTCATCACCGTGATGACCGCGGGACTGGTGACGGTGCTGTGGGCGGTGGCCGGCGACGCCCTGTCGCAGATGCTGTCCGACGCGTTGCGGTCGGTCTCGAGCTGACGGTGCCGCGCCGTCTCCGGACGGACCACGGCTCGGCCGTCGTCGACTTCGTGCTGGTGCTCGTCGTACTCGTGCCGCTCTTCCTCGGGATCATGCAGGTCGCGCTCGTGCTGCACGTTCGCAACACCCTGACGTCGGCGGCGTCGGAGGGCGCGAGGTACGCCGCGACCGTGGACCGTCCGTTGGAGGCGGGTGTCGAGCGCACCCGCGCGCTGATCGCCGGCGCGGTCGCCGGTCGGTTCGCGGAGGGCGTCACGGCGACGGAGACGGTGAGGGACGGCGTAGCGGTCGTGCGCGTCGACGTGGTCGCCGAGGTCCCGCCGCTCGGCATCTGGGGCCCGGGCGTGCGGCTGGCCGTCGCGGGCCACGCGGTCGAGGAGCTCGTCCCGTGAGGACCCGGGGCCAGCAGGGGAGTGCGCTCGTCGAGTTCACCTGGCTGGCGATCCTGTTGATGGTGCCGCTGCTGTACGTCGTGCTCACCGTGTTCGAGGTGCAGCGGGCCGCGTTCGGGGTCAGCTCCGCGGCCAGGTCGGCGGCACGCTCCTTCACGCAGGCGCCGAGCGAGGGGGCCGCCAACGAGCACGCCCTCGTCGCTGCCGGGCTCGCACTCTCCGACCAGGGCCTCGACGCCGCGCCGAGGTCGTTCGACATCCGTTGCGCGCCCGACCCGGGCAACTGCTTGGCGCCGGGATCCGTGGTGACCGTCGTGGTCGGCTACACGGTCCCGCTGCCCCTGCTACCCCCCGCGCTCGGTTCCGAGCGGCCGAGCGTGCGCGTCCAGGCCGAGCACACCGTCCCCTACGGCACCTACCGCGAGGACCTGCCGTGAACCGCCTGGGGCACGGGGCCCGTGACGAGTGCGGCCAGACGGCAATGCTGATCATCGGGTTCACGCTGATCGTCGCGCTGATGGTGGTCGTGGTCGTCGACGCGACGGCCGCCTACCTGCGGCGCCAGGCGATGAACACCCTCGCGGACGGGGCGGCGCTGGCCGCGGTGGACGGGATCGCGGGGGAGCAGGTGTACCTCGCCGGCCTCGACGAGCGCGCTGTGGTGGACCCGGAGGCGGCTCGCGCGCTGGTTGCCTCGTACCTGGCCGCGGTCGACGCCGATCGGCGCTACCCGGGCCTGAGCCACAGCGTGGAGACCGACGGCGAGCGGGTCGTCGTACGCCTGGCGACGCCGCTCGACCTGCCGCTACCGTTCCCCGGAACGGGTGACACCGCTCACATCAGATCGACCGCTGCGGCCGTGATCACGCTCGGCGAATGACGCGAAAGCACCAGAATTCGGCGGCATCCGAGAACTGCTCGCGGGTGACATGTTTGGACCAGTTGAAACCGGGACAGGATGACTTCCGTGCGACCGTACCGGTCTTGCTGGCCGGTGGCGGGAGTGCTTGAGTGAAACTGACGTGGTCAAGCCAACGTGCCACGAACAGATCAATCCAGAGTAGGTAGCAAGCAATGACCGCTTCGCCTGAGCTTCAAGAGCAAGAACTGGAAGGATCCCCGGCTTACACCGCGACCGACTCGGTCACCGAAGCCGACCGCAGCCAGATCACCGCCCGACTTCTGGCCCAGATCGCCGAGACCACCGACGAAGTGGAGCAGAAGAGGCTCCGCGACGAGATCGTCGTTCTCAACATGGGCGTCGCCCGAGCCATCGCCTCCCGGTACCGCGACCGCGGTATCGCCCGCGAAGACCTTCTGCAGGCCGCGTACGTCGGTCTCGTGAAGGCCGTGCAGGGGTTCGACCCGACTTTCGAGCGGGACTTCCTCAGCTACGCCGTCCCCACCGTCACCGGTGAGGTGAAGCGCTACTTCCGCGACTTCGGGTGGACCGTGCGTCCGCCCCGCCGCATCCAGGAGCTCCAGGCGCAGATCTCGCGCGCCTCCAACGAGCTCTCGCAGACCCTGCACCGCTCGCCCAAGCCCAGCGAGGTGGCGGAGTTCCTCGGCATCGACCAGGACTCCGTCATCGAGGCGCTCGCGGCCGACGGCTGCTTCACCCCGGCCTCGCTCGACGTGCCCGTGGGTGAGGACGGCAGCGGCTCGCTCGGCGAGCTGCTCGGTGGGGAGGACGCAGACCTCGGCCGGGCCGAGGCGCGGATCCTTCTCGGGCCTGCCGTGCGCAAGCTCAAGGAGCGCGACCGCAGGATCATCGAGCTGCGGTTCTTCTACGGCTGGACCCAGGAGCAGATCGCCCAGGACATCGGCGTGACGCAGATGCAGGTCTCCCGCCTGCTGTCCCGGATCCTCTCGGACCTGCGCGCCGAGCTGGCGTAGCAGCGCCCCGGAGCATCGCTTCACGAGGTGGGCGATGACCTCCCTGCACTGGTTGCAGGGTCGTCATCGCCCACTTTCGCGTCCGGGCGTGTCGCCGATCAGTCCTCGTCGCCGAAGCGGCTGCGGCGGACGGCCGGCAGGATTCCCCACAGGACGATGAACAGGGCAGCGGTGACCCCGGCCGCGATGTACGAGGTGGGGGCGCCGACCACCACGTCGAAGACCACCCACACGACGCCGGTCATCGTCGTGCCCAGGCCGGCGAGGCCGAACCTCGCCGCGTGGTTCGCCGACTCGACGATCCACTCCCGCTCACCCTGCCGGAACAGGGTGCGGTGGAACGCGACGGGCGAGACGATCAGGGCGGTCGTGACGACCGACGCGGCGAGCGTGGCCAGGTAGACGACCTGCTCCTGGGTGTCGATCTCACCGAACTTGCCGGTGAACGGCAGCGTCAGCAGGAAGCCGGTGAGGATCTGCACCCCGGTCTGCATCACGCGGAGCTCCTGGAGCAGCTCGTTCAGGTTCCGCGTGAGCTTCGTGTGGTGGTCCTCGACGGGCTCACCGGGGGTGTTGCTGTCCTCGTTCTTGTTCACACCGGGCGCAAGGCCAGGGTCACTCGTCATTCTTGTGCCGCCTCAGGGGTCTGGTCGCGGGCCCTTGCAGCACCGCGCCGTCGAGACCGAAACGCGACCCGTGGCAAGGGCATTCCCAGGCCTTCTCGACGCCGTTGAAGGACACCAAGCATCCCATATGCGTGCAGGTGGGCGAGACGGAGTGGCGCACCCCGTCCTCGTCGACGTAGGTCGCCCACTCACCCTCGGAGTCGGACACGATCGCGGCCTGGCCCGGTGCCAGCTCGTCCGCGGACGGGACGCGGCCCAGCTTCGCCTTGAGTCGCGCTCCCGCGTTGCCTGCCAGGCCTGCGACCGAGCGCGCCCCGGAGCTGACCACGGTCTTCGCCTCGAGGGCCGGGTGGACCCGGCGCGGGTCGTAGATCCGGGCCCACGGCTGGGGGCGCCCGTCGACCAGGTCCCGGAGGAGCAGGCTGGAGAGCACGCCGCTGGTCATGCCCCAGGCGTTGAAGCCGGTGGCCACCCAGGCGTGCTTCGCGCCGGGGTGGAGGGGGCCGATGAACGGGACCTGGTCGCCGCTCATGTTGTCCTGGGCGGCCCAGACGAAGCGCACCCCGTCCACGGGGAAGCGGTCGGTCAGCCAGCCCTTGAGCTGTTCGAGCTGCTGGGGCGCCTTGGAGTCGCCCGGGGTGAACGGCGAGCCCGTGGCGATCAGCAGACGCCCGCCCTCGTACGGCGCACCGCGCAGCGACCGGGTGTCCTTCGACGTCGAGACGTACATCGCCCGCGGGTCGGCGGACTCCTCGACGACCCCGGCTATCGCGAACTCGCGCTTCGGGGTGAGCCGGCTGAACATCATCGCGCGGTCGAAGATCGGGTAGTGGGTGGCCACCACGACGTCGCGGGCGGTGACCCGGTGGCCGGCCTCGGTCGTCACGACGCAGGGCGAGCCCTCGTGAAGGTCGGTGACCCGGGTGTGCTCGAAGAGCAGGCCGCCCTGGGTGACGTACTCGTCGGCTACGGCCCGGAGGTACTTGCGGGGGTGGAAGACGAGCTGGTCCTCGACGCGGACCGCGCCCGCCACGGGGAAGGGCAGGCCGGTGTCCTGGGTGAAGGTCGCCGCCAGGCCGGCGCGGCGGGCGGCGTCGGCCTCGCGGCGGAGCATGTCGACGTCGTCGGCGGACTCGGTGTACACGAAGGCCGGCTGGCGCTCGAGCTCGCAGTCCACCACCCCGAGCCGCTCGGTGGTGGCGGCGACGTGTTCCATCGCCAGTGTCTGGCTCGTGGCGTAAGCCTCGGCGGTGTCCGGGCCGAGCTTCTCGGCCAGGTGGTGGTAGATCGCGCCGTGGAGGACCGAGACCTTCGCGGTCGTTCCCCCGGTGACGCCGGCCGCGACCGCGCCGGCCTCGAGCAGGGCTACGGAGCGGCCGGTCCGGGCGAGCTCCGAGGCGATGCTCAGTCCGGCGATGCCGGCGCCGACGACCGCCACGTCGACGGTGATGTCCTCGGTCAGGGGCGGGTGGTCCGGCGTCTCCGCCGACACCATCCAGTACGACGTGTAGTTGTCCATGCTCTTGGTCCGAGGCCTTCCTTCTGCCAGCGATTCGGCGTGCCCGATCGACGTACCCGTGCGGTCCGGCCGCATGCGCGGCACCATCGGTGAGCAAGACCGCCGATTGAGACGTGCCCTCCCGGGTATCAAACCGGGAGCAGCGACAGGAAGGAAGACGGAGATGATGAGGAAGCTGATGCTTCTCGGTGCCGGCGCGGTCGGCTACGTCCTCGGCGCCAGGGCCGGGCGCGAGCGTTACGAGCAGATCGCGGAACAGGCCCAGAAGCTGCGCCAGAACCCGAAGGTGCAGCACAAGGTCGACGAGGCGAAGGCCAAGGCCCAGGACGCCGCGCACACCGCGGTGGACAAGGCCAAGGAGAAGACGAGCAGCGACTCCTCGACCCCTGCCGGCACGCAGCCGGCGGCTACCTCGACCCCGACCGGAGCGGCTGGTCCGAAGTCGTTCGGGGTGGGCAACGAGGGCACCTGAAAGAGGTCCCGCGAGACGCACTGACAGGGTGTGGGGCGGCCGCCTGCTCCGGATGGCTGCCCTACACCCTGTCGCGTAGTCTTGCGGCGTGGCAGGCCCCGACTTCGAAACCCAGATCAAGCAGCTCCAGGCGACGATGCACACCATCGAGCAGGTGCTCGACGTGGACGACATGCGCAAAGAGATCGCCGAGCTCGGCGAGCAGGTCGCCGCGCCCGACCTCTGGGACGACCAGGCCAACGCGCAGAAGATCACCGGCCGGCTCTCGGCGCTCCAGGGCGAGCTCGAGCGGTTCACCTCGCTCCAGAGCCGGATCGACGACCTGTCGGTGCTCCTCGAGCTGTCCCGCGAGGAGAGCGACGCCGAGTCGCTCGCCGAGGCCGAGGCCGAGCTGCACCGGATCCAGAAGGCCGTCGAGCAGCTCGAGGTACGCACCCTCCTGTCTGGGGAGTACGACGCACGCGAGGCCCTGATCACGATCCGCTCCGGCGCCGGCGGCGTGGACGCGGCCGACTTCGCCGAGATGCTCATGCGGATGTACACCCGCTGGGCGGAGCGCAACAAGTACCCCGTCGAGGTGTTCGACACCTCCTACGCGGAGGAGGCCGGCCTGAAGTCGGCGACCTTCGCCATCCACGCCCCCTACGCCTACGGGACGCTGTCGGTCGAGGCCGGCACCCACCGGCTGGTGCGGATCAGCCCGTTCGACAACCAGGGCCGCCGCCAGACGTCGTTCGCCGCCGTCGAGGTCGTGCCCGTGCTCGAGCAGACCGACGAGATCGAGATCCCCGACGAGGAGATCCGCGTCGACGTCTACCGTTCGTCGGGCCCGGGCGGCCAGTCGGTCAACACGACCGACTCCGCGGTCCGGCTCACCCACATCCCGACCGGCACCGTGGTGAGCTGCCAGAACGAGAAGAGCCAGCTGCAGAACAAGGCCAGCGCGATGGTGATCCTGAAGGCGAAGCTGCTCGCGCTGAAGAAGGCCGAGGAGCGTGCCCACCTCGACTCGCTGCGCGGCGACGTGCAGGGCTCGTGGGGCGACCAGATGCGGAACTACGTGCTGCACCCGTACCAGCTGGTGAAGGACCTCCGCACGGACTACGAGGTCGGCAACCCGCAGGCCGTCTTCGACGGCGACATCGACGGCTTCCTCGAAGCCGGCATCCGCTGGCGCCGCGGCGCCGACAAGGCCGACCAGAACTGACCTCGAGGTGGCCGGTCCCCAAACCGTCGTCGCGACGGTGGTCGAGGGCACGCTCACCACGTCCGTCGTCCCCGCCGGCGGTACCACGGACGCCTCGGTCGACCGAGGCGACCTCCCCGAGCTGACCGGGGACGAGCTCTTCCCGGTCTACAGCGTCACGAAGACCCTGATCGCTGCGGCAGTCCTGTCACTGGTCGAGCAGGAGCGGACGGGCCTCGACGACCCGGTCGTGATCCCGGGTAGGCGGCTGGACCCCGGAGTCACCGTGCGCAGGCTGCTGAACCACACCGCCGGCCTGCCGGACTACCCCGCCATGCCGTCCTACGCGAGCGACCTGCGCGCCGACCCCACCCGGCCTTGGACTCGTGACGACTTCCTGAGTCGCGCCGCTGGAAACGGGCTGCGCTTCGAGCCCGGCACGAGCTGGGCCTACTCCAACGTCGGGTACCTGCTGCTCGCGCTCCTGCTCGAGGACCAGCTCGGAGCGCCGCTCGCCGACGTGCTCCGCGCCCGGCTGATCGAGCCGCTCGGGCTCGAGCGGACCCGCGTCGCCGTAGACCTCGCCGACATGGCGGACCTGACCCCGGCCCGGACCGCGTCGTTCGAGGGGGACGTGCCGACGCGCTACCACCCGGGGTGGGTGGCGCACGGGCTCGTGCTCTCCACCGCGACAGAGCTGGCCGTGCTGGTCGACGCGATCTTCGCCGGCCGGCTGCTGAGACGCGAGACCGTCGATCTCATGGCGGAGCCGGTCGTGCTGCCCTTCGCGCACCCGCTGTTCAGCAAGCCGGGCTACGGCCTAGGCCTGATGGTGGACGCCGCCGCCCACGGGCTCGTGGCCGGCCACGGCGGGGGAGGGCCGGGCTACTCAGCAGGGGCGGTCCACGTCGCCTCGGGTGGCCGGGCGGTGACCGCCGTTGCGCTCGCGAACACCGAGGTCGACGTGGGGCTCGGCTCGGCGCTCGAGGCGGCTCGGGGACGGCGGGGCGGCTGACCCCGGCCGGTCATCAGGACGCCGCGATCGTGGTGACCACCTCGGTGCACCACTGCTCGGCGCGCTGCACGACGTCGGCGCGCGGCGGCGCCGACCTCGAGGCGTCGAGGCCGGAGGAGGGGGCCGACAGCGGCTCGGAGACCTCACAGCCCATCCACGTGCCCGCGAACAGCCCCTCGAGCCGTGCCCGGACCAGGGGCGCCTCGCCGGCCGTCCCGGCGACCTCGCACACCGACATCAGGCTCGGTGTCCCGAACCGGATCGACTCCGGGAAGGCGCAGTCGCGCCCGCGGTGCGCCCGTCGTACCAGGGCCCTCGCCTCTGGCAGCATCACCGGACGGGCGAAGATCCACGTCCGCGCCGTCGTCCCGTCGCCGGCCGCGAAGACGCAGCCGTACTCGTGAGAGATGTCCGTCCGGCCGGGCGCGACCTCGAGCTCGTCGCCGTTGCCGTAGTGGCCGGTCGTGGCCGCGGGAGACCCCAGCGCCTGCTCCAGGTCGTCCTCCGCGAGGACGCTGCACACGTCCGCCCGCGGGATCGGCAGGTCGCTGAGGTCGAGGTGGGCCGAGCCGGGCGCGCCGCTCGGACGCACGCCGGGCGTCCGGTCCGCGTTCTGGCTTGCGGAGGTGCAGCCGGCGACCAGTGCCGCCGCCACGGTCAGCCCGGCGACGAGACGCAAGGAGGCACCTCCGGCGCGCGAGGTGCGGGCAGCGCGATGCGGCATGCCTCCAAACTTAGGCGAAGGGCGAAACACCGACCCGGTCGTCCTGTTAGGGAGGTTGTGGACGGTCACCTAGACTCAACTGTTGGTCGGATACGTCGCGCTGCCGGACCCGCAGTGCGCGCGTGAAGCCCTGTGTCCCCGAGACCGGCCACCTACGCCCGTGATTCGGTTCGAAAGTGTCTCCAAGACGTATGCCGGCCAGAGCCGTGCCGCGCTCGACGACGTCAACGTCGAGGTCGGCAAGGGGGAGTTCGTGTTCCTGGTCGGTGCCTCCGGCTCCGGCAAGTCCACCTTCCTCCGCCTCGTGCTGCGTGAGACCCGCCCCACGCACGGCAAGGTGTACGTGGCCGGCAAGGAGATCAACCGGCTCGCCGGCTGGAAGGTGCCGGGCCTGCGCCGCCAGATCGGCACCGTCTTCCAGGACTTCCGGCTGCTGCCCAACAAGACCGTGTCGGAGAACGTCGCCTTCGCGCTGCAGGTGATCGGCAAGCCCCGCTCGCACATCAACAAGGTCGTCCCGGAGACGCTGGAGCTGGTCGGTCTGGAGGGCAAGGGTGACCGGATGCCCGACGAGCTCTCCGGCGGCGAGCAGCAGCGCGTCGCGATCGCCCGGGCGTTCGTGAACCGGCCGATGATCCTGATCGCCGACGAGCCGACCGGAAACCTCGACCCGAACACCTCGGTCGGCATCATGAAGCTGCTCGACCGGATCAACCGCACCGGCACCACCGTGGTGATGGCCACGCACGACGCGGGCATCGTCGACCAGATGCGCAAGCGCGTGATCGAGCTCGCAGGCGGACACATCGTGCGTGACCAGTCGCGCGGCGTGTACGGCTACCAGCACTGACCCCACCCCAAGGACCGAGGACCTCTTCTCGATGCAGCTGACCTACGTCTTCTCCGAGCTCGGCAACGGGCTCAAGCGCAACGTCTCCATGACGATCGCGGTCATCGTGACGATCTTCGTCTCGCTGACTCTGGTCGGCATGGGCCTGTTGCTGAACGCGCAGGCCGACAAGGCTGAGCAGTACTGGGGCAGCAAGCTCCAGATCACCGTCTTCCTCTGCAACCAGAACTCCACGACGGCCAACTGCGTCGACGGCGAGGTGACGTCGGCGCAGAAGGACGAGATCGAGAACGTCCTCGAGCAGCACCCGGAGGTCGCCTCGTGGCGCCTGCAGAGCAAGCAGGAGGCGTACGACAAGTGGCGCAGCGCCTACGTCTCCAACGACGAGACCGAGCAGCGCGTCTACGAGTCGATCCGCCCCTCGGACATGCAGGAGTCGTACTGGGTCCAGCTCGAGGACCCCGAGGAGTTCATGGGCATCAAGAGCCAGGTCTCGGGTCTCGAGGGCGTCAACACCGTCCGTGACCTGCGCGAGGTGCTCAAGCCGATCTACTTCTGGATGAACGTCATGAAGTGGGGCGCGATCGCGATCGCCGGCTTCCTGATCTTCGCCGCCGTGCTCCAGGTCGGGAACACCATCCGGCTGGCAGCCTTCGCCCGGCGCCGGGAGATCGGCATCATGCGGCTCGTCGGCGCCTCGAGCCTCTACATCCAGCTGCCGTTCCTGATGGAGGCGCTCGTCGCGGCGCTGATCGGAGTGGTGCTCGCCGGAGCCACGATCGTGGCGTTCATGTACTTCGTGATCTACCGGATGCTGCGGCCGACGTCCAACATCGTGGCGTGGATCGACTGGGCCGACAGCCTGTGGGCGATCGGCTGGATCGCGCTCATCGGCCTCGCGCTCACCCTGGTGCCCACCCTGGCAATGACGCGAAAGTACCTCAAAGTCTAGGTAAAGCCAGTTACCGTCGAAAAGTCCGACACGCATTTTTTCGACGAGCTGAGGCAGACCGGTGGTACGCAACTTCCCCTGCACCCCCCGTCGCCGTGTGGTAGCCGCTCTGGCGGCGAGCAGCATGCTTCTCGGCATGGCTGTGATCCCGCCGGCCACGGCCGACGAGCTGCGCGAACGCAAGGACCGCGTGCAGGGGAACATCAGCCAGACGCTCGAGCACCTCGACCAGTCCAGTCAGGAGCTGATGGTCGCGACGCAGGCGCTGCAGGCAGCCCAGGCCAAGCTGGCCACCGCCCAGCAGAAGCTCGCGGAGACCCGCGGGGAGCTCGCCGTGGCCGTGGTCCTCGACCGCCGGATGCAGGCCGCGCTCGACAAGGCGGTGCTGCGCCTGCGCGACGCCCGCGCCGAGCTCGCCGCGGGCAAGGCCGAGATGGCGGAGCAGGAGGAGGTGCTCGGCCAGATCGCGGTCCAGAACTACCAGCAGGGCGACCCCAACCTCGTCGGACTGGCGATGGTGCTGCAGTCGCAGGACCCCGCCGAGCTCACCGGTCAGCTGAACTCCGTGCAGAACGTCCTCGACAAGGAGGCGGTCACGCTCGATCGCCTCGACGCCACCCGCGTCATGCTCGAGGTCAAGGAGCAGGAGGTCGCCGAGGCCAAGCGCGAGGTCGCGGTCAAGCGCCAGGAGGCTGCCGAGAACCTCCAGCGCAAGAAGGTGCTCGAGGCCAAGGCGGAGGAAGCCGAGAAGGCGGTCTCCCAGCTCGTCGACGCTCGCTCGCAGGCGCACTCGGCCGCGGTCGAGGCCCGGCGGGCGGACCTCGAGGCGCTCCGCGGCCTGCAGCAGGAGCGCGACCGGATCTCCGACCTGCTCGCCATGCGCGCCGAGCAGGCACGGCTACGGGCCGAGGCAGCGCGGGCGGCGGCGGAGGCCATGGCGAACGCCAGCGGTCCGATCGCCTCGAACGGGTTCCTCGACTACCCGGTCGACGGGTACGTCACCTCGTCGTACGGCATGCGCCTCCACCCGGTCTACCACCGGTGGACGCTGCACGACGGCACGGACTTCGGCGCTCCGTGCGGCACGCCGATCTACGCGGCGGCCAAGGGCACGGTGCTCGCGGCGTACTACAACGCCGGCTACGGCAACCGGGTGATCCTCGACAACGGCTACCACCACGGCACCGGCCTCGGCACGGCGTACAACCACCTGAGTGCCTTTGCCGTGGAGGAGGGTGACGTGGTCAGGCGCGGCGACGTCGTCGGGTACGTCGGCAACACCGGCTACTCGACCGGCTGCCACCTGCACTTCATGGTCTTCGAGAACGGCGCCACCGTGAACCCGATGGGCTGGCTCGGTGAGCCCGAGGAGTCGAAGCTCGACTGAGGTCCGGCGCCCGCGAAACCTGATTGTCCCGGCCTGACACAATCGAGTCATGGTCAAGGAGCAGGGGCGGAAGCTGATCGCGCAGAACAAGAAGGCGCGGCACGACTACCAGATCGAGGACACCTACGAGGCCGGGCTCGTGCTCACCGGCACCGAGGTGAAGTCCCTGCGAATGGGCCGGGCGTCGCTCGTCGACGGGTTCGCCGAGATCCACGAGGGTGAGGCCTGGCTGCACGGGGTGCACATCCCGGAGTACACCCAGGGCACATGGACGAACCACGCGGCGCGCCGCAAGCGCAAGCTGCTCCTGAACCGCTCCGAGATCGACAAGATCGAGTCCAAGGTCAACGAGAAAGGCCTCACGCTCATCCCGCTCTCGCTGTACTTCAAGGACGGCCGCGCGAAGGTCGAGATCGCTCTCGCGCGAGGCAAGAAGACGTGGGACAAGCGGCACGCGATCGCGGAGCGCCAGGCCAAGCGCGAGGCCGAGCAGGTGGTCGGTCGCCGACTGAAGGGCATGTAGTGGCGCTCACCGACGCGGAGGTGCCCGCCTGGGCATCGAGCATGGGCCTGCCGGGGCTGTACGACGTGCACGTGCACTTCCTGCCGCCCAACATCATGGCCAAGGTCTGGGCACAGTTCGACTCCGCAGGACCGCTGATCGGGCGACCGTGGCCGATCACCTACCGCGGCTCGGACGACGAGCGGGTCGCCCGGCTGCGAGCCCTGGGAGTACGCCGGTTCTCCGCGCTGCCCTACGCCCATCGGCCAGGGGTCGCCGGCTTCTTCAACGACTGGGCGCGTGACTTCGCCGGAGCGGTGCCGGAGAGCCTGCACTCGGCGACGTTCTTCCCCGAGCCGGAGGCGGCGGGGTATGTCGCGGACGGCATCGACGAGGGCGTCGAGATCTTCAAGGTCCACGTCCAGGTCGGCAACTTCGACGTACGAGACCCGTACCTCGACAAGGTCTGGGGCCAGCTCGCCGACGCCGGCACCCCCGTCGTGATCCACGCCGGTTCTGGTCCCGTCCCGAACGAGAACACCGGTCCCGGTCCGGTGCTCGAGGTCCTCGAGCGGCACCCGCGACTGACCGCGGTGATGGCGCACATGGGTGCGCCGGAGTACGCCGAGTTCCTGGGGATGGCCGAGCGGTTCGAGCGGGTGTACCTCGACACGACGATGGCCTTCACGGACTTCTTCGAGGAGATGGCTGCCTTCCCCGGCGAGCTGCGTCCCCGGCTGCGGGACCTGGCCGACAAGGTGCTGCTCGGCTCCGACTTCCCGAACATCCCCTACCCCTACGCGCACCAGATCGAGTCGCTGGAGCGGCTGGGCATGGGGGAGGAGTGGCTGCGCAAGGTGTGCTGGGAGAACGCGAACCGGTTGATCGGCTGAGCGGTGAGCCGAGCGTGGTGAACCGGCGCTCCAAGGGCTGGAGACCTGCCGGTGGGGAATACTCTGTAGGGCGCTGCGGTTGAAACGACTACAGTGTCACCAGATTGACAACTCAAGAGGGGCTGATCGGTTTCGACTTGGGACGTTAGTTCCAGGGGAAGCGGGTCGAGGATCCAAGGTCATCTCGTAAACGATCCTTGGAAACCAATAACTGCCGAAAACAAGCGCAGTTTCGCCCTCGCTGCCTGACAGCGACTGGCGAAGGTCAGACTGAGTACCGCCTCCGGCTCAGATCCTGGCCTCATCAAGGAGGCTCACCGGTGATCTCCGGCCACTAGGGGTCACCGGGACATTTAAGTGGCTGAGTCTGTCGGCGACGTGTCTGTGCGAGCGCCGGGACTGAGAAAGCGACACCACAGACTGCACCCGGAGAAGCCCTGGATCAGCGCCGAAGGACGCGGGTTCGATTCCCGCCAGCTCCACTCACTCAGGGGTCTTCGCAGAATTGGCGGAGATTCTTCGCAGATTCGCCGGTCCCGGTGGGGTCACCCCACCGAGAGCCAGCCCTCTTGAACGAGAGCCGTCCCGACATCAGTCGGGACGGCTCTCGTGCGTCGTGCCTGGATGGCGAACTCTCTATGCTGACCGGGTGGACCTGGAGTTCAGCGGTGAGGTGTGGTTCTGGCGAGGTCCGTCGCCGCACCACTTCGTCACTGTCCCGGAAGACGAGAGCGCGGAGCTCCGGACGGCGTCCGCCCTGGTCACCTACGGCTGGGGGATGATCCCCGTCGAGGCGCGGATCGGCTCGACCCGGTGGACGACCTCGCTGTTCCCCAAGAACGGCGGCTACGTCGTGCCCCTGAAGGACCTGGTCCGCGACGCGGAGGGCATCGACGTCGGGGACACGGTGACCCTGAGGCTGACCGTCGACGTCTGAACGGCGCGCTACAGCCCGGTCAGGACGCCGTAGAGCTCGTTGGCGGCGAGGGCGAAGAACGTGAGCGCGATCAGTCCCAGAGCGATGTTGCTGTGAAGGCGGTTGCGCCACTCCTGTGGAACCCGGTCGCTGTTGAGCAGCCACAGCAGTGTCACGGCCAGGAACGGCATGAAGAACGCTCCGAGGAAGCCGTACAGCAGCAGCAGGTAGACCGGCTTGCCGAAGTAGAGCAGCACCATGGGTGGGATGGTCAGCCACAGGACGTACGCCTTGTAGTAGCGGCCGCCGGACCGTGCATCTGGGTGGTCGGCGTCGAGGCCGCGAGCGTGGGCCATGAAGTCGGCGAACATCAGGCTGACACCGTTCCAGACGCCGACCAGCGAGGACATCGCCGCGGCCCCGAAGCCGACGAGGAAGAGCGTGCCGGTGGTGGGGCCGTAGCGGTCCTCCAGGACCTGTGCCAGGTCCACCATTCCCTCGTCGCTGTCGGAGATCGAGATCTGTGCCGAGTAGAGCAGCTCGGCGCCGACGATCAGCGTGGCGACCACGAAGAGCCCGGTCACGGCGTAGGCGACCGAGTTGTCGATCCGCATCACGCGCATGTGCCGAGGGGTGCTCCACCCCTTCTCCCTGAGCCAGTAGCCGTACGCCGCGAGGGTGATCGTGCCACCCACTCCGCCGGCAAGGCTGAGCGTGTAGAACAGGCCGCCGTCGGCCGGGATGACCGGCGCCAGACCGGCAACGACATCGGGCAGTCTGGGCACCGTGATCGCGGCCGCGGTCACCATCGAGACGAACATCAGCAGCACCATGGCGCTGAGCACCTTCTCGAACACGCCGTACCGCCCCATCCAGACCAGGGCCAGTCCGACGAACCCGGCGACCACCCCCCAGACGGTCACGGAGAGGGCGGGGAAGAGCGAGTACATCGCCAGGCCCGTCGCCGCCATCGCGGCGGCTCCGTAGACGAAGCCCCAGATGACGATGTACGGCGCGAAGTACCACGTGGTCCACCGCCCGAGACTGCGCCAGCCCTCGAAGATGGTCTTGCCGCTGGCCAGGCTGAACCGCCCGGCCCCCTCGACCAGCACGACCTTCATGATCGCGCCGACGATGGCGGCCCAGAGGAGTGTGTAGCCGTACCGGCTGCCGGCGACCAGCGTCGCGACGAGGTCTGCGGCCCCGACACCGGTGGCTGCGACGACGAGTCCTGGCCCGACGAGCTTCCACCGCGGTGGCTGCTCTTGGACGGTGTGCTGGATGTGCGTGGTCTGCGAGCTCATGGTGGCCCCCGAGTCCCGAGAGTGATTCAGGTCACCTGGGCGTGTACCCGCCGGGCACCGGCCCTAATCACGGTGCCGGCAGCTGCCGGCACCGACGACGATCCGCGTCAGTCGTCAGCGACCAGCCAGTTGCCGTCCCGCATCAGGTCACGGCCGGTGAGCTCATCCGCCTCGCGCCAGGCCTGCACCCTATGCGGTCGCAGGCGGAAGTAGAGATAGCGGGTCGAGAGCTCGCGGGGGTCGAAGCCGGTCTTCGCGGCGAAGGTGCCGCCGACGTCGGACGGGATGTCGTCCGCAGGCGAGACCGCCTCCACGACGGCCTCGACGAGCACCAGGTCGCGCGTGGGCCCGAACCCGAGCCGGGCCGTGAGGGTGGCTTGGAGGTTGCGGCTCGTCGGGCTCCCCGCCGTCGTTGCGAGGAGGAGGGTCCGTCCGTCCCACAGGAAGGACAGCGGCACCAGGTACGGAGTGCCCGTAGCCGGATCGGCGGTGGCGACCCAGGTGTCCACGTCGTGTTCCAGCCGCTGCAGGGTGTCCCGGTGACGCTGCCGGAGGCTGCGAGGCGGTGGAGTCATGCGGAGCATTCTTCTCCTCGTGAGCGGGCGCGTCATGTCACCGGCGCGCCTGCGCAGGGATCGCGGTCGGCACCGCGACCGTCTTCGAGCGGCCGGGTACGACGCGCGTCTGAGTCCGTCAGACCCCCGGCACCGCTTCGAGCCGACCCTCAGCGACCGCCTCGGTGAGCGCGGCGTGGTCACGCTCGTTCTGGTCGGCGTACCGCTCACCGAACTCCGCGACAGCCCGTGGGAACGCATCGTCGTCACCGAGGTACGCCGCGATCGCTATCGGGTCGCCGGAGCGGGCGTGTGCGCGCGCCAGCGTCCAGCCGCACAGCTCGCCGTAGAGCCGCATGCCCCGCGGAACCATCTCCTCGACGACCGCGGATCCCTTCTGGTCCCTGAGCTGCCGGACGTAGAAGTCCCGCTGGACGCCGTCGATGCCTGTGGAACGCTGCCAACCGAGGAAGATGTCGCTCGTGGCCTGCATGAGGCGCTGTCCGGCCACCACCCGCTGCCCCTCGTTCGAGACGCGTTCGGCAGGGCGGAGCTCCTGGGGGACGAACGGCTCCAGAACGGAGGGCTGGGCCTCCTTCACCTGGAGGAACAGCGGGTCGTGGTCGTCCCGACCGCGGAGCAGCACGATCCAGCAACGTGTGCCGACGCTTCCCACGCCCACCACCTTGCGGGCCATGTCCACGAACTCGAACGCGTCGAGGAGCACCCGCCGGTCCGACTGCAGGGTCAGGCGGTAGCGGCCGAGCAGCTCACGGATCTGCGCCTCGAGCTGCTCTCGCTCGACACCGGGCAGCAGGTCCGCGACGGGAACCACGAGCGGCGGGTCGGGGTTGATGCGGACCTGGCCGTCGACGACCGACGTGAGCTTCGCGAAGGCCTTCAGGCTGTCGCTGGTGCGGGCCTTGGACACCGTCCTCCGGACCGCCTTGGCACGCTGCTTGGGCAGCTTCACCCGCAGGAGGGTCTCGAGCTCGCCCACCTCGGCTCGTGCGTACCAGACGTCGAGCGCGCGCATGCCGGCGAACCCGGCCATCGCGTCGCGGTACCTGCGTACCGTCGCTTTCACCGTCTTGCGGCGCGCCTTGCGGTCGAAGCCGTTCTGCCGTCCGGCCACCACCAGACTGGCGGCGAGCCTCTTGACGTCCCACTCCCACGGCCCGTGCATGGTCTCGTCGAAGTCGTTGAGGTCGAACATCAGGCGCCGCTCCGGGGAGGCGAACAACCCGAAGTTCGAGAGGTGGGCGTCGCCGCACAGCTGGACGCCCAACCCTGAGACCGGCGCAGGGGCCAGGTCGAGGGCCATCAGCGCGGCAGCACCCCGGTAGAAGGCGAACGGGTTCGCCAGCATGCGCCCATGGCGGACAGGCACGAGCTCGGGCAGGCGTGACTCCGCCTGGGCGCGGAGCAAGGTCGCGGGCGTGAGCCGGTCGGGACGAGGGCCGAACTGCTCCTGCTCCGCGGGCGGGCAGGCCTCGCGGGCGGCAAGCCCCCGAGCGGCTCGTTCCGGTGCGGTGAGGTGTCCGCGGGACCCGAGGCGGTTCACGGTCATGCCTCAGTCCAGCGTGGCCGCCTGGGCGGGGCATCGCCCGGAGGGGATGAGACGCTGCGCCGCCGGGGGCTCGGTCAGCCGCCGAGCTCGGGTCGGCCACGACGCTCGTGCGCCCGGATCTTGTCGATGAAGATCGTGGCGAGGGCGGAGTCGAGCTCGCGGTGGTCCCACGCCGTCTCCTTGAGGTCGTCGACCAGGAGTCGCAGCCGGTCGAGCTCGTCCCGCTCGCGCACGTCGAGGGACCGGCTGGCGTTGAACGTGCCCACGACGGAGACCACCGCCCACAGCACCACGATGAGGATGAGTACGCCGATCGCCGCAGTCATGGGCCGTCCTCCCTGGAGCACATTCGTGCCTCAAGGGTAGGTCGGCCCAGGAGTCGGACGGGTTACTGCTTGCGCGCCCAGACCGAGGCCCCCTGCCAGTCGATCGCGACCACCGGCTCGTCGCCGACGACCCAGGCGTCATGGCCCGGCGGCAGCGACGTGACGTCGCCGGGTCCGGCTTCCACCTCGGTGCCGTCGGACATCACGATGTGGATGCGGCCGGAGATCTGGTACTGCTGGTGCGGTGCCTGACAGAGGTCGGTGCCCGCGACCGGCTTGATGTCCTTCGTCCAGCGCCACCCGGGCTGGACGGTGATGCGCCCGACCTGTGCGCCTCCGGCGAGGTCGAGGAGCTCGAGCTTCCAGTTCTCGCCCCCGCGCACCTCGTGCGCCTTGTCGAAGCTGAGGTGTTCGAACGGCTGGTCCATGTCCGCCTCCCTTGCGAACCCGTGTCTGCAGGGACACCCGAGATCTCTCGAATATGCGACCGCCCGCGAGCCGCGGCAACCGCCGACGCCGGTGCGCCAGACCACGTCCTCGGACGGGTGACGCAAGGTGGCCCCGACCAGGACGGTCGGGGCCACCTCGCTCAGCGTCTGCGGAGCGGTCGATCAGGCGGGAGCGTGGGTCGCCTCCCAGGCGCCGTAGCCGCCGAGGATGTCGGAGACGTCCTTGAAGCCGAGGTGACGCAGCAGGCTGCCGCCCACGCTGGAGCGCCAGCCGCCGGCGCAGTAGAGCACCGTGGGCTTCTCGGGGTCGAGCTCACCGGCGCGGCGGGCGAGCTGGGCGAGCGGGATGTTGACCGCGCCCGGGATCACGCCGCTGCCCTCGACCTCGCCGGCGTTGCGGATGTCGACGAGCTGCACCTCACCCTGCGCCTCGGCCTCCTCGAGCTGCTTCGGCATGAGCCGGCTCGCGTGGACGACCTGCTCCTCCAGGCAGTGGTCGATCAGGTAGGCCTCGGGTCGCGGGATGAAGCCCACCGCGTTGTCGTAGCCGATGCGCACCAGGCGGATCGCCGCCTCCTGCTCCTCGCCCTCGGGAGCCATCAGGACCACCTTGTCCTCGGGCTTGACCACCATGCCGACGGTCTCGGCCATGCGGCCGTCGACCGGGACGTTGATCGCACCCTTGAGGTGGCCGGCCGCGAACTCGGAGTGGTCGCGGGCGTCGATCACCTTCGCGCCCTCCGCGAGCGCCTTGGTGACCTGGTCGGGGGAGAGCGCCGGAAGCGTCTTGCCGACCTCGTGGGTCTCGCGCTCCTTGCGGTTGAGGACGGCGTTGTAGAGGAAGTACTCCGGAGCCGGGGGCTGGCCCGCGGTCACGACCTCGACGAACTGCTCCTCGGTCATCGGCTGGCAGGCGTAGTTGAACTTGCGCTGCTCGCCGATCGTGGACTGGGTCTCGGTGGAGAGGTTCTTGCCGCACGCCGAGCCGGCGCCGTGGGCCGGGAAGACCCGGGTCTCGTCGGGCAGTGACATGAGCTTGTTCTGCACGGAGTCGTAGAGCATCTTGCCGAGCTCGTCCGCGGTCACCCCGATGGAGGCCAGCAGGTCCGGGCGGCCGACGTCGCCGATGAAGAGCGCGTCGCCGGTGAGGACGCCGTAGGGGACCTTGTCGTCCTTGTGCTCGTAGACGAGCACGCTGATCGACTCCGGCGTGTGGCCCGGGGTCTCCATGATCTCGAGTACGACGTCACCGAGCTCGATGCGCTCACCGTCGGAGAGGGAGCGGACCTCGAAGTCGGCCTGCGCGGCCTGGCCGTAGCCGATCCACGCGCCGGTCTCCTTGGCCAGCTCGATGTGGCCGGAGACGAAGTCGGCGTGGAAGTGCGTGTTGATGACCCCGACGATGTCGAGGCCGTGCTGCTTGGCCTCGTCGAGGTACTCCTCCACGTCCCGCCGGGGGTCGACGACGACGGCCTTGCCGGTCTTCTCGTCACCGACGATGTAGGACGCCTGGGAGAGACAGTCGAGGTAGTACTGCGCGAAGTACATATGGGGGCTCCTTGTTGGGCTGCTCACGCTGGTGTTCAGTTCAATGCATACCCTCGGGGGTATATTCCTGTGGTCTGGACCACACCCGCGCGTCCGGGGTGGGGACCGGCCGGACTGGAACACCCCCTGGACCGACGGGGTAGACGGTCCAGGGGGTCTCGAGGAAGCCGGGTCAGGCAGCCGAGCGGGTCTCGGCCGGCGTGTCTGCGTCGTCGTTGTTCAGCGGGCAGCTGGGGACCAGCTTCGAGCAGCCGAGGGCTGCGGCGCCCAGGGCGCCCACCACGGCGAGCAACGGGACGAGCAGGCCGTCCGGCGCCTGCTGGGCGAGCACGAAGCCGCCCATGACCAGGACGAACCAGCCGAAGCCCTTCCGCAGGGCCGCCTCCGGGATCCGTCCGGCCAGGCGACCGCCGACGAGGCTGCCGAGGACCGCAGCCACGGTCACCGCGATCACGAGGCCCCAGTCGAGGGAGACCGCGCTGAGGTAGCCGGCCAGCCCGCCCAGGGACTTCATCGCGATCACGAGCAGCGAGGTGCCGACGGCCACGGCCATCGGCAGGCCGCCGAGCAGCGCCAGGGCGGGGACGACGAGGAAGCCGCCACCGGCACCGACGAGGCCGGTCACCAGGCCCACGACGAGACCGTCGAGCAGCACCCGGAGGACCGGGAGCTCGGCGTGCTTCTTCGACGAGTCGACCGACTTGCGGCCGCGGATCATCGCGATCGAGGTCGCGACCATCATCAGGGCGAACGCGACCAGCAACAGCTCACCGGGCAGGTGCCCGCCGAGCATGCCGCCGAGGAAGGCGCCCACCAGCCCCGCCGCTCCGAAGAGCAGGCCGGTCCGCCACCGGACCCGTCCGCCTCGAGCGTGGCTGATCGCGCCCGCCGCCGAGGTCACGCCGACCACGAAGAGCGACGCGGCGATCGCCTCCTTCGGGTCCATGCCGGCGACGTACACGAGGATCGGCACGGTCAGGATCGAGCCTCCCCCGCCGAGCACGCCGAGGGAGACCCCGATCAGCAGCGACAGCGCGAGGACGAGCGCAAGGGTGAGAGAGATGTCCATCAGCTGGCCTCCGCCAGGGCGCGGATGACCTGGTCGATGTCGCAGCTCGCGCCCCTGTTGTTCCACGGCATCTTCGAGAGGGCCATGCCCATGGCACAGCTGTTGGAGAGCGCGGCGAAGGTGAGCCCGGCGCCGATCCCGCCCGCCAGCCACTTCAGCTTGGGGACGGCGGTGCTGCCGAGGATGCTTGACAGGACGGCGCCTCCGGCAACGAGCCGGACCTGTCGCTCGAGCTCCCAGGTCTGCTTGCCCCGGTTGACCGGGGCGCCTGAGGTCTGCCAGGCGGCCATGCCGCCCTCCAGGACGCGGAGGCCGGGAAGCCCGACCTCGGCGAGGGCCTTCTCGGCCTGCTCGGCGCGGCCGCCGGACTGGCACACCAGCACGACGTCCTCCGCGAGGTGGCGCTGCAGTTCGGTGCGGTGCTCGCGCAGGGTGTCGAGCGGCACGTTGTAGGCGCCGGGGATGTGTGCGTTCTCGAACTCGCCCGGAGTGCGGACGTCGAGGATGCGCGGTGCGTCGTCGGTGTCGAGACGGGCCTTGAGGGCCTGGACGTCGAGGCTTCGGGTCTGCACGGTGGTGGTGGTCATATGAGGGTGCGTGTCTCCTGGTCGATGGCTCGCAGGGCCGCGTCGACGGCCCCGCGGGCAACGGGTGCGTTGGTTGGACGGTGCGCGGGCCGGCGTCGCGGTGGACGACACCGGCCCGCGGCAGGGTGTCAGGCGACGATCGGAAGGCCCGAGGCGGCAGCATTGTCCCCGAAGGAGTCGTTCACGGAGACCACGTCGTGGCCGCGGGCGTCGAGGATCGAGGCCACGACGCCGGCGCGGTAGCCCCCGGCGCAGTGGACCCAGAGCTTCTTGCGCGGCACGTCGTCGATGTGGGCCAGGATCGCGTGGATCGGCACGTTGACCGCGCCGTCGATGTGCCCCTCGTCGAACTCCGCGGCGCGCCGGACGTCGAGCACGACGAGGTCGTCGTCACCGGCGTCGAGCGCAGCCTTGAGGTCCTTGAAGGTCGCGACCTGGAACGAGCCGAGCGGCTCCGCGCCGGCCCACTCGTCCGGCTTGCCGGTGGCCATCGCGGCCGGCTTGCCGAGGCCGATCCGAGCCATGTCGCGCTGGGCCTCGGCGACCTGCTCGGGGGTCTCGCCCAGCAGGGTCACGGTGGCGTCGTAGGGCATGATCCAGCCGAGGTAGGTGATGAACTGGCCGTCGATGCCGAAGTTCACCGAGCCCATGAGGTGTCCGGCCGCGAACGCCTCTCCCGTGCGAAGGTCCACGACCCATTCACCGGCGTCGATCCGGCGGCGCAGCTCGGCAGGGTCGGCCGGCGTCGGCTCGGACAGGTCCGGGGCGTCGGGGCCGGCGGAGTTCGCGGGGCCCATCTGGGCGTAGTAGGCGGGGAACTCCTCGAGACCGGCGAGCAGCTTCTCGACGTACTCCTCCTCGTCCTGGGTGAGGGCGGGGTTCGCGAGCTTCTCCTGGCCGATCGTGCTGGCCGAGGCCTCGCTCTGGGTCGCCGAGCAGAAGCTGCCGAAGCCGTGGGTCGGGTAGACCTCGGTCTCGTCCGGGAGCTCCTCGGCCAGGCGGTGCGCGGAGCGCCACTGGGCGCGCACGAGCGTGTCGGTGTGGTCGGGGCCGAGCAGGTCCGGACGGCCGGTGGAGCCGAACAGCAACGAGCCGCCGGTGAACACCGCGATCGGCCTGTCGCCCTCGGTGAGCGCGAAGGACAGGTGGGTGTGCGTGTGGCCGGGGGTGTGTACGACGCGCACGCGCATCGTCTCGCCGACCTCGACCACGTCGCCGTCACGGACGCCCACGCGCTCGAACTCGACCTCGTCGTCGGCGTTCACGTGGTAGGCGGCGCCGAGCTCCTTCGCCAGGGCGAGCCCGCCCGTGACGTAGTCGTTGTGGATGTGGGTCTCGAACACATGCGTGATCTGCACACCGGCGTCCTCCGCGACTGCGAGCACTCGGTCGTAGTCACGCTGCGGGTCGACGACGAACGCGACCTTGCCGTCGTGGGCGAGGTACGTCCGGTCGCCGAGACCGGGGGTGTCGATGGGGGTCACGGTGATCATGCGCTACTTGCCTCCAGATGTTCGGGTGGATACCCAAGGGGGTATCGAGCGTCAACGCTTCTCTTCAATGCACATACCCTCTGGGGTATTCCCCGTTCGATGCAAATCCACACCTCTCAGGCGGGTCCGAGTCCGGAAAAGAGGCACTAGGGTTCGGGTCGTGCCCGACTGCGTGTTCTGCCGGATCGTCGCGGGGGAGGTCTCTGCGCAGACCGTGCTCGAGACCGAGCACCTCGTCGCCTTCCTCGACCACCGGCCGGTCTTCAAGGGGCACGTGCTCCTCGTGCCGCGCCGGCACGTGGTGACGCTGCCTGACCTGCCGGCGGGCCTGCGCGACCCGTTCCTCGCCGCCGGGCAGCGGCTGGCGAGCGCGATGCTCGACGGGCTAGGCGCCCAGGGCAGCTTCGTCGCCATGAACAACACCGTCAGCCAGAGCGTCCCGCACCTGCACATGCACGTGGTGCCCCGGACGAAGGGAGACGGGCTCCGCGGCTTCTTCTGGCCGCGCACGAAGTACGCCTCCGAGGAGGAGATGGGGGAGTACGCCGCCCGGCTGGTCGCGGCGCTCCCCGAGGACCGGGACGACGTCGAGCTGAAGGGATGACATGGGCTTCTGGAAGGAACAGGTCGTGCCGCGGGTCACCGACGTGCTGCTCGGGGCCGGCGAGATCCACAAGCTGCGGGAGCGCGTCTGCGCCGGCCTCGAGGGCGAGGTCCTCGAGATCGGGTTCGGCTCGGGCCTCAACGTCGAGCACTACCCGCCCGCTGTGACGAAGGTGTTCGCGGTCGAGCCGTCGGACGTCGCGTGGCGGATCGCCGCGGAGAAGCACATGGGGGACGGCCGTCCACCCGTCGTACGCGCGGGCCTGGACGGTCAGGCGCTCGACCTTCCCGACGGTTCGGTGGACTGCGCGGTGTCCGCGTTCACGCTGTGCACGGTGCCGCACCACGACGTGGCGCTGCGCGAGGTGCGGCGGGTGCTCAGGCCCGGCGGCAGCTTCCACTTCCTCGAGCACGGCCTGGCCCCGGACCGCGGCGTCGCGAGATGGCAGCACCGGCTCACTCCGGTCCAGCGGCGGCTGGCCGCCGGCTGCCACCTCGACCGGCCCATCGCCGACGCGGTCGAGGAGAGCGGGCTGGTGGTCGAGGACCTCGAGACCTTCTACCTCCCGGGTGCGGTGTCGGTCGCCAAGGTCGCCGGCTATCTCTACCTCGGACGTGCGGTCAAGCGCTGAGCAGCCGATGGCTACAGTGAGCCCACTTCCACGAACCACCACGTCCGCGCCGCTCGCCGGCGCACAGGAGGAGCACTCATGAGTCGTTACGCCGGCCGCGTCGCCATCGTCACCGGTTCCGCCCGCGGGATCGGTGCCGGGACCGCCAAGCGGTTCGCCGAGGAGGGCGCGGCCGTCGCGGTCCTCGACCTCGACCAGGACGCGGCCACCGCCACCGCCGAGGGACTCGGGGCCGACAAGGCCATCGGTGTCGCGTGCAACGTGGCCGACGCGGCATCGGTCGAGGCGGCTGTGAACCGGGTCGTCGAAGAGCTCGGCAAGGTCGACGTGCTGGTCAACAACGCCGGCGTGACGCGCGACAACCTGCTGTTCAAGATGACGGAGGACGACTGGGACACCGTCATGAACGTGCACCTGCGCGGCTCCTTCCTGATGAGCCGCGAGGTCCAGAAGCACATGGTGCAGCACAAGTACGGCAAGATCCTGAACCTCTCGAGCACCTCGGCGCTCGGCAACCGCGGCCAGGCGAACTACTCCGCGGCGAAGATGGGGCTGCAGGGCTTCACCCGCACCCTGGCCATCGAGCTCGGTCCGTTCGGCATCAACGTGAACGCGATCGCCCCGGGCTTCATCGTGACGGACATGACCGACGAGACCGCTCGCCGCGTCGGCGTTGAGCCGGAGGAGTGGCGCAAGGCGGCCGCCGAGCACAACCCGGTGCGGCGCGTCGGCTACCCCGAGGACATCGCCGCCACCGCTGCGTTCCTGTGCAGCGACGAGGCCTCCTTCATCACCGGCCAGACCCTGTACGTCGACGGTGGGGCCAAGATCTGACGATCTAGAGCGGACCAGACCGTTACCGGCCTGTGATCCGCATCCCGTTTCCAGGCGTGGCTGAGCGTGAAAACGTCCCGTGGATGTGATCCACGGGACGTTTCGCGTCTTCTGGATTGGAAATCCTTGTCTGCGCCTGCTTAGTCTCTTTGGGCTTGCTCGCCCGGCTTACGTCGATGGGGGTCGACGGAGCCACCTGTGCCAGGGCAGGCCACAACTTCACAGCCAGACCGGGTTTCGCCGAGTCCTACCCGCCCAGTGTCTGGTCCTTGTCCCGCAACCGATCACTCATGGGTAGGAGTGGGGGAACCACATCGTCACGCGTCCGCTCTCGGACGCTCGGGGTGAAGTCACGCATGCGTGACAGAGCACCTTTCAGCTCTAACCCGACAGCTCACCTCACAGGCGTGGGAAGGGAACTTCTGCATGTCTGCGATTCTTCGCGCCCGCACGCTTGCCGTGCTGCCCCTCATGCTCGCCGCCGTCCTGGTCGCCAGCATGTTCTCCTTCGTCCCGTCCGCCGACGCCGCCACCCGTGGCAAGCGCGTCCTGAACGCCCTCGAGGTCGTCCGCGACCAGAAGGGCGACCCGTACGTCTACGGCGCCTCCGGCCCGGACCGCTTCGACTGCTCCGGCCTGGTCTACTTCAGCTACCGCAAGGCCGGCTTCACCAACATCCCGCGTACGTCGAGCGCCCAGGCGCAGTTCGCCGACCGCATCAAGCGCAAGAACATGCGCAAGGGCGACCTGATGTTCTTCTACGACGGCGGCGGCGTGTACCACGTCGGCGTGTTCTCGGGCTGGAAGAACGGCCGTCGCTACATGGTCCACGCGCCGTACGGCGGCAGGAACGTGCACAGCGCCTCCCCGTGGACCAACCAGTGGTTCGCGGGCACCCTGCGCTGACCCGCGCGCTGCCGTGACGGGCTGACTGTCCCGTCACACCGCCCGAAACGCAGGGCCGCTCCCGGGGCCGGGTGCGGCCCTGCGTCACACTTACGACCATGCTGCGAGCCCCTATGCGTACTTCGACCCGTTCCGGCCGCCTCCGCGGTCGCTCCGCCCTCTCGCTCGTCTCGCTGGTGCTGGCCGGCTCGGTCGCCCTGGCCGCCTGCGGTGGTGAGGAGGAGGCGAGCCCCGAGCCGTCGGCCTCGCCGGACGCCCAGGGCACCGCCGCCGGCGCGACGCTGTCGGGCCAGTGGCCGCTGACCGGGCTCTCCGCCGAGGGCGCCGCTCCGAAGCACCCGGTGATCGTCGTGAAGATCGACAACACCGGCGCCAGCAACCCGCAGGTCGGGCTGGGCTCGGCCGACCTGGTCACCGAGGAGCTCGTCGAGGGCGGCTCGACGCGCCTGGCCGTCTTCTACTACTCCCAGGTCCCCGACCGGGTCGGGCCGGTCCGCTCGATGCGGGCGACGGACATCGGGATCGTCGAGCCCGCCGAGGCCGTGCTCGTGGCCAGCGGGGGAGCGCCGCCGACCGTGCGCCGTGTCCAGGCGGCCGGGATCAAGGTCGTCGGCGAGGGGGGCGTGGGGTACTCCCGTGACAGCAGCCGGCGGTCGCCGTACAACCTCTTCGTCGACCTGCCCGCGCTGGCCAGGTCGCTCAAGGCGCCCGAGCCGCCGCAGTCCTACTTCACCTGGGGCGAGGAGGCGGACTTCCCCGGCGGGCAGAAGGCGCGCAAGATCGCCGCGACGTTCTCGGGCGGTCACACGACCAACTGGGAGTTCCGCAAGGGCAAGTACGTCAACCTGAACTCCGAGGCCGGGGCTGGTGACGAGTTCCGTCCCGACACCGTGCTCGTGCTCCGGGTGAAGGTCGGCGACGCGGGTTACAAGGACCCTGCGGGCAACCCGGTTCCGGAGACCAAGTTCAGCGGCAGCGGCGCGGCCATGGTCTTCCACGGTGGCTCGCTGGTGCGCGCCACCTGGACCAAGCGCAGCCTCTCCGCGCCCGTGAAGCTCGAGACCAAGGCCGGCGAGCTCACGCTGCCCCCGGGCAAGGTCTGGATGGAGCTGGTGCCGAGCAACGGCGGGAACGTCACGTTCGGCAAGTGACCCGACCGGGCACGACCCGGTCCTGGCGGTCGGATGAGGAGGACGCCGGCTCAGCCGGCGTCCTCCTCGTCGTTCGCGGGCTCGGCGACGAGATCGGCGGGGGCGGGCAGCTGTTCGCCGGACTCCGCCTGCTGGCGCAGGCCGGCGAGGATGAACGCGATCGCCGCCTCGACCTCGGCGCTCGCGCGCTTCGTGTCCTCGGCCGAGGACACCGCGGCGCCCGCCGCCGACATCGCGCCGAAGAACACCCGGCTGAACGTCTCGACCATGCTCGGCTCGAGGTCGTAGGTCTCGAGGACCGAGGAGACGATCTCCTGGACGATGCCGAAGGTGGAGCGCTCCTCCTGCTCGCGGTAGCGCTCGTAGCCCAGCACGACCGGTCCCTCCTGGATCACGATCCGGCTGTAGGCAGGCTGCTGGACCACGGCGAGGAACTCCCGGAGGCCGAGGACCGCCTTCTCCCAGGGATCCCGCGTCTTGCGCACTGTCTTGCTGATCCGCTTGCTCGCGTCGGCCTCGACCTTCTCGAAGACAGCCTCGAACAGCGCCTGCTTGCCGCTGAAGTGGTGGTAGAGCGCGCCCTTGGTGACCCGGGCGCCCGCGACGATCGCATCGAGGCTGGTGCCGGCGTAGCCCTGCTCGGTGAACAGCTCCGTGGCCACCTCGACGAGCGCCCGCTTCGTGGAGGCGGAGTACTGCTGTCGACGCGAGGATCCGGACACCTTCCGCAGGACTTTGGTGGTCATACGCCCGAGCATATGTCCGCCCCGCGCAGGGACTGTGCAGCAGATCACGGTCATATGTCGCGGAACGCCGGTTTCGGGCTGGCGAACCGTGGGTATCTAGCATACTGTTGGTACGTACCAACGGTATGTCGAAAGGATGGACCCATGACCTGGGACGCTTTCCACCGCCGCGGAGAGGTACTCCGAAACGTTCTCGAGCACGCCGAGACCCACCGTGACGGACGGCTCCCGATGGAGCTCGCCGGCGTCGCGGAGACCTTCGGTGACGAGCTCACCCTGCTCGGTGCGCTGCAGCTGCGCTGGCACACCCGGCTCGCCGGCTCGATCGAGCGCGAGCTCACTGGTCAGCCCATGGAGCTCGAGGCAGCCGTGATGACCGCATGGCGCAAGACCGCCACCGAGCTCGCAGGACTGCGCGCGATCATCGACGCCTACACCGAGGAGCCACGCTCCGAGGAGATGGCACAGATGCTCGACAGGGCGCACCGCAAGGACTGGACGCTCATGGCCGCCATGGCCGGCAAGGCCAGCCCCGCGGACCAGCGAGCGGCACGCGTCGGCCGCGCGATCGAGCAGAAGGCGCGCGAGGCGTACCGGCCGACCGCCGCCCCGCGCCGGGCCGCCGGTCGCCACGCCGCCGGCGAGCCCAGGCTCTCTCTGCTCGAGCGTTTCAAGGCGCACCTCGCCGCCTGACCCGACCACCACGTCCCCGGGGCTCCGGCCCCGCCCCAGACAGCCCCGGCTGCGACGCGCCGCGGACTCCCTCCGCGTTCCCTCCCCGAAACGCGTCGCGGTCGGGGCTCGTGCGTGCTCCCGCCGCGACATGGTCCGGCGGGGCTCGCGAGGCGACGGACGTGACAACATGTGGGCGTGGCTTCGACTCCCAGCATCTCGTACTCGATCACCGTCCGCCTCGAGCTCCCGGCGGGGGGCCCGGCGACCAGCGAGCTGACCGCGACCGTGGAACGGTGCGGCGGCATGGTCACCGCCCTCGACGTGACCGCCTCCGGTCACGACAAGCTCACCATCGACGTCACCTGCGCGGCGTCGGACACCGCCCATGCCGAAGAGATCGTCGACGCGCTCAGGGCCGTCGAGGGCGTGGTCGTGCACAAGGTCTCCGACCGGACCTTCCTGATGCACCTCGGCGGCACCATCGAGATGGCGCCCAAGCACCCGATCCGCAACCGCGACGACCTCTCGATGGTCTACACCCCCGGTGTGGCCCGGGTCTGCGAGGCGATCGCCGAGAACCCCGAGGACGCCCGCCGGCTGACCGTGAAGCGCAACTCCGTCGCGGTCGTCACCGACGGGTCGGCCGTGCTCGGCCTGGGCAACATCGGCCCCGCCGCGGCGCTGCCGGTCATGGAGGGCAAGTCCGCGCTCTTCAAGCGCTTCGGCGGCATCGACGCCTGGCCGCTGTGCCTGGACACCCAGGACGCCGACCAGATCGTGGAGATCGTCAAGGCGATCGCGCCGGGCTTCGCCGGGATCAACCTCGAGGACATCTCCGCGCCGCGCTGCTTCGAGATCGAGGCGCGGCTGCGGGAGAGCCTCGACATCCCGGTGTTCCACGACGACCAGCACGGTACGGCGATCGTGGTGCTCGCCGCTCTCACGAACGCACTGCGCGTCGTGGGGAAGAAGATGGGAGACGTCCGGGTCGTGATGTCCGGGGCCGGTGCCGCCGGCAGCGCCATCCTCCGGGTCCTCCTCGAGGCCGGCGTCACCGACGTGGTCGTGGCCGACGTGGAGGGCGTCATCCACCGCGACCGGCCCAACCTGCACGAGTCCCTGGTCTGGCTGGCCGCGGCGACCAACAAGGCCGGCGTCACGGGGAGCCTCAAGGACGCGCTCGCCGGGGCGGACGTGTTCATCGGCGTCTCGGCCCCGAACATCCTGACCGGCGAGGACGTCGAGACGATGGCCGACGGGGCGATCGTGTTCGCGCTCGCCAACCCGGTGCCCGAGGTCGACCCCGCCCAGGCCCGCCGGCACGCCGCCGTCGTGGCCACCGGCCGCTCGGACTACCCGAACCAGATCAACAACGTGCTGGCGTTCCCCGGCGTGTTCCGCGGCCTGCTCGACGCGTCCGCGCGCGGCATCGACAGCACACTGCTGGTGGCCGCGGCCGAGGCGATCGCCGGGGCGGTCACCGACGACGAGCTCAACGCCGACTACATCATCCCGAGCGTGTTCCACCCCGACGTGCACAAGTCGGTGGCCACCGCGGTCCGGCACGCGGCCGAGGCGGCGATGGCCGGCGAGAAGGACCGCGATGGCTGAGACGACGCTGCGGGCCGGACGGCTCCTCGTCGCCACGCCCCGGCTCGTGGACCCGAACTTCGAGCGGAGCGTCGTACTCCTGCTCGACCATGACGAGAACGGCTCGCTCGGGGTCGTGCTGAACCGGCCGTCGCCGGTGCCGGTCGGGGACGTCCTCGAGGCCTGGGGGGAGCTCTGCGCCGCGCCGGACGTGCTCTTCCACGGTGGCCCGGTCTCTACCGACTCCGCGCTCGCGGTGGCGTCGATCCCGCACGGCCAGGACCCGGAGGGCGACCCGGTCGGGTTCCGGCGGCTGTTCGACGACACCGGCATCGTCGACCTCGACACGCCGACGGAGCTGCTCGACGACGCGATCGTGCGGATGCGGATCTTCGCCGGCTACGCCGGCTGGGGCGACGGTCAGCTCCTCGCGGAGATCGAGGAGGGGTCGTGGTACGTCGTGCCGTTCGAGGTCGACGACATCTTCGGCTCCCGTCCCAACGGGCTCTGGTCGAGGGTCCTGCGCCGCCAGCCCGGGGAGCTCGCCTGGGTCTCGACGCGGCCGGCGGATCCGACGCTGAACTGAGGGGACGCCGTTAGACTGGGCCGGGTGAGTACGCAGATGAGCCCCGGCGCCCAGACCATCGAGAAGCAGCAGACGGTCCCGACCGACGACGGGGACCATGAGCGCTTCTCCCACTACGTCCCGAAGGAGAAGCTCACCGAGGCGATGGTGATGGGGACTCCCGTCGTCGCCCTCTGCGGCAAGGTGTGGGTGCCCAGCCGCGACCCGGAGAAGTACCCGGTCTGCCCCGAGTGCAAGGAGATCTGGGAGTCGCTGAAGGAGGAGTGACCTCCGGCCGCAGTCCCCGCTCGCACCCGACCGAAAGGTAGTTCGTGGCACCCACGAACCACGCTGACCTGTTCTCCTCCGACCAGACGGAGTCGATCCCCGCGCCCCTGCCGGACCTGCCCCCGGCCTACCCGGACCGGGCCGCCTGGGGCACCGCCACCAAGCTCCGCGCCTGGCAGCAGGCCGCGATCGAGCAGTACTTCACCACGAACCCCCGCGACTTCCTCGCCGTGGCCACGCCCGGCGCCGGCAAGACCACGTTCGCGCTGACCGTGGCCGCCGAGCTCCTCTCGCGCCGCGTGGTGGAGCGCGTGACGGTCGTCGCGCCGACCGAGCACCTCAAGACCCAGTGGGCCGACGCGGCCGCGCGGGTCGGCATCCCGATCGACCCGTCGTACTCCGGCAGGAAGGGCCCGACCAGCAAGGACTTCGTCGGCGTCGCCGTGACCTACGCCGGTGTCGCGACCAACCCGCTCGCGCACCGGATCCGGGTGGAGCGGTTCAAGACCCTCGTCATCCTCGACGAGGTGCACCACGCCGGCGACGCCCTGTCGTGGGGCGACTCGATCCGCGAGGCCTTCGAGCCGGCGACCCGGCGCCTGTCCCTGACGGGCACGCCGTTCCGCTCCGACATCAACCCGATCCCGTTCGTCAGCTATGCACCCGACACCGACGGGGTCGCCAAGAGCGTCGCGGACTTCACCTACGGCTACGCCCACGCGCTCGCCGACCACGTGGTCCGCCCGGTCCTGTTCATGGCCTACAGCGGCGAGATGCAGTGGCGCACCCGCGCCGGCGACGAGGTGGCCGCCCGCCTCGGCGAGCCCCTCACCAAGGACCTGACCGCGCAGGCGCTGCGTACGGCGCTCGACCCGCACGGGTCCTGGATGCCGGCGGTGCTCCAGGCCGCGGACAGGCGGCTGTCGGAGGTGCGCCGACACGTCCCCGACGCGGGCGGCCTCGTGATCGCCTCCGACCAGGACTCGGCCCGCGCCTACGCCGGGCTGCTCAAGGAGATCACCGGCCACCGGCCGGTGGTCGTGCTCTCGGACGAGAAGGCGTCGTCGAAGCGGATCGCGAAGTTCTCCGAGGGCGACGACCGGTGGATGGTCGCGGTCCGGATGGTCTCCGAGGGCGTCGACGTCCCGCGGCTGGCGGTCGGTGTCTACGCGACCACCGTCTCCACGCCGCTGTTCTTCGCCCAGGCGGTGGGGCGTTTCGTGCGGGCTCGCAAGCGCGGCGAGACCGCGTCGGTGTTCCTGCCGTCGGTGCCGAACCTGCTCGGCTTCGCCTCCGAGATGGAGGTGCAGCGCGACCACGTCCTCCAGCGCAAGGTCGACGACGAGGGCGACATCTTCGCCGCCGAGGAGGACCTGCTCAACCAGGCCCAGGCCTCCGAGGCCGCGAGCGCGGAGGAGCTCGGCACGTTCGAGGCGATGGGGTCCCAGGCCACCTTCGACCGGGTGCTCTACGACGGCGGCGAGTTCGGGCACTCCGGCGAGGTCCACGTCGGGTCCGAGGAGGAGATGGACTTCCTCGGCATCCCCGGCCTGCTCGAGCCCGACCAGGTGCGAGACCTGCTGCACCAGCGGCAGAGCGACCGGGCACGTCGGCAGAAGGCGACTACGTCGTCCACGCCCGCGGACGTCGAGCGCGACGTGTCGACCCACGAGCACCTCGCCGTTCTCCGCCGCGAGCTCAACGGGCTGGTCGCGGCGTGGCACCACCGCACCGGCCAGCCCCACGGCGTCACCCATGCGGCACTCCGTCGCGAGTGCGGCGGTCCCGCCGCCGCGGTGGCCACGGCCGACCAGCTGGGCAGGCGGATCGACCGGATCCGGGAGTGGGCGGCGCGCAAGACCTCCTGAGGTCGCGGGCGTACGGCGGACGCGGGCTAGTCTGCTCTCCATGCCCGCCGAGACCTCGCAGACGCTGGACCGAGGTCTCCGCGTCCTCTCCGTGCTGGCGGCGCACCCCAACGGGCTGACCGTGACCGAGCTCGCCTCCGTCGTCGGCGTGAACCGCACGGTCGTCTACCGGCTCGTCACGACCCTGGAGCAGCACGGGCTCGCCCGCCGCGACGCCGCGGGCCGGCTGCACGTGGGGCTCGGCGTGCTCACCCTCGCCCGAGGCCTCCAGCCCGTGCTGCGCGAGCTGGCGAGCCCGGTGCTCCGTGCGCTGGCCGAGGACCTCGGCGCCACCGCGCACCTGACCGTCGCCGACGGTGGCGAGGCGCTCGCCATCGCCGTCGTCGAGCCGACCTGGACCGACTTCCACGTGGCCTACCGGGTCGGGGCCCGCCACCCGCTCGATCAGGGGGCAGCGGGCAAGGCGATCCTGCTCGGCCGCGACGCCGTTGCAGGCGGGCAGGCGGCCGAACGGTTCGTGCAGACCTCGGGCGAGCTCCAGCCGGGCGCGCGCGGAATCGCGTCGCCGGTGCTCGGGGTCGAGGGCCTCGAGGCGTCGGTCGGCGTGGTCACGCTGCGGGACCTCGACCCCGACAGGGCCGGTCCCCGGGTCGCCGAGGCGGCCGCCGAGGTCGCCCGCCGCCTGTCCTGAGGCGATATTCGCTCGTCGCGTCGGGTCGCCGTCGCCATCATGTCGGGATGACCGTCACCGCTCTCACCGCCGCCGAGCGTCCCGACCTCTGGGAGCGCGGCATCAGCTCCGAACAGGTCTGGCCGGAGTACAACCTGCACGGAGACGTGCTCAACCGCTACTGGCACCTGCTCGACGAGGAGCTGCCGGAGTTCCAGTTCGTGCTGTACGACGACGAGACCGACGAGGTGCTCGCCGAGGGGCACACCGGCACGCTGTGGTGGGACGGTGACGACGCGACGCTCTCGGACGGCATCGACTCCGCGATCGAGGAGGTCTTCCGCCGCCTTCACGCCGGCGAGCCGGTGAACACGCTCTGCGCGCTGGCGGCCGAGATCCCGCGGGAGGGGCGCGCCCGGGGCCTCGCCGTACCCATCCTCCAGGCGATGCGGACCATCGCCGAGCGACAGGGGCTCACCCACCTGGTCGCCCCGGTGCGTCCTTCCATGAAGGACCGCTACCCGCTCACCCCGATCGAGAGGTACGTCGGATGGCGGCGCGAGGACGGGCAGCTGCTCGACCCGTGGATGCGCCTCCACGAACGGCTCGGGGCACGGGTCGCGACGGTGCTGCCGAGGTCTCTGCACATCACCGGGACGGTCGCCGAGTGGGAGTCCTGGACCGGCATGGCCTTCCCCGAGTCGGGGGAGTACGTGTTCCCCGAGGGGCTGGCGGTGCTCCGGGTGGACACCGCGCGCGACCTCGGCGACTACTGGGAGCCGAACGTCTGGATGGTGCACCCCGACGTCTGATGCCCGCTTCGGACGCAAAGCTCCGGTCGGCGCAATAGGTCAAATGTTCCATGGCGCCCCCCGCCGGAGGGCCCTAGGTTGCGACGCATGGCTCGTCAACGGGCGAGTGCGACCAACGACCCAGCAGGGGGTAAACCATGAGCAACAAGGCCGTCGTCAGCCTCACCACCGGACTCGAGGACTCCGAGAAGGTCACGGTGGCGTTCCTCGTCGCGGTCGGCGCCGCGGAGAAGGGGCGCCCGACCCTGATGTTCCTGACCAAGGAGGCCGTCCGCCTCGCCATCCCCGGCTACGGCCAGGCGGTGGCCTGCGACGGCTGCCCCCCGCTTCCCGACCTGATGGAGCGGTACGAGAAGGCCGGCGGGAGGTACCTGGTCTGCCCGATCTGCTTCGACGCCCGCAAGCTCGACAAGGGCGACCTGCTGAACAACGCCGAGCTCGGCGGGACCATCCCCATGTGGGACTGGATCGGCGACGAGGCCGCCACCACGTTCAGCTACTGAGCAGCACACCCGGTCGGCTGACCGGGCCGGGACCTTGGGCCCTTGGTCCTCCTCCGGGATGGCTCGCAGCATGGAGGGACGAGCGTGTTGCGACCACGCCACGGAGGAGGAGCGGACATGAACATCACCGAGGTGCTGAGCACGGCCAAGGACGCGATCACGGTCAAGCGGGTCTACGGCGAGCCCTACGAGAAGGACGGGCTGACGGTCATCCCCGTCGCCACGGTCGGCGGCGGAGGCGGCGGAGGCACCGGCCACGACGAGAAGGGCGAGGAGAACGAGGGCGCCGGCTTCGGCATGGGCGTCCGACCGGTGGGCGCCTACGTCGTCCAGGGCCAGCAGGTCACCTGGCGTCCCGCGGTCGACGTCAACCGCATCGTGGCGGTGGTCGGCATGGTCATCGTCGCCTACCTGCTGAGCAGGCCGCGCCTGATGCGCGCCAAGGCGAGGATGAGGAGCGGCGACTAGCCGGAGGTCGCCTCCTCCAGCAACGGCAGCACCCGGTGCGGGATCTGCGTCGCGAGCGCGATCACCGTTGACGAGCGGACGATGCCGCTGTTGGAGAGGACCGCGTCGATCACGCGCTGCAGGTCGGCGTTCGAGCGAGCCACGACGCGCGCCCACATGTCGCCGGCGCCGGTGATGGTGTACGCCTCGAGCACCTCGGGGATCGTCGCGAGGTGCGCCGCGATGGTCTCGTGGCCCGAGCCCTGGCGGATCTCGAGCGTGAGGAACGCGGTGACCGGGTAGCCGATCGCCTCGGGGTCGAGGACCGGGCCCCACCCGGCGATCACGCCGGTCCTGCTCAGCCTGTCGAGCCGTGCCTGCACCGTGCCGCGGGCGACCCCGAGCCGCCGGGACGCCTCGAGCACGCCGATCCTCGGCTGCTCGGAGAACAGACGTAGCAAAGTGGCATCCAAGTCGTCCATATCCGGCCCTCTCCCTGGACAGTCTGCACAGTGCTTCGTCGTACCCTTGCACAGTCTGACCTGTTCCGACCATCCTGCGGGGCATGACTGCGACCCCGACGTCTTCCACTGCCCTCACGCCTGACGAGCTCAAGGCCGACCTGACCCTCGAGCAGCTCAAGCAGCTGGTGGGCCTTGTGGAGTACGACGCGAGCTCCGACCCGTTCCCGGTGACCGCGATGGACGCCGTCGCGTTCGTGGTCGGCAACGCCACCCAGACCGCGAGCTTCTACCAGCTCGCCTTCGGCATGGACCTCGAGGCCTACCGAGGCCCCGAGAACGGCCACCGCGACTCCAAGAGCTTCGTGCTGCGGTCCGGCTCCGCGCGCTTCGTCTTCACCGGCGGTGTGACCCCGGACAGCCCGGTG
>DASTPU010000031.1:0-21655 GCA_035762105.1 Nocardioidaceae bacterium | reverse complement strand
GCCGCGCATCCGCTGGAAGCGCGCGATGAGGTCGGTGTGCGTGTAGGAGAAGACATGCCCCACGTGGAGCGACCCGGACACCGTCGGGGGAGGGGTGTCGATCGAGTAGATCTCCTCCCGCGTCCTCGAGCGGTCGAAACGATAGGTGCCGTCGGCCTCCCACCGCTGGACCCACCTGTCCTCCAGGCCCTCGAGGGCAGGCCGGTCGGGTACGACTACCGAGCGGCCCTGGGTCGCGTCGGTGGTCTCTCCGGTCTGCTGGGGCGTGGGGTTGGTGTCCATGGCCCGAAATCTTACGGGTGGCCCCGGGTCGTCGACGACTCAGTTCCCCTGCGTGCGGGCCTACGCTGAGCTGCGTGCTGACACTGACACTCGAGGACTTCCTGTGGTTCGTCGACGACTGCCTCGACGCGATGCTCGGCATCGTGACCGACCTGGGGGACGAGCTCGCCAACCAGACCCTCGACGTGCCGGGCTCCAACTCGCCGTTCGCGATCCTCACCCACTGCCTCGGCGTCGTGGAGTGGTGGTCGGGAGAGATGGTCGCCGGTGCCGACGTGGCGCGTGACCGGGACGCGGAGCTCATGGCCCGTGGGCCGGTCGGGGAGCTGGCCGAGGCGGTACGTCGCACCCGGGCGCACCTGGTGCAGAACCTCGGCTCGCTCGACGCCCAGGCGCCGCCGGCGAAGCGGGGCGACGCCGAGCTGTCGGCCTACCCGTACGGGCACACGCAGGGCGGGGTGCTGATGCACGTCTTCCACGAGCTGGCGCAGCACCTGGGCCAGATGGAGGTCACCCGGGACGTGCTGCTGGCGCGGCGCCCACTGGCCGGACCGTAGACTCGAAGGGCGATGTCTGACACCCCCTCTCCCGCGCCCGACGAACCCACGACCTACGCCGACGTCGAGCGCGCGCTCCTCGCCCGCTGGCCCGAGACCAGGCTCGACCCGAGCCTGGAGCGGATCGAGGCGCTCGTCCACCTCCTCGGCGACCCCCAGCACGCCTACCCGGTCGTGCACCTGACCGGCACCAACGGCAAGACCAGCACGTCGCGGATGATCGACACGCTCCTCCGCTCCCTCGGTCTACGCACCGGGCGGTTCACGAGCCCCCACGTCGAGTCGATGACGGAGCGGATCTCGCTCGACGGCGAGCCGATGTCGGAGGAGGCCTTCGTCGCGGCGTACCACGACGTCGCGCCGTTCGCGGCGATGGTCGATGCCGACTCCGAGCACCCGCTGTCGTTCTTCGAGACCGTCGTGGGGATGGCCTACGCGGCCTTCGCCGACGCGCCCGTCGACGCCGCGATCGTCGAGGTGGGCATGGGCGGCTCCTGGGACGCCACGAACGTCGTGAACGCGAAGGTCGCGGTGATCACCCCGATCAGCGTGGATCACGCCAAGTACCTCGGCGAACGCCCCGAGGACATCGCGATCGAGAAGGCCGGGGTCATCAAGCCCGGCTCCGTCGCGGTGATCGCCGAGCAGCCGCCGGCCGTGATGGAGGTGCTGCTCGAGCGCGCCGCCGAGGTGGGCGCGACCGTGCTGCGCGAAGGCGTCGACTTCGGCGTGGTGAACCGGGTCCCCGCGGTCGGCGGGCAGATGCTGCGCCTGCAGGGGCTCCGCGCGGAGTACGACGAGGTATTCCTGCCGTTGTACGGCGCACACCAGGGCCAGAACGCCGCCCTCGCGCTGGCGGCGGTCGAGGCCTTCGCGGGACCCGAGCCGCTCGACGCGGAGATCGTGCACGAGGCGTTCGGCGAGGTCACCTCGCCAGGCCGGCTCGAGGTCATCCGGCGCAGCCCCGCGATCGTGCTCGACGCGGCGCACAACCCGGCCGGGGCCAAGGCCACCGCCGAGGCGCTCGAGGACTCCTTCCAGTTCAACCCGCTGATCGGGGTGGTCGGGGTGATGGCGGACAAGGACGTCGACGGTGTGCTCGCCGCCTTCGAGCACGTGTTCGCCGAGGTCGTCTGCACGCAGAACTCCACGCCGCGGTCGATGCCGGCCGAGGAGCTCGCCGAGGTGGCCCGCGGGATCTTCGGCTCCGACCGGGTGCACGTGGCGCGGCGTCTCGACGACGCGATCGAGCAGGCAGCGACGCTGGCCGAGACCGGCGGGGTCTACGGCTCCGGCGGCGTGCTGGTCACCGGCTCTGTGATCACGGCGGGGGAGGCCCGCGCCATGCTCAAGCCCCGGGAGCGGGCCGCTCGCCCCTCGCAGGCTGAGGGGCGTTCGTGAGGTCGGCCCAGCGGTCGCTGTCCGCGACCATGCTGAGCCTGCAGGCCGTCGTACTCGGTCTCACGACCCCGGTGCTGATCGAGGTCGCCTCGGTCCCCACCGCCACGGCGCTGTGGATCGGGCTCGGGCTGATGGTGGCCTGCATCGTGGCCGCCGGGATGCTCCGCCATCAGTGGGCGTACTACGTCGGCTGGGCGATCCAGGTGGCGTCACTGGCGCTCGGCTTCGTGACGTCGGTCATGTTCATCCTCGGCGCGGTCTTCCTCGCACTGTGGGCGGGAGCGTTCTTCCTCGGCGCGAAGATCGACCGCGAGCGCGCCGAGCGCGAGGTCATCGAGCAGCAGTGGGCTGCCGAGCACGGCGACCCCGAGTCGGCTGGGTAGGCTGCCCGCATGTCTCAGCGCACTCTGGTCCTGCTCAAGCCCGACGCCGTCCGCCGTGGCCTGGTCGGCAACATCCTCAGTCGCTTCGAGGCCAAGGGCCTCTCGATCGTCGCCATGGACCTGCGCACGATCGATGGTGCCAAGGCCGACGAGCACTACGCCGAGCACGTCGAGCGTGACTTCTACCCGCCGCTGCGCGAGTTCGTCACCAGCGGTCCTCTCGTCGCCTGCGTCCTCGAGGGCGACGAGGCCGTCGACGTGGTCCGGCTGGTCAACGGTGCGACCGACGGCCGCAAGGCTCTGCCGGGCACGATCCGCGGCGACCTCTCGCTGTCCAACCGCGAGAACCTCGTCCACGGCTCCGACAGCCCCGAGTCCGCCGAGCGCGAGATCAAGATCTGGTTCCCCGACCTCTGAACCGCCGCCGGCCGGGCACTCCGGACCTGCTCGCGTGCAAAGTGGGCGAAGACAGCACCTCGTCGGGCTCCGCGCGCGTCGTCTTTGCCCACTTGGCGTCTCACCAGCCCCACGACCGGCGACGTGCTGACCTACAGCTCGTTCCCCGTGACGGGCACGGTCACCTTTGTGGGTGGCTCAGGCGGTAACGAGAACCTTTGTGCGGTGAAGGATCTGACCCTCGCGGTCAACGGTGCAGAGATCCGTGCCATCGCCAGGTTCGCCCAGAACAACCCCGCCCCTGATGCCGGCCTGCTGGACTGCACGAGACCCTGACCGCCGACTACCCGGCTGCTCCCGCGGTCGCGGCCCACATCCTCGAGGACACGGGCGTCTCCGCCAAGTACGACACCAGCCCGAAGAGCGGGGGCAACCACATCTCCGACGTGGCAGTCGAGCTGGGACCGGTCCGGGGGCCTTCGGCGTTCCTGGCAGTCGGACGGCGAGGGCGGCGTGGGCGCACGCCGCGTGTCCTGCCGGGTTGTAAAGCCTTGCGCTCTTAGGCTTTCCACACGGGTCGGCGCGAGGGTTCGCCGTACCCCCATGTGCGTGAGGACCAGAGGGCGGGACACCATGGCGAACAGCTTCATCGGCCGGGACATGGCTGTCGACCTCGGCACCGCCAACACCCTCGTCTACGTGCGTGGCAAGGGCGTGCTCCTCGACGAGCCGTCCGTCGTCGCGCTGAACTCCACCACCGGCGAGATCCTCGCCGTGGGCCACGAGGCGAAGCGGATGATCGGCCGCACGCCCGACAACATCACCGCCATCAGGCCCCTGCAGGACGGCGTGATCGCGGACTTCGACTCGACCGAGCAGATGCTCCGGTTCTTCATCCAGCAGGTGCACCGCCGGCGCTACTTCGCCAAGCCCCGCCTGGTGATCTGCGTGCCGAGCGGGATCACGGCCGTGGAGCAGCGCGCGGTGAAGGAAGCCGGCTACCAAGCAGGCGCACGCCGGGTGTACATCGTCGAGGAGCCGATGGCCGCCGCGATCGGCGCGAGCCTGCCCGTGCACGAGGCGACCGGCAACATGGTCGTCGACATCGGCGGGGGTACGACGGAGGTCGCGGTGATCTCCCTCGGCGGCATCGTCACGAGCCTCTCCATCCGCACCGCCGGCGACGACCTGGACCAGGCGATCATCGCGTGGATGAAGAAGGAGTACTCCCTCATGCTGGGGGAGCGCACCGCCGAGGAGATCAAGATGACCCTCGGGTCGGCCTTCCCGCTGCCCCAGGAGCCCGAGGCCGAGGTGCGCGGACGCGACATGATCTCCGGCCTGCCCAAGACCGTCGTCGTCTCCAGCGCCGAGGTCCGCCAGGCCCTCGAGGAGCCGCTCAACGACATCGTCGACGCCGTGCGCTCGACCCTCGACCAGACCCCGCCCGAGCTCGCCGGCGACATCATGGACCGCGGCCTCGTCCTCACCGGCGGCGGCGCGCTGCTGCGCGGCCTCGACGAGCGGCTGCGTCACGAGACGGGCATGCCGGTGCACGTCGCGGAGGACCCCTTGCGCTCCGTCGCCATGGGCGCCGGCAAGTGCGTCGAGGAGTTCGAGGCGCTCCAGCAGGTCCTCGTGTCCGAGCCCCGGCGCCGATGAGACCGGCCACGCAGAGGAGGGGCTGACATGGCCATGCGTGACCAGCACCAGCGGCCCTCGCGCGGTGTCCTCGTGCTCCTCCTGCTCGCCAGCTTCACGTTCATCACCCTCGACGTGCGCGGCGGTGACGACTCCCCGGTCGACCCCCTGCGCGCCGTCGCCGGCAACGTGTTCGGCCCGGTGGAGGAGGTGACCGCGACCGTCGTACGCCCCTTCCAGGCGGTGCCGGAGCTCTTCACCACCAACGGAACCCTGCGCGCCGAGGTGGACAAGCTCGAGGCCGAGAACGCCGCGCTCCGCGGCCAGGTCGCCACCTCCGACGTGGCACGCAACCGCGCCGCCGAGCTCGACGGCCTGCTGCGGGCCGCCGGCGACACCGGGTACGCCCTCGTGCCGGCCCGCGTGGTCGCCGTCGGCCCCGCGCAGTCGTTCTCCCGCACCGTGACCATCGACGCAGGCACCTCCTCGGGGGTGCACGCGGACATGACCGTGCTCAACGACCGCGGCCTCGTCGGCCGGGTCATCCGCGCGGACCGCTCGACTTCGACCGTGCTGCTGATCGTGGACCGGGAGTCCGTGGTCGGCGGCCGGCTCGGGTCGAACATGGAGGTCGGCTTCCTGCGCGGCCGCGGTGAGCTCGGCGAGAAGGGCCGGCTCGACCTCGACCTCGTCGACAACGCCGTGACGCCCACGCAGGACGACGTCCTGGTCACCTGGGGTTCGGAGAGCGGTGCGCCGTACGTCGCCGGCATCCCGATCGGCCGGGTCACCTCGGTGTTCAGCAGCCCGCGCCAGCTGTCCAAGCGGGCGGTCATCGAGCCGTTCGCCGACTTCTCGGCGCTCGACCTGGTGGGCGTCGTCGTCCGCGCCGACACCAAGGGTGACCGCACCGTGATCAACGCCGAGGGGGAGCGCTGATGGCCGCCACCCGCGCACTCGTGCTGACCCTGGTCATCACGCTGGCCGTCACCCTTCAGGTCGCGCTGTTCCCCTACGTCTCCTACGCCGGCGTGGTCCCGAACCTCGCGCTCCTCGTCGTGGTCGCGGCGGCCCTCGTCCGTGGGCCGGAGTTCGCCGCGGTCATCGGCTTCCTCTCCGGCCTCGCGATCGACCTCGCCCCTCCGGCCGACCACGTCGCCGGGCGCTGGGCCCTCGCGCTGGTCGTCGTCGGCTATCTCGCCGGCCGAGTCCGCCACGACGCGCGGACCTCCGCGGTCGCCGCCGTGGTGACCGTCGCCGCGTCGTCCTTCGTCGGTACGTCGATCTTCGCGCTGAGCGGGATGGTGCTCGCCGACCCCGCGGTCCCGGCGACCGAGGCCCTCGCGGTGATCCCGACCGCCGTCGTCTACGACGTGCTGCTCACGCCGTTCGTCCTCCCGCTGATGATGCGGCTGTTCCGACGGCTCGAGCCGCACCAGGTGGCCTACTGATGGGCTCGGCCACGGGGCGGGTCCGGGCGACGTCGCGCCAGCGCAGCCGGATGCGGCTCATCGTCGTCCAGGCGATCGTGCTGTCGCTGTTCGTCACGTTGTTCGCCCGGCTGTGGTACCTCCAGGTCCTCGGCGGCGAGGCGTACCAGGCGCAGGCCGCGGAGCAGTCGGTGCGCGAGCTCGTCGTCCAGCCGGCCCGCGGTCTCATCGTCGACGACATGGGGCGACCCCTCGTCGCGAACCGCACGTCCTGGGTCGTCACCGTCGACCGCACGCTGCTGAGGAAGATGGACGACGAGGCGCAGGAGACCCTCCTCAGACGTGTGGCGCGCACCGTCGGCTCGTCGTACAAGGACGTGGTGGCCCGAACGCTGCTGTGCGGTGAGCCCGGCTCCGTCAGCGGCCTGTGCTGGAACGGGTCGCCGTACCAGCCGGTCCCGGTCGCCGAGGACGTACCGCAGGAGACCGCGGTGTCGATCCTCGAGCAGAGCGAGGACTACCCGGCGGTGCTGGCCGAGTCGGTCAGCGTCCGGGCCTACCCCTCGCCGTACGGCATCAACGCCGCGCATCTGCTCGGCTACCTCAGCCCGATCACGGAGGAGGAGCTCGACGAGGCCGAGGACGAGGGCGACACCTCCGTGCACGGCGCCTCGGTGGTGGGCCGCGCCGGCGTCGAGAAGCAGTACGACGAGTTCCTCCGCGGCGAGCCCGGCTACAAGCGGGTGGCCGTGGACAGCATGGGCCGCGTGCTCGGCGACTCCGGAGAGGTCAAGGGCAGGGCAGGCGACACGCTGGTCACCTCGATCGACGCGAGGGTCCAGGCCGTCGTGGAGCAGCAGCTCGAGTCCACGATCAAGACCGCCCGGCAGACCACCGACACCGTCACCGGTCGCAAGTACGTCGCCGACTCCGGCGCCGCTGTCGTCATGGACGTCACCAACGGCCGGATCGTGGCGATGGCGGGCTACCCGACCTACGACCCCGGCGTGTGGGTCGGCGGGATCAGCAACAAGGACCTCGCCCGGCTCTACTCCGAGAGGGCCGGCACCCCGCTGCTGTTCCGCGCCACCCAGGGCCAGTTCGCCCCGGGGTCGACGTGGAAGCCGTTCATGACGGCCGGCGCGCTGTCGAACGGGTACAGCCAGAGCACCCGGCTGGCCTGCTCCTCGTCGTTCACGGTCGGCAACCGCGCGTTCAAGAACTACGAGTCCGGCGCCTACGGCTACATCGGCTTCGACAAGGCGCTCGAGGTCTCCTGCAACACCTTCTTCTACCGGATCGGCTACAACTACTGGCAGAAGTTCGGCAGCGACGTGGACGACGTCAAGGCCCGCGACCCGCTCGTGAACATCGCCAAGGAGTTCGGCTTCGGCTCCGAGACCGGGATCGACATCCCCGGCGAGGCCAGCGGCCGGATCGCCGACCGGCAGTGGAAGCGCGACTACTACGAGGCCAACAAGGACTACTACTGCCGGATCGGCAAGCAGGACGGTTACGACTTCCTGCACCGGTTCGCGCGCGAGTTCTGCGTCGAGGGGTTCGCCTACCGCGCCGGTGACGCGGTGAACTTCGCGATCGGTCAGGGCGACACGATCGTCACGCCGCTCCAGCTGGCCCGGGCCTACGCCTCGCTCGGCAACGGCGGCATCCTGTGGGAGCCGCGCGTGGGGCGCGCGATCGTCGACCCGCAGGGCAACGTGGTCAAGGAGATCGAGCCGAAGAAGGCGGCGTCGGTGAAGGTCGCGATGCGGCACCTGCGCTTCATCGACTCGGCGCTCCAGGGTGTGTCCCGTCAGGGCACGATGTCGTGGCGGCTCATCGACTTCCCGCTCGACGAGGTCAAGATCCGCTCGAAGACCGGGTCGGCCGAGGTCTACGGCAAGCAGAGCACGTCCTGGGTCGCGTCGTACGACAAGCGCTACGTGGTCGTGATGATGGTGTCGCAGGGCGGCACCGGCTCGGGCACCTCCGGTCCGGCGATCCGCAAGATCTGGGAGACCCTGTACGGCGTACGCGGCGACCGGGTCGTGTCCGCCAAGGCCGCCCTGCCCGGGGCGACGCCACCCAGGGGCCTGCCGGTCTTCGCCGACGACGGCGAGATCCTTCCCCCTGCGACGCAGCGGAGGTCCCGCCGATGACGATGACCACCACCTCCCGCACCCGCGGCACCCGGCTCGAGGGCGCCGGCAGCACCAAGGCGCCGCGGCTCGACTGGATGCTCATCCTCGCCGTGGTCGGCCTGCTGGTGATGGGCACCATGCTCGTGTGGTCCGCCACCGTGAACCGCGAGGACCTCACCGGCGGCGACCCCGAGGCCTACCTGAAGAAGCAGCTGGTCAACATCGCGATCGGCGTGGTCCTCGGTGTCATGATCATCGCCACCGACCACCGCTGGGTGCGCATCCTCGCGCCGCTGGTGTACGTCGCCTCGGTGGTCGGACTCGTGCTGGTGCTCGTCATGGGCAGCACGATCAACGGCTCGCGCTCCTGGCTGATGGTCGGCGGGATGTCGATCCAGCCGGCGGAGTTCGCCAAGCTCGCGGTCGTGATCGGCATGGCGCTGCTCGTCGCGGAGCGGACCGAGGGCTCGTGGAAGCAGCGGGAGGTCCGCCACCTCGACGTGCTCGGCATGCTGGCCATCGCCGGCCTCCCCGCGGTGCTGATCCTGCTGCAGCCCGACCTGGGCACGATGCTCGTGCTGTCCGCCACGGTCTTCGGTGTCGTCGCGATCTCCGGCGCCCCGCGGAGGTGGCTGGTGCTGCTCGCCGGGGGAGCGGTCGGCGGCGCGACGCTGGCCGTGCAGGCCGGCGTGCTGAAGGACTACCAGGTCGACAGGTTCATGGCGTTCACGAACCCCGGTCTCGACCCCCGCGGCGCCGGCTACAACACCGAGCAGGCCCGGATCGCGATCGGCAACGGCGGCGTCTTCGGGCAGGGGCTGTTCGACGGCTCGCAGACCAAGTCCGGGTTCGTGCCCGAGCAGCACACCGACTTCATCTTCACGGTGGCGGGGGAGGAGCTCGGACTCGTCGGCTCGGCCGCGCTGATCGCGCTCCTCGGAGTGGTGCTGTGGCGGGCGCTGACCATCGCCATGCGCGCCGACGACCTCTTCGGACGGCTCGCGGCCGGGGGCATCGCGATCTGGTTCGGCTTCCAGGCGTTCCAGAACATCGGCATGTGCCTCGGGATCATGCCGGTGACCGGCGTCCCGCTGCCGCTGGTGTCCTACGGCGGATCCTCGATGTTCGCGGGGCTGATGGCGGTCGGCCTGCTCCAGAACATCCACCTGCGCACCGACCGCTCGATGGGCCTCGGCGTGGCCCGATCCCGGCTCGTGCGCTCACGCTTCTGAGGTCACGGCAACAGACCGAGCCCGGTGGCGTGCCGGCGTACGGCGTCGCTGTCGGCCGCGAGCACGAACGGCACGTCGTAGTCCCAGGCCGACGAGACCTTCTCGACGCGACCATCCCCCGGGTCGAGCCGAACCTCCCGGATGTAGACCGCGAGGATCCGCCCGGGGTAGGCCCTGACGACATCGGCGTAGATCTCGGGGTCCTTCTCCCCGGAGTCGCCGATCAGGACGAACTGCAGCTGGGGGTGCAGGTCGAGGACCTCCCGGATGCGGACCTCCTTCTGCTCGCGTCCGGCGGAGGTGCCGAGCAGGTCGCGCAGCAGCACCGACCCCATCGGGAACCCGCGGTGCTGCAGGAACGCCACCAGGAAGGCGTGCAGGTTCCAGGGGCTCGACGAGACGTAGAAGACCGGGTTCACCCCGGCTGCCAGGTCGCGGTACAGCTCCGCTGCGCCGGGGAACGGGGTGCGTGTGAGGGCGGACCCGGTGAACGTCTGGCGGATCATGTGGCCGACCCGCTCGACGCCGGTCTCGAGGATCGTGTCGTCGATGTCGGAGAGGACCCCGAACCTCGCGTCGGGTCCAGGCACCCGCACCTCGAGCGGCGTGGTGTGCGGGCCGGTGACGCCCCGGTACTCGCCGGCGAGCTCCACGGTGCCGCCGGCCCAGGGCCTGGCGAGCGCGTCGGCGTCCGGACGGAGGCGGGTGAGGAAGTACCCCTCGGGGTCGGTGACCGTCTCGACACTCGTGCCCGCGACGGACACCCGCAGCGGCACGCCCGGCAGCTCGTCGGTCACGAAGTTCCGCAGCGTGCGGAGCAGCGCGGCGCCGACACCCTCGCCCTCGACCGCCTCCGAGGGCGGCGGGTCGTCGAGGACCCGGCCGCGCACGACCAGCCCCTCGGCGCCGCCGTGCCCGATGTACGGCTCGATCCGGAAGTGGGCAGGCGGTCGGTTGCCTGCCCGCCGGAGCCGGGCCGCGTCCCAGGCTCGCTCGATGCCGATGACCCAGCGGTGTGCGCTCATGCGGACCACCGTATTGCCCGTGCTGCGGCGCGGCGTGCACCTCCGGGCGGACCGCCCGGGCCGCAGCCGTGATGGCAGGATGGGGCCGTGACGATCATCGCGGCAGCGGACGGTTCAGCGCTCGGCAACCCCGGCCCCGCAGGCTGGGGCTGGTACGTCGACGACGACTGCTGGGCAGTCGGCGGCTGGGCGCACGGAACGAACAACATGGCAGAGCTGACCGCCGTGCTCGACCTTCTCCAGCAGACGGCGCACCTCGCCGAGGACCTCCTCGTGTACTGCGACAGCACCTACGTGATCAACTCGATCACGAAGTGGATGCCGGGCTGGAAGCGGCGAGGGTGGCGCAAGCGCGACGGCAAGGCCGTCCTCAACGTCGAGATCATGAAGGCGCTCGACGAGGCCATGCGCGGTCGCCGGGTGCAGTTCAGCTGGGTGAAGGGCCACTCGGGCCATGAGCTGAACGAGGCGGCGGACCGGCTGGCCAATGCGGCGGCTGCGTCCTGGAAGGACCGCACCGCACCTCTCCCCGGCCCTGGCTTTCCCGGTGCCGTGGTCCGACACCCCGTATCGCGGCCCGGGCAGGTCGTGGACGAGCCCGACCTGTTCTCCGACCTCGCCGGCGGCTGAGGAACGAGGGCCCGGAGGGTGGACCTCGTCGGGCCGAGCCGACAGGATGTCGGGATGAGCGACTGCACCACACCCCCGGCCGACGTCGACCCGGTGATCGCCGAGGCCGTCGAGAACATCAGCAACCGCTTCGGCACCCAGGGCCTGTGCGACCTGATCGCCCTGGCGCGTGACGAGCTGTCCCGAGCGGAGGCCGCGCTCCGCGAGCTCGCCGACTCCTGAGCAGCCGTCGCGGCGGTTAGAACCTCCCGGCGGTCCGTCGTACCCTTGTGAGGACCCCCAGCCCAGCCCCGAGAGGTTCTTGCATGCCCGCGCCACACGCCGAGTCACTCTTCCCGCGACTCGAGCCGCTGCTGCCGTCGGTGCAGAAGCCGATCCAGTACGTCGGCGGCGAGCTCAACGCCACCTTGAAGGACTGGGAGGACCCCGACGGCGCCCCCAGGGTCCGCTGGGCCCTGATGTACCCCGACGCGTACGAGGTCGGCCAGCCGAACCAGGGCGTCCAGATCCTGTACGAAGTGCTCAACGAGCGTGACTGGATCATGGCCGAGCGCACCTACGCGGTGTGGGCGGACATGGAGCGGACCATGCGGGAGCACGGCATCCCGCAGTTCACCGTCGACAACCACCGTCCGGTGCGCGCCTTCGACGTCCTCGGCGTCTCCTTCGCCACCGAGCTCGGCTACACGAACCTGTTGACCGCGATCGACCTCGCCGGGATGCCGCTGCACGCGGTGGACCGCGGTGAGGAGGACCCGATCGTGCTCGCCGGCGGGCACGCGGCGTTCAACCCCGAGCCGATCGCCGACTTCATCGACGCCGCCGTGCTCGGCGACGGAGAGGAGATCGTGCTCGCGATCTCCGAGGTGATCCGCGAGTGGAAGGCCGAGGGGATGCCCGGCCTCGGTGGCCGCACCCCTCGTGACGAGCTGCTCTACCGTCTCGCGGTCTCCGGCGGCGTCTACGTGCCGAAGTTCTACGACGTCGACTACCTCCCCGACGGCCGCATCAAGCGGGTCGCTCCCAACACCTCCGGGGTCCCGTGGCGGGTGCACAAGCACACGCTGATGGACCTCGATGCCTGGCCCTACCCGAAGAAGCCCCTCGTGCCGCTCGCCGAGACGGTGCACGAGCGCTTCTCCGTGGAGATCTTCCGCGGCTGCACCCGTGGCTGCCGCTTCTGCCAGGCCGGCATGATCACCCGCCCGGTCCGCGAGCGGTCGGTCAACACGATCGGCGACATGGTCGAGAACGGCATCCGCAGGTCCGGCTTCGAGGAGGTCGGCCTGCTGTCGCTGTCCAGCGCCGACCACACCGAGATCGGCGAGGTCGCCAAGGGCCTCGCGGACCGGTACGACGGTTCGAACGTGTCGCTCTCCCTGCCCTCCACGCGGGTCGACGCCTTCAACATCACCCTGGCCAACGAGCTGTCCCGCAACGGCCGCCGCTCGGGGCTGACCTTCGCGCCCGAGGGCGGGTCGGAGCGGATGCGCAAGGTGATCAACAAGATGGTCACCGAGGAGGACCTGATCCGCACGGTCGCCACCGCGTACTCCCACGGCTGGCGTCAGGTGAAGCTCTACTTCATGTGCGGCCTCCCCACGGAGACCGACGAGGACGTCCTGGAGATCGGCGACCTCGCCAAGAAGGTGATCGCCAAGGGCCGTGAGGTGTCGGGCCGCCGCGACATCCGCTGCACGGTCTCGATCGGCGGTTTCGTGCCCAAGCCGCACACGCCGTTCCAGTGGGCAGCGCAGCTCGACCACGAGACCACCGACGAGCGGCTGAAGAAGCTGCGCGACATGGTCCGCGAGGACAAGCAGTACGGCCGCGCGATCGGCTTCCGCTACCACGACGGCCGCCCCGGCATCATCGAGGGACTGCTCTCGCGCGGTGACCGCCGCGTGGGCCGGATCATCGAGGAGGTCTGGCGCGACGGCGGCCGGTTCGACGGCTGGAGCGAGTACTTCTCGTTCGACCGTTGGGTGGATGCGGCCAAGCGGGCGCTCGAGGACACCCCGGTCGACCTCGACTGGTACACCACGCGCGAGCGGGAGTACTCCGAGGTGCTGCCCTGGGACCACCTCGACTCCGGCCTCGACCGCGACTGGCTGTGGGAGGACTGGCAGGACGCGATCGACCCCGACTCCACGGTCGAGGTCGAGGACTGCCGGTGGACGCCCTGCTACGACTGCGGCGTCTGCCCGCAGATGGACACCGAGATCCAGATCGGCCCCACCGGCCAGAAGCTGCTCCCGCTGTCGGTCGTCTGACGGGTCACCGGCGCGGCCCGAGACTGTCCTCGACGTACGACGGACGTGCCACCGTGAGTCCCGCTGCGAGCTGCGCGACCGCGAGCACGATGAGCACCGAGAGCGGCACCGTCCAGCCGCCGGTCGCGTCGTAGAGCACGCCCATCCCCATCGGCCCGATCGCGGCGACCAGGTAGCCCACCGACTGGGTGAACCCGGAGAGCGCAGCCGTGCCCTCAGGGGTGCGGGCGCGCAGGCTGATCAGCGTGAGCACCAGTGGGAAGACGCTCGCCGCCGTGCCGACCAGCACCGCCCACAGCCAGGCGCCGGACACCGGAGCCAGGATCAGACCGAGGTAGCCGACGGGGTAGCAGGCGAACAGGCCCACGATGAGCCAGGTCTGGTTGTGCAGCCGGGAGGCGAGGGACGGGATCACGAAGGACAGCGGGATGCTCATCGCGGTGATGACGCCGAGCAGGAGACCGGCGGTGGTCGCCGAGAACCCCGCGTCGCGGTAGACCTGCGCGAACCAGCCGAAGATCGAGTACGCCTGCAGCGACTGAAGGCCGAAGAAGAACGCCATCGCCCAGCCCAGCCGGGTCCGCGCCACCTGGCGCAGGGTGATCGTGTGCGGGGTCGCAGCCAGGGTCCGGTCGTGGCGGAGCAGCCCGATCCACGGCAGCGCGGCGACGGCGGCGGTCACGGCCCACGCGAAGAGGCCCCAGCGCCACGAGCCGTACTGCTCCGCGATCGGCACGGTCAGCCCCGAGGCGAGCGTCAGACCGACCGCCATCGAGGTCGTGTACAGCGAGGTGAGCAGCCCCACCCTCCGGGGGAAGTGGAGCTTCACGAGCGAGGGGAGGAGCACGTTCGCGGTGGCCATGCCGGCCAGGCCCAGGAGCGACATCAGCAGGAACAGCCACACCTGGTCGGTGCGCGCGCGGGTCCCGAGGCCGACCACGACGGCCAGCAGCGACACGAGCGTGACGTGGTGCACGCCGAACCGCCGGGCCAGGTCCGAAGCCAGCGCGCCGAAGCTGGCGAAGGCCAGCACGGGGAGCGTGGTGAGCAGACCGGCGGTCACGCCCGACATGCCGAGCTCGCTGGTGAGCTCGTCGAGGACCGGCCCCACGCTGACCGCCGCCGGTCGCAGGTTGAACGCCAGCACGACGATCCCGACGAGCACGAGGATCCGCTCCCAGCGGCTGTCCTCGAGCGGGGTGCTGGTGGCGGGCGCGGTCACTGCCACACCCTAGATAACCGGCCGGGCGGCCCTACCCTGGGGGCGTGCACACCGTCAGTGTCGCGGAGCGCCGCGCGCGCCTCGCCCGCCGGCACCGGCTCGCGCCGGACTCCCGGGCACCCGACGTGGAGTCCGCGGCCGCGGCCGTCGTCGGGCTGCACGCCACCGACCCGGCCACGGTGTACCTCAGCACGTGGGCACGCGTGGACGGCATGACCGTCGCCGACCTGGACGATGCGCTGTATGCCCGCCGGTCGCTGGTGAAGCACATGGCGATGCGGCGCACGCTGTTCGTCTTCCCCACGGCGGACCTCGACGTGGTCCAGGCCGCCGTGAGCTCCCGGATCGCGGCGGCGGAGCGCGTGCGGCTCGCCCGCGAGGTCGAGAAGGCGGGGCTGTACGACGACGGCGCGGCGTGGCTGGAGAGGGCCGAGGCCGCCGTGGTCGACCACCTCGCGGACGGCCGCGAGGCCTCGTGGGTGCAGCTGCGCGAGGAGCTGCCGGTGCTGGGCGGCCGGATCTCCTACGGCGAGGGTCGCTCCTGGGGAGGGGAGTTCCCGGTCGGGCCCCGGGTGCTCACCGTGCTCTCGGCGGCAGGCCGGCTCGTCCGGGCCGGCAACGACGGCGCGTGGACGGCGTCGCGGCCGCGCTGGGCGACGATGCGCTCGTGGATCGGTCGCGAGCTCGACGTGCTGGACGAGGCGGAAGCCATGGTCGGGCTGGTGCGCGTGTGGCTGCGGGCGTTCGGGCCGGGCACGGAGCGTGACCTGAGGTGGTGGCTCGGCGGGACCGCTGCCGCGGTGAGGCGGGCGCTCCGTGACGCCTCCGCGGTCGAGGTCGACCTGGAGGGGGCTACCGGGTTCCTGCTCCCCGACGACCTGGAGCCGGTGCCGCCCGTGGAGCCGTGGGCGGCGCTGCTGCCGGGCCTGGACCCCACGGTGATGGGCTGGAGCGAGCGCGACTGGTATCTCGGCGGGCACCGGGAGCAGCTCTTCGACCGTAACGGCAACGGCGGTCCCACGGCCTGGTGGGACGGCAGGGTCGTCGGGGGCTGGCACCAGACGCCGACCGGGGAGGTGGTCGTCCACGTCCTGGAGGACGTCGACGAGCGCGCGCGGGGTTCGCTTCGGCGCGAGGCCGAGCGGCTCACCGACTGGCTGGACGGCGTCGTCGTGACCCACCGGTTCCCGTCGCCCCTGGCGCAGCGGGCCAGGTCCGAGGCACTCGACGCCCGCCCGTAGGGTTGGCGCGTGCCAGAACAGCCCGAACAGCAAGCTCCGCCGGTCCAGCGGCTGCGGATCCGCTACGCCAAGCGCGGCCGGCTGCGGTTCACCAGCCATCGGGACTTCTCCCGGGCCTTCGAGCGGGCGGTGTTCCGGGCACGGATCCCGATGGCGTACTCGTCGGGCTTCAACCCGCACCCGCGGATCTCCTACGCAGGCGCGGCGCCGACCGGCTCGGCGAGCGAGGCGGAGTACCTCGAGATCGCCCTGGCCCAGGTCGTCGACCCCGCCGACGTGCACGCCGCGCTCGACGAGGCGCTGCCCGACGGGCTCGACCTGCTCGAGGTCGTGGTGAGCAGGGGAGGTGCCCTCGCCGACCGCCTGGAGGCGAGCCACTGGCGCCTGACGCTGCACGGCGTGCCGGGGGAGAAGGCCGCCGACGCGGTGCAGCGGTTCCTCGCGACGGACGAGGTCCTCGTCCAGCGGATGACCAAGAAGGGGCTGCGCACTTTCAGCTGCCGCGACGCCGTCGTGTCGCTGACGTCACGCGTCGACGAGGTATCGGGCGAGGAGTGTGCGATACTCGACGTGGTCTTACGACACGGAACCCCGTCCGTGAGACCCGACGACATCCTCGCCGGACTCCGCGAGGTCGCCGGGCTCGACGCCGGTGTCGCTCCCCGTCAGGAGCGTCTCGCGCAGGGCCCGCTCGATCCGCGGACCGGCACGGTAGGGGATCCGTTGGAGCCCGACCGCGACGCAGGGTGACCGAGGGTGACAGGTTCGGTCCTTTGAACTGCTGACCGCGGTCAGACCCTCCGACGCGGCCCCCGACGACGAATGACTTCGGAGGTTGTCGCCGCGCTCCGGCCTTGGCTCGACCGCTGACTCGCGCGTACCCCGCGTCCTGCGGCCCCGGCACGGCCGGGGTCCCGACCGCAGGCTTCCGTCGGCCCGGCTCTCGCCGGTACGACGACTGACACGCTCCCGCGTGGAACCCGTCAACGACGTGTCCCGGGAGCCTAGGAGAGCACATGCTCGACGCTGAGAACCCAGCAGAACCAGCCGACTCCTCGGCAGCCATCCCCGCCGAGACGCCAGAAACCACCCCCGCCGCGGAGGCGGAGGGCACGGCACCGGCCAAGAAGGCCGCCGCCAAGCGTGCTGCGAAGAAGACCACGACAGCGGCCAAGAAGGCCCCCGCGAAGAGGACCAGCGCGAAGCGGACCACCAAGAAGGCCGCCGCCGAGGAGCCCGCCGAGCCGGCCGCCGCCGAGCCTGCCGTGGGTACGACGGAGGTGGCGAGCGCGGCCCCGACCGAGACCCCCGGCGAGTTCCCGACCGGCGTCGAGGGCGCTGCAGAGGCCCCGGCCGCCAAGCGTGCCGCGAAGAAGACCACCACCCGCAAGACCGCCGCCAAGCGCACCACCAAGAAGGCGGCCGCCGCGGGCGAGGCGACCGCAGAGGCGCCCGCCGAGGCCCCCGCCGAGGCAGCGTCGGAGACGCCCGCCGAGGAGACCCCGACCCGCCAGGCTCCGGCCGCCACCGCGCTCCTGTTCCAGCCGCCGGACCCGACCAAGGCCGTGGTGACCACCCGTAAGCGGACCACCAGGAAGGCCGTGGTGAAGCCGGCCGAGACTCCCGAGCCCGCTGAGACTCCCGAGCCCGCTGAGACTCCCGCGTCCGCTGAGGCCGCTGAGACCGCTGAGGTCGAGGAGAGGCCGGCCAAGAAGGCGGCTGCCAAGCGCACCCGCAAGACCGCTGCCCAGAAGGCCGCCGAGGCCGAGGCCGCCGCGGAGGAGGCCGCCGAGGAAGCCGCCGAGGAAGCCCGTGAGGGCGGCCGCGAGGGCGAGGAGGAGCAGGGCGGCGAGCGTCGTCGGCGCCGCCGCGGTGGTCGCCGTCGTCGTCGTTCCGGCGGCGGGGGCGAGGAGAACGAGTCCGAGGCCGGCGAGCCCCAGGCCGAGGAGCGCGAGGAGCCGGAGGCCAAGGGCGAGGAGACCGAGGAGGGCGGTGGCACGCGCCGCCGTCGTCGCCGTCGTCGCTCCGGTGAGGGCGGTGAGGGCGAGGAGGTCGAGACCACCGCGCGCACCCGCCGGTCCCGCAGTACCGAGGACGAGATCACCGCGCTGAGCGGCTCGACCCGTCTCGAGGCCAAGAAGCAGCGCCGTCGCGAGGGTCGTGAGGCCGGCCGCCGCCGCGCCCCGATCGTCAGCGAGGCGGAGTTCCTGGCACGCCGCGAGTCGGTCGACCGGGTCATGGTGATCCGCCAGCGGGAGGACCTGACTCAGATCGCCGTGCTCGAGGACAAGGTGCTCGTCGAGCACTACGTCTCCCAGGAGTCGCAGAACTCCCTGATCGGCAACGTCTACCTCGGTCGGGTCCAGAACGTGCTGCCGTCGATGGAGGCCGCCTTCATCGACATCGGCAAGGGCCGCAACGCCGTGCTCTACGCCGGCGAGGTCAACTGGGACGCGCTCGGCGCGAAGAACGGCCAGGCACGCAAGATCGAGTCGGTCCTGAAGTCCGGCCAGTCGATCCTGGTGCAGGTCACCAAGGACCCGATCGGTCACAAGGGCGCCCGCCTGACCAGCCAGATCAGCCTTCCGGGCAGGTTCCTGGTGTACGTGCCCGACGGGACCACCAGTGGCATCTCCCGCAAGCTCCCCGACACCGAGCGCAACCGCCTCAAGTCGCTGCTGAAGGAGATCGTCCCCGAGTCCGCCGGCGTGATCGTGCGCACGGCGGCGGAGGGCGCGAGCGAGGAGGAGCTGACCCGCGACGTCGAGCGGCTCACCGCCCGCTGGAGCGACATCGAGAGCAAGGTCAAGGGCGGCAACGCGCCGCAGCTGCTGTACGGCGAGCCCGACCTCACGCTCAAGGTGGTCCGGGACCTGTTCACCGAAGACTTCAAGAAGCTCGTGATCTCCGGCGGCGAGGCCTGGGACATGGTCGAGGGCTACGTCACGCATGTCGCGCCGGACCTCTCCGACCGCCTCGAGCGGTACGACGGGGAGCGGGACGTGTTCGCGGAGTACCGCATCGACGAGCAGATCGAGAAGGCGCTCGACCGCAAGGTATGGCTGCCGTCCGGCGGCTCGCTGGTCATCGACCGCACCGAGGCGATGACGGTCGTCGACGTCAACACCGGCAAGTTCACCGGCTCCGGCGGCAACCTCGAGGAGACGGTCACCAAGAACAACCTCGAGGCCGCGGAGGAGATCGTCCGCCAGCTCCGGCTGCGCGACATCGGCGGCATCATCGTCGTCGACTTCATCGACATGGTCCTCGAGAGCAACCGCGACCTCGTGCTGCGGCGGCTCGTCGAGTGCCTCGGCCGGGACCGGACCCGCCACCAGGTCGCGGAGGTCACCTCGCTCGGCCTGGTCCAGATGACGCGCAAGCGGATCGGCACCGGCCTGCTCGAGGCGTTCTCCGAGCCTTGCGAGCACTGCCAGGGCCGTGGGCTCGTCCTGCACCACGAGCCGGTCGAGCCCAAGAAGAAGGCCGAGGACGACACCCGTCGCGGCCGTCGCTCCGGCCGCAGCCGGGGACGCGAGGAGGCCGGCGGGGCAGTACCCTCGCCGAAGGACATCGCAGCCATGGCACGTCACGAGGAGGAGGCCGCCGAGCACGCGGAGAAGGCCGAGAAGCCTGCCGAGGCTGCGGAGGCCGAGAGGCCCACCGCCGAGCCGGCCGTCGAGGCAGCCGTCGAGCCGGCCGTCGAGGGCGCTGAGCCGGGTGAGACGAAGCCGGCCGGTCGCTCCCGAGGCGGCCGCAGCCGTGGTGGCCGTGGCCGCGGGGCCAAGGAGACCAAGCCCGAGCAGGGCGAGCAGCCCGAGCTGCCGACGGCCGGGACCGAAGCGGAGTCCGCCGTCGGCGTGGCCGCCGCGGGGTCCGAGGAGGCCGCGGAGGCTCCCACGGCGCCCGCACCCGCACAGGCCGAGGCGCCGGCTGAGGCGGCGGCCGAGGCCGCAGCACCGGCCGAGCCGGTCACACCGAGCGAGCCTCCGGCACCGAAGATCGTCACCAGCGTCCGCCGCCGCAGCGCACGCCGGGCCGCCGGCCCGCCGAGCGGAGCAGGCGCAGCCGCGGCTGTGACCGGCACGGGCACGGGAACGGTGAGCACGTCGACCGTGAGCGCGCCCGCGTCGGAGCAGGCTGAGGTCAGCCCGGCCGAGCAGGCGTCCGACGAGCCTGCCGACACCGAGACGATCGCCGCCCTCGTCGACGCCGCCGAGGTCGACGGCGTCGGTCCAGCCGATGGGGACGACGCGGGCGTCGAACCGCCGACCACGCCGCACGTGCCGGTGAAGAGGCGCGGCTCGCGCCGCCGCTGACCCACACCACCCGCCCTCCGGCGCGCCGGAGGGCGGGTCGTTCGCGGGGCAGGGGAGGACCTTCGTCCGCTTCGTCCGGCTGCGGCCCTGTCTAGTCTGGAACCGTGAGAGAACTGAAGAGGGTCACCGCCGAGCGGGTGCTGATGTACCGGGTCGAGGTGAAAGGTTCTCCCGGTCCCGACAGCACGTTCCACTCCCGCGAGGCGGCCGAGGGCGAGGCCGACCGGCTCCGTCGCAGCGGCCTGAAGGTCGTCGTACGCCCCGCTCACGCGCCGCTGCCGACCAACCCCTGGCTCTGCATCCACCGGTGAGCCGCCGTTTTGACCCGGCAGGGCATCGTCCGTAGACTTGACCCTCGGCGTGCAACGCGCGCCCATCCTGTGCGCCAGTCGCGCACGCTCCCGCTTCCAGCAGGGTGGCGTGCCGTGCCACAGATACCGAACTTGTAGTCCGACGAAGAGAGTGAGTCCGCGGTGTACGCGATCGTGCGCAGTGGCGGCCAGCAGCAGAAGGTTGCTGTCGGTGACGTCATCGAGATCGACAAGGTTGCCAGCGAGGTTGGCGACTCGGTCAAGCTTCCCGTGGTGCTGCTCGTCGACGGTGACAAGGTCACCGCGGACGCAGACGCCCTCGGCAAGGCGACCGTGACGGCCGAGGTCCTCGGCGCCACCAAGGGCCCGAAGATCATCATCCAGAAGTACAAGAACAAGACCGGTTACAAGAAGCGCCAGGGGCACCGTCAGAAGTACACCCAGGTCAAGGTCACCGACATCTCCGCCTGACGACCAGGCTGATCACTCCCAAGGACTGAACTCATGGCACACAAGAAGGGCGCGGCGTCCACCAAGAACGGGCGCGACTCGAACCCGCAGTACCTCGGCGTCAAGCGCTTCGGCGGCCAGCTGGTCAACGCCGGTGAGATCCTCGTCCGCCAGCGCGGCACGCACTTCCACCCGGGTGCGGGCGTCGGCCGCGGCGGCGACGACACGCTGTTCGCCCTCGTCGGCGGCAACGTGCAGTTCGGCACCAAGCGCGGTCGTCGCGTCGTGAACGTCATCCCGACGGCTGAGTGACCTAGCAGCCGAGCAACAAGACATCGCCAGGGGCGCTCCGCGACACCGCGGGGCGCCCCTGGCTCTTTCCAGATCTGAGTGAGGACCGTCCCATGGCAGTACCCACCTTCGTCGACCGCGTGGTGCTGCACGTCACCGCAGGCCGTGGTGGCAACGGCGTGGCCTCGGTGCACCGCGAGAAGTTCAAGCCCCTCGGTGGCCCCGACGGCGGCAACGGCGGTCCCGGCGGCAGCGTGATCCTGCGTGTCGACCCCGACGTCACGACCCTGGTCGACTACCACCACAGCCCGCACCGCCGCGCCTCCCACGGCGGCCACGGCGCCGGCGGGCACCGCAACGGCGCCCACGGCGAGGACCTGGTGCTGTCGGTCCCGGACGGCACCGTCGTCACCGACGAGCACGGGAACGT
>DASTPU010000030.1:0-17261 GCA_035762105.1 Nocardioidaceae bacterium | reverse complement strand
GGATGCCGCCGCGCGCCACGTCGTACTCCTGCACGGGCGTGGCTCCGACGAGCGTGAGATCGCCTCTCTCGTCGACCACCTGCCGGGCTGGCCGGCGTACGCCGCGGTCCGTGCGCCGATCGCCGAGGGCGGCGGATACGCGTGGTTCGCGAACCGCGGGATCGGTCGGCCGCTGCGCTCGACGAGCGGGGCCGGCACGAAGCCCGTCAGTCGCGTGCCTGCCGTACGTCGAGCTCTCCCGCGCCGAACTGGCGGCGCAGCACCTTCTTGTCGAACTTGCCGACCGACGTGCGCGGCACCGCCTTGATGAAGGTCCACGCGTCGGGGAGCTGCCACTTGGCCACGTGCTCGCTGAGGAAGCGCCGGAGCTCCTCTGGTGTGACGTCGGCGCCCTCACGGAGCACGACGGAGGCGAGCGGACGCTCCTGCCACTTCTCGTCGGGGATGCCGACGACCGCGGCCTCGACGACGTCGGGATGCGCCATGAGGGCGTTCTCCAGGTCGACCGACGAGATCCACTCACCACCGGACTTGATCACGTCCTTGGCACGGTCGGTCAGGATGATGTACCCCTTCTCGTCGAGCGTCCCGACGTCACCGGTGCGAAGCCAGCCGTCGTGGAACTTCTCCGGGTCGTCGTCCTTGTAGTAGCTGCCGGTGACCCACGGCCCGCGGACCTCGAGCTCGCCGACCGCTTCGCCGTCGTTCGGGAGCTGGCCCGCGTCGCCCATGATCCGGCCCTCCACGCCTGGGAGCAGCCGACCCTGGGTCGCGCGGTAGCGCCACATCTCGTCACCCTCCACGCCGAGCGGCGGGAGCCCTGCCGAGGCCACCGGAGAGGTCTCCGTCATGCCCCAGGCCTGGACCATGTGGATCCCGTGACGCTCTTCGAGCGCCTTCTGCAGCGCCACCGGCACCGCCGACCCACCGCACAGGACCAGTCGCAACGACGAGAGATCGGTGCCGGGATTCTGGTCGAGGTGGATGAGCACGTCGTTCCAGACCGTCGGCACGGCACCCGAGACGGTGGGGCGGGCCTGGGTCATGAAGCGCACGAGCGGCTCGGCCTGCAGCCACCGGTCGGGCATGACCAGGGATGCGCCGACCATCAACGACGCGTAGGGAAGGCCCCAGGCGTTGGCGTGGAACATCGGGACCACCGGCAGCACCCGATCCTCCCAGGTCAGACCCGCGGTGACGGCCAAGCCGACCGCCATCGAGTGCAGGTAGGCCGAGCGGTGGCTGTAGACGACGCCCTTCGGGTTGCCCGTCGTACCGCTCGTGTAGCACATGGCGGCGGCGTCGTACTCGTCGATCTCGGGCCAGTCGAAGGTCTCGGGCTGGCCGGCCAGCACGTCTTCGTACAGGAGCACCTCCTTGCCGCTCGCCCTCAGCGCCTCGAGGTCCGCCGAAGCGGCATCGGGTCCGGCCACCAGCACGTGACGGACCGTCTCGAAAGTCGGGAGCAACGGCGCGAGCAGCGGTACGAGCGAGTCATCCACGATCACGACCTGGTCCTCGGCGTGGTTCGCGATGTAGGTCAGCTGCTCCGGGAACAGGCGGATGTTCAGCGTGTGCAGCACCGCGCCCATGGCAGGCACCGCAAGGTAGGCCTCCAGGTGCTCCGCGTTGTTCCACTGGAAGGTGCCGACGCGCTGGTCGCCGGTGATCCCGAGGCTGCGGAGACCGTTGGCCAGCCGGGCGGCGCGTCGACCGACCTCGGCGAAGGACTCCGTCCGCATGCCGTCGGGCGTCGCTGTGGACACCTCGGCATCGGCGTGAACCTCCATCGCGTGCCGCATGATCGCCGTGATGGTGAGCGGGAAGTCCTGCATGGTGCTGCGCATCGCTGCATCTCCTCCAGACGTGTGGTGCAGGTGATGGTGCCCTATCGCAGTGACATGCACCACTGGTCCTGATGCGTGGGCCCGGCGCACGGAGAGAAATCCTCGAGGACATGTATCAGGGCGCGTCCTCCCGTCTCTTCCAAGATGTGTTCGGAGCACGACCGGTCCAGCCGGGGGGCAATGGACCGGAGCCGGGGGGAGCCAGACGCTCGCCGGAGCCCTCCACGGGGGTGGGGCTCCGGCGGGCCGGCAGCACATCAGCCGAGCCGCTGACGGGGGCGCGGATCGTCAATATGCTCCAAAACCGGAGTCTCGGGACAGACACCGACACGAGAGACAGGCAAGCGCATGCAGGACAGCAGCTACCTCAACGTCCGGGTGCTCGACCCACTGACCGCCTACCAGGTCGTGGACCAGCCGCCGACGCAGCCCACCACGTTCGTCGCCGACTCCCTCCTGGTCCGCGGCTTCCACGAGGAGACGCTGGATGCCCTCGAAGCCGCGGCCACCGACGCAGGCTTCACCCTCGCATGGGACCCGCGCGGTGAGGAGGAGGTCGCCGCCCTCGCGCGCGCCGACCTCTCCGACGCCCAGCGCGAGCAGCTCCAGGCGGTCTGGGTACGCCGAGTCCGTCTCGTCCCGGACCCGCGCGACCTCGTCTTCAAGCCGATCGACACCTGGCGGCTGCTCCAGTCCTACCGGGTCCGAGTCGGCCGCGGCTCCCAGCGTTACGGCGACGTGGCCCTCGACCACCCGGCTGTGGCCGACGCTTCCATGACCGGTCATCCGATCACTGCCAGCCATCCGATCACCGCCAGCCACCCCATCACCGCCAGCCACCCCATCACCGCGAGCCACCCGATCACGGCCAGCCACGGGGTCAGCCAGTACACCGCACCCGGCTGGGGCGGGCGGCAGCCGGTCAGCTGGCTGGGCGCCGAGCCCGCGCCGGAGTACGACCTCGACTCCGGCACGCCGCGCCCCGTCGTCGCGGTCCTGGACACCGGCATCGGACGGCACCGCTGGCTGGACGACCGGTTCGTCGAGCACGGCGTCTCCGTGATGGGCCTCGGCATCGGCATCGACCCGGTTTCGGTCCAGGCCGACCTGCGAGGGGTCGCCAACGACATGGTCGGCGAGCTCGACCAGGACTCCGGCCACGGAACCTTCATCGCCGGCCTCATCCGGCAGGCCTGCCCCGAGGCGCTGATCCTCGACATCCCGACCTACGGCAACGACGGCCGGGTCGCGGAGTCCGACCTCCTCCGGTGCCTGCAGCGCCTGGCACTGCGGCAGGTCCTCGCCCGCAACGGGGTCGAGGGCCACGCACCGGTCGACGTCGTGAGCCTCTCCCTCGGCTACTACCACGAGCAGCCCGACGACGCGGCCTTCGACCCGCTGCTGCTCGGCCCCTTGCGACTGCTCGGACGGTACGGCGTCGCGGTCGTCGTGTCCGCGGGCAACGACGCCACCCGGCGGCCCAGCTACCCTGCGGCGTTCGCGCCGCACAACGGCGGCGCCATCGCCGACGACCCCGAGGTGGTGCCGGTCAGCACCGTCGGCGCGCGCAACCCTGACGGGACCATCGCGCTGTTCAGCAACGACGGACCGTGGGTCCGCTATCTGCGCCCCGGAGCCTCACTGGTCAGCACCTTCCCCGACACCTACGACGCGTCGGCCAACCCGAGCCACGAGGTCCGGCTGCGCAACGGTGAGGTGCGCGCGGCGTTCGACCCCGACGACTTCTCCTCCGGGTTCGGGGTGTGGAGCGGTACGTCGTTCGCGGCGCCCGTGCTCGCCGGCGAGGTAGCCGCCGCACTCGCCCGGGTCTACCAGGCCGGAGACGACGACCTCGGCGCCGACGCCGCGGTGACGCGGGTCCGGACGGTGCTCGCCGGTCTCCGGGGACGGGAGCTGTCATGATCGACACCCGTTCAGGCGGGGAGACCCTGGTCGACCGGGCCACGGCCGCCTTCACGCTCTACCGGGAAGGCGAGCGGTCCGGGCTCGACGACCTCGTCGAGATGCTCACCCCGCTGCTCTGGCGGACGGCGCGTGGAGCCGGCCTCGACGAGGCTACGGCCGAGGACGTCGTGCAGTCGGTCTGGCTGGCCCTGCTGCGGAACAGCGAGAACGTCCGCGACCCGCACACCGTCGTGAAGTGGTTGCTGACCTCCGCCCGCCGGGAGGCGTGGCGGCTCTCCAAGCGCGACCGAGCCGAGGCCGCTCGCACCGGCGGGGTCTTCGGAGTCGACGGCGAGGAGCTGCTGTCACTGCCCGACGTACCGGAGTCGCTGCCCGACGAGGCGGTCCTGCGCTCCACCCGCCAGCGTCGGCTGTGGGAGCACGTCCAGCAGCTCCCCGCCCGGTGCCGGCAGCTGATCGGTGTCATCGCCTTCGCGGACCGTCCCGACTATGCCGTGATCGCCGAGTCGCTCGGCATGCCCGTGGGCAGCATCGGCCCGACCCGGGGCCGATGCCTCGCCAAGCTTCGCCACAAGCTCGACCAGGACCCCCGGTGGGAAGGACAGCCGTCATGACCGACGACCGGCACACGCCCGGCATCGAGCTGGCAGACCTGCCGCTCGACGCCATCGACGCCGCCCTGCTGAGAGAGGTCGCAGCCCTCTACGACGCCGTGGATCCGGTCCCCGCCGACCTGGTCGATCGTGTGCGGTTCTCCCTTGCCCTGGACGAGGTGTTCGACGAGGTCGCGCAGCTCACCCGGATGCCGGCCGACACCGCCTCGGTGCGCACCGAGCTGGCGGACGCGGTCCGCACCCACACGCTCTCGTTCGCCGCGGAACGGCTTACCGCGATGGTGACGGTCTCGCGGGCAGGGGTCGGACGAGTCCGCGTCGACGGCTGGGTGACCCCGCCCGGCGAACGCCGGGTCAGCATCCGGATGCAGGGCGCGGCCGTCGAGGTGCTCGCCGACGAGACCGGGCGCTTCGTGGTGGACAGCCTCCGCGAAGGATTCGTGCAGCTCGTCTTCCACCCGCTCGAGGGGGAGGACGCCTCCGGCGTGGTCACGCCGCTGTTCAAGCTCTCGGCGGACTGACGTCTTTCGGTGGCCGAGAGCCGGTCCCGCCGGTAAGTTCACGCGGGTGGGCCTTGCGCCTCCCGCCCCTGCAGCGGCAGCTCCGGACCGGTCGGTCGTGGCCGACCTCCAGCTGCATCTTCAGCGTGCCCTGGAGCTGTGCCATACCGGTCACCCGGCCCAGGCTGCGCGGCTCCTGCACTCGATCCGACGTCAGGCCGCGCCCTACCGCCCCGAGCCCGAGATCGACGCCGTCGTGGCGCACACCTACCTCACCGAGGCTTCTGCCCATCTCGACATGACCGGCGACCACGCGGGGTCGCTGATGCTGGTCGACCGGGCGGAGGTGCTGGCCCAGGAGATCGACGCAGCCGCGCTCCTCGCCTCGGCCCGCGGCCAGAAGGCGCTCGTCCTGCTGCGGTCCGGTGACACCTTTGCCGCCCACAAGGCGTTCGACGCCGCGGCGGAGCTGGGGGACCACATGGAGCCCCGGGACCGCGCCATCGTCATGGTCAACCGTGGGGTGCTCTGGCTCGAGCAGTCCGACCTGGCGCGCGCGCAGGCCGACCTCACCGACGCGGTGACCTTCGCCCGAGCGGCCGGCGATGCGCGACTGGAGTCGATGGCACGGCACAACCTGGGGTACGCCGACTTCCTGGCCGGTCACATCCCTCGGGCGCTGGCCGCCTACGAGAGCGCGGGCCGCACCTGGCCGGGGGAGCCACATCCGGCGATGCGGCTCGACCACGCCCGCGCCCTCCGCGAGGCAGGTCTGCTGTCGGAGGCGGACTCCGTCCTCGCCGACGTCATGCAGAGCGCACGACAGCTGCGCCTGTTCCAGGATCTCGGCGAGACGGAGCTGGTGCGGGCGGAGTGCGCCCTCGCAGCGGGCGACGCCCGGACCGCACGGATGTTCGCCGGTGCGGCGAGGCGCCGGTTCGCGCGCCGCGGGAACCTCCGTTGGCAGCGCAAGGCCGAGCTGCTCGTGCTCCGCTGCGACCTGGCCGCCCTCCCTGACCGGCAGACCGGTCGGCCGTCGCGGTTGCTCCTCGGGATCGCCGCCCACGCCGACGCGCTGGCCGAGGCCTGCAGGAGGGAGAACCGCGCCGACCTGGCTCGCGCGGCCGTGCTGCTGGCCGCGGAGTGCCGTCTCCGCGCCGGGGTGGACCCGGGGTGCCCGGCTCCCCGGATGCGATCGCTCGACCCGTTGCCGACCAGGCTGCAGGTTCGGGAGGTGCGAGCGCTGGCAGCGGTCCGCGCCGGGAACCCGACCCGGGCCGGCGCCGAGGTGCGACGGGGCCTCGACGAGCTCGGGTCCTACCAGAGCGGCCTGGGGTCACTCGACCTCCGGACCGCCGTCGCCATGCACGGCGTCGCGCTCGCACAGCTCGGGCTCGGGCTCGCGGTCGAGCAGGGCGCGCCCGCGGCGGTGCTGTCGACGGTGGAACGGTCGCGGGCGATCTCGACCCGGCTCCCCCAGGTGCGCCCACCCGCCGACGAGGTCACCGCGAGGCTGCTCGGGGAGCTTCGCCAGGTCGAGGAGGAGGCGCGCGGGCTCGAGGGCGATGCCGGCTCGCTGCCGCAGGTCACCCGGCTCAGGTCCCGCGCGGCCGCCCTTCAGCGGGACGTCAGGGCGCGGGCTTGGGAGCTGGAGGGCGACCGCACCTCTGCGCAGCAGGCGCCCCGCCTCTCCGAGGTCCGCCGAGCCGTGCGGGGGACGGGCTCGGTCTTCGTGACCTTCGCGCGTCACCGGGGCACCTGGCTGGCGGTGGTGGTCCGTCCGAACGGCTCCGACCTTGTCCACCTCGCCCCGGCCGGCGAGATCAGCGAGCTGGTGCGCAGGGTCCGTGCAGACCTCGACGCGCTGGCACTCCCCAGCCTCCCCGACCAGATCACCGCTGCCGTGCAGAGCAGCCTTGCCTCCTCGCTGGCCCGGCTGGACGAGCGGCTGCTGGGTCCGCTCGCCGTCCATGGGAGGTCGCTGGTGGTCTCCTGCAGCGGTCCGCTCGCGGTGCTGCCCTGGAGCCTGCTGCCGTCGCGCGCGGGTCTCCCCACCGTCGCCACGCCCGCGGCGGCCACCTGGCTGGCGGCGCAGGACCGCGCCCCGCGGCCCGCAAGACCGCGAGTCGTCGCGCTGGCGGGCCCCGGGCTGCACGAGTCCGAGCAGGAGGCCCGCGAGGTGAGCGCCGCGTGGGCGGGCGGCCGGCTGCTCGCGGGCGCGGACGCGGCAACGTCCTCCGCTCGCTCCGCACTGGCGGCGACCGACCTGCTCCACGTCGCAGCGCACGGGACCCACCGTGCGGACAGCCCGCTGTTCAGCTCCCTGCGCCTCGCCGACGGTCCGCTCTACGCCTACGAGCTCGACGCCGGACAGGAAGGCGCCGGATGCGTGACGCTCTCGGCCTGCGAGGCGGGGCTGGCCACACTCCGTCCGGGCGACGAGGGCCTCGGCCTGGCGCACGCGCTCCTGCACCTCGGGGTCCGCTCCGTCGTGGCAGGGGTGGCCCGGGTGCGTGACGACGTGGCCGCCGCGACCATGAAGCGCCTGCACAGCGCCATGGCCGGCGGCATGGGCGCCGCCGCGGCGCTCGCCCTCGCCCAGCGCGAGGCCGACGAGGGAGCGCCTCCCGCGCCGTTCGTCTGCTTCGGTGCTGACTGGTGACCGAGCCGGGGGCCGTCGCCCGAGTCACGCGAGCCGACCTGTCCGTAGTCTCCATGGACGTCCCACTGGCTGCATGATGGGGCTGGTCTTCAACCGGCAGAGCATCTAGGCCCGACGTCTACCGACGCGAGGGCGAGTTCGACTGCCTCGTCCCGGTCAGGTCCCCCCGGTGGCAGGGAGCGCAGCAACGCCGCCCCGTGAACCCGGTTCTCGGGCCACGAGACGGCGTCGCTGGGACTACGTCTCACAGGCTACGGATCAGGTTCCGTAGCCCGCTGGCGGTGGCGGTGGGATTTGAACCCACGGTGGGCTTGCACCCACACACGCTTTCGAGGCGTGCTCCTTAGGCCGCTCGGACACGCCACCGCCGACGAGGGTACTAGACCTCGGCGGTCGGGTCGAAATCGGGCCAGTGCCGCATCGCGGACGAGTCAGTCGCGCACACGGTGCGTCGCGAAGAACTCCTGGAGCATCAGCGTGCACTCGTCGGCGAGCACCCCGGAGATCACCTCGGGGCGGTGGTTAAGCCTGCGGTCGCGTACGACGTCCCACAGCGAGCCGACCGCTCCCGCCTTGTCGTCGTAGGCGCCGTAGACAAGGCGGTCGACCCGGGAGAGCACAGTCGCACCGGCGCACATCGTGCACGGCTCGAGCGTGACCACGAGCGTGCAGCCCTCGAGGCGCCACTCCCCCCATGCCGCAGCGGCCTCACGAAGCGCGACCACCTCCGCGTGCGCCGTGGGGTCGCCGAGGGCCTCACGCTCGTTGCGTCCCCGGCCGATCACCTTGCCGTCGGGATCCACGACGACGGCCCCGATCGGGACGTCGCCGGTGTGCACGGCAGCGCGGGCCTCGGCGAGGGCCTCCCGCATCGGGTCGACCCATGCGTCGTACCCCACCATCAGGAGGCCGGGACTCCCACGGCCTCGTCGAACTGCGGACCGAACCCGACCTTGGCGGCGATGTCGCCGAGCATCTCGTCGGGGTAGAGGTCGAGGTCGTCGAGCAGCGCACCCATATCCATGGCGGTCAGGCCGAGGTCGGACAGGAGACCCAGGTCGCCCGCGGGCTCCGGGTCGTCCTCGTCGTCGGGCAGTGGGATCTCGAGGAACTCGACCGCGGACCGTGCGATCGGCCAGTCGGTGGCGGCGGTGACGTCGGAGAGGAGGACCTGCGTCCTGGCACCGGTGACCTTCACCAGGATGAAGAAGTCCTCGTCGACGGAGACCATGCCCAGCGAACCTCCGTCCCCGGGGTAGCGCCGGAGCTCGGCGGCGAGGGTGTCGACGTCCTCGAAGTTCTCGGTGGCGAGCTGCTCGACCTGCCAGACGCCCTCCTCGCGGTAGGCGACGACGGCGAAGTCGATGCCCTCGGCGAATGCTTCGGACTGATCTGACATGCAGCCTCCCTGGTCGAGTCGCAACCCCGATGGTCGCAGATCCTCCCGCGTGGCACTACCCGGGCGAGATGACCTAGGTTTCTCGCATGCGTATCCACGTGGCCGATCACCCGCTCATCGCTCACAAGCTCACGACGCTCCGCGACGAGCGCACCGACTCCCCGACCTTCCGCAGGCTCGCCGACGAGCTCGTGACGCTGCTCGCCTACGAGGCGACGCGGGACGTGCGGGTCGAGGACGTCACCGTCAACACGCCGGTCGCGAAGGCCACGGGCACGCGCCTGGCGCACCCGAAGCCGCTCGTGGTGCCGATCCTGCGCGCCGGTCTCGGCATGCTCGACGGGATGATGCGGCTGCTGCCCACGGCGGAGGTCGGGTTCCTCGGCATGGTGCGCAACGAGGAGACGCTCGAGGCGTCGACGTACGCCGAGCGGCTCCCCGAGGACCTCTCCGGTCGTCAGTGCTACGTGCTCGACCCGATGCTGGCGACGGGCGGCACGCTCGCGGCTGCCATCCGGTTCCTCGTTGACCGCGGCGCCGACCACATCACCGCGATCTGCCTGCTCACCGCACCCGAGGGCTGCGACCGGGTGGAGAAGGAGCTCGACGGCCTCGCGGTCCCGGTCACGGTGGTCACGGCCGGCATGGACGAGCGGCTCAACGAGCGCGGGTACATCGTGCCCGGCCTCGGTGACGCCGGCGACAGGCTCTACGGCATCGCCGGCTGAGACTCGCCTTCCCCGAGTACGACGGACCGCCCGCACGTTGTCACGTGCGGGCGGTTCGCATGTCTGGCTCAGTAGTCGAAGATCGGGACCACTCCGGTCGCGATGAGGACCATGATGACCACGACGAGAACACCGAGCACGGCGTAGCTGATGCCCTTGGAGCTGGTCTCCTCAGGCGGTTCGGGCGCGTCGTACTTGCGTCCACCTTCCATGGCAATGACCTCCAGTCATCCACGGTGAAATGTGCGAACCCTCCCCGATCGGGAGTCTAGCGAGGAAACGCCCGATTCTGTAACTCGGTGTTACAGAACCGGGCGCGCCTCCCGCGGACGGTCTAGTCAGGCGGTCGCCCTCAGAGGGACTTGACCGCGCTGAGGAGCTTGCCGAGCGAGTCCTTGGCGTCGCCGAACAGCAGGGTGGTCTTCGGGTCGAAGAGCAGCTCGTTCTCGATACCGGCGAAGCCGGGACGCATGGACCGCTTCATGAACACGACCTGCTGCGCCTCGTCGGCGTTCAGGATCGGCATGCCGTAGATCGGCGCGCTCGGCGTCGTACGGGCGGCGGGGTTGACGACGTCGTTGGCTCCGACGACGAGCACCACGTCCGTGTGCTTGAAGTCGGCGTTGATGTCGTCCATCTCCTTGAGCTGCTCGTAGGGCACCTGGGCCTCGGCGAGGAGCACGTTCATGTGACCGGGCATGCGGCCGGCGACCGGGTGGATCGCATAGTCGACCTGGGTGCCGCGCTCGCTGAGGACGTCCACGAGCTCACGCAGCGTGTGCTGGGCCTGAGCGACCGCGAGGCCGTAGCCGGGGACGATGATGACCCGGTTGGCGTAGCCGAGCAGGATCGCGACGTCCTCGGGGCCGGCAGACCGGACCGGACGGTCGGAGGCCTCACCGGCACCGAGCGTCGAGCCGCCCTTGAGGGCGCCGAAGAGGATGTTCGCGACCGAGCGCCCCATGGCGTTGGCCATCAGCAGGGTCAGGAACGTACCGGAGGCGCCGACCAGCGTGCCGCCGACGAGCAGCACGGTGTTCTCGAGGATGTAGCCGGAGGCAGCGACCGCGAGACCGGTCATCGCGTTGAGCAGGCTGATCACGATCGGCACGTCGGCACCGCCGACGGGCAGGACGAGAAGCACGCCGATCAGCAGGCCGAGCAGACCGAGGACCACGCCGACGAGGACCGACGGGTTCCACACCGTGGTCGCCGCGAGTGCGACGGCGGCGACGAGCCCGAGCCCGAAGAGGATCGGGAGGCCGGGGAAGATCACCGGCCGCGACGTCATGAGCTCCTGGAGCTTGGCGAAGGTGATCACCGAGCCCGAGAACGAGCCGGAGCCGATGACGACGGTGAAGGCCGTCGCGAACAGCGCGAACCCGCTCGGCTCGTGCGCGGCCTCGGTCATGTTTCCGAGCTCGAGCAGCGCGACGAGGGCGGCCGCGCCGCCGCCGACGCCGTTGAACAGCGCGACGAGCTGCGGCATCTGGGTCATCTGCACCCGCTGGGCGCCGATGACACCCGCCACCGAGCCGAGGGCGACCGCGATGAGGATCGGCAGGACGTGGTCGAGCTCGGCGTAGAAGAACACGACCGCAACCGCCACCGTGGCGCCGATCGCGCCGAGCAGGTTGCCGGTGCGAGCGTGCTTCGGGGAGGACAGGCCCTTCAGGGCGAGGATGAAGAAGACGGCCGCAGCGAGGTAGACCAGCTGCACCCAGACCGGGGTCTCGCTCATGCCTCTGCCCCCGTACCGGCGCCGTTCTGGTCGGCCTTCACGACTTTCGGCTTCTTGCGCGTGAACATCTGCAGCATCCGGTCGGTGACCACGAAGCCGCCGACCATGTTGACAGTCGCGAGCACGACGGCGATCAGGCCGATGACGAGCTCGACGGTGGAGTCGGCGTACCCGGTGACCAGGATCGCGCCGAGCAGGATGATGCCGTGGATCGCGTTGGCGCCCGACATCAGCGGCGTGTGCAGGGTCGAGGAGACCTTGGAGATCACCTCGATGCCGACGAAGACGCTGAGGACGAAGATCGTCAGCCAGACGACGGCCTCACTCACGAGACCACTCCTTCCAGGAGGTTCCGGGTGGGCTCGTGCCACACCTGCCCGTCACGGGTCACGCAGCAGCCGGTGACGATCTCGTCCTCGAAGTCGGGCGCGAAGTCCGCCGTACCGTCCTCGTTCTTGACCGTCATCAGCGTGACGAGGTTGACGATGTTCTGGGCGTAGAGCTTTGAGGCCGGGCCGGGCATCTGCGACGGGACGTTCGCCCCGCCCCATACCTGCGCGTGGCCGATGCGCACCACCTGACCTGGCAGCGCGCCCTCGACGTTGCCACCGGACTCCGCTGCCAGGTCGACCACGACGGAGCCGGGCTTCATCTGCTCGACCATCTCGGCGGTTACCAGCAGCGGAGCCTGCCGCCCCGGCACCGCTGCCGTGGTGATCAGCGCGTCCGCGGAGGCGATGTACGGCGTGAGCAGGTCGCGCTGTCGCTGGGCGCGTTCCTCGGTCATCTCGCGGGCGTAGCCGCCTGAGCCCTCCAGGGTCTCGAGCTCGAGGTCGATGCTCTGCGCACCCATCGACCTGATCTCCTCGGCGGCGGCGGCGCGTACGTCGTACGCCTTCACGACCGCGCCGAGGCGCTTGGCCGTGGCGATGGCCTGGAGACCGGCGACACCGGCACCGAGTACGACGACCTCGGCGGGCGGCACGGTGCCGGCCGCCGTCATGTTCAGGGGGAAGAACCGCCGCAGCATCCCGGCCGCGACGATCGCGCAGCGGTAGCCGGCAACGAGCGCCTGGGAGGACAGGGCGTCCATCGACTGGGCGCGGGAGATGCGCGGGACCAGCTCCATCGCGAACGCGTTGACCCCGCAGTCCCGTAGGTCGCGGACCAGGTCGAGCGACTGGTTCGGCGGCAGGAACGACATCGTCGACGTGCCGGCCGGTAGTCGTCTGACCACCATCGGCTCCAGCGGCTGCACCGAGACCACGAGGCCGGCACCCGCGAGCGCATCCGGCGAGACCGTGGCGCCTGCGCGCACGTAGTCGTCGTCGGAGGCGTCAGCCTGATCTCCTGCGCCGGGCTCCACCGCGACGTCGTACCCGAGCCCAGTCAGCTTCCCGACGAGCTCCGGCACCATCGCGACTCGGCTCTCGCCCTCGCGCACTTCCTTCGCTACTGCGATCTTCACCCTTGCGAAACTAGAGCAACCACTTGGGTCTCGCCGTTGTTTGTGACCTACGCGACGGGGTGTGTCTCGACATCAGGACAAAGGTCCCGCTCGGTCGCGTCACACGACCGGACAGTCGTGCCGCTCGGCCCTGCCCACGACGGACTTTCATCCGGCAGCGTCATCGCGACTTGGAGCCCCTTGCGCGGTTTGTTCCCCACCGGCGGTGGGTACGGCTCGACCGTCTGTCGTGGAGGGCGACAGCGGCAGCCAAAGGGACCGGTCATGAGCCGTATTGCGTCAGTACTCGTCAGCCTTCTCCTTGCCTTGACCATCACCGGCGTGAGTGGTCCAGCCCGGGCCCAGGGGAATCCCCCTCCCCCGAGCAGCATGGCCTCGATCGGAGACTCGATCACGCAGGCGTACGACGCCTGTTGCTGGTACGGAAACCATCCCGCGAACTCGTGGAGCACGGGAGGCGCCGGATGGGACGGGGTCAAGAGCCACTACGAGCGGCTGCGCGCGCTGAACTCCGACATCGCCGGGAGGAACTACAACAACGCCGTGTCCGGCGCGAGGATGAACGCCGGGCCCGCACAGGCGGCCAAGGCGGTGAGCCAACGGGCTCAGTACGTCACGATCCTGCTCGGCGCAAACGATGTCTGCACGTCGACTCCCGGGACGATGACGTCAGTCGAGAAGTTCAGGGCCCAGTTCCAGGAGACGCTGGCGACGCTGAACTCCGGTCTCTCCCGCAGGGCACGGATCTTCGTGTCCAGCATCCCGAACGTCTACCAGCTGTGGGAGGTCTACCACACGGACTGGACGGCCCGCACGGTCTGGGACAGCGCCAACATCTGCCAGTCGATGCTGGCGTCGGAACGCACGGAGGAGGAGCGGCAGCAGGTCAGGGAACGCAACATCGCCTTCAACGGCATCCTCGCCGAGGAGTGCGCCCGCTACGCCCGCTGTCGCTTCGACGACAACAAGGTCTTCCAGTACCAGTTCACACGGTCTGACGTGAGCAAGCTCGACTACTTCCACCCGAGCCTCTCCGGGCAGGCGGATCTCGCGCAGCTCACCTGGGAGACCAGCTGGTGGAACTGACCCCTATCCACTGGGCAAGCCGGTAGCCGGCGGCCCGGATCATGACCTCGCGGCCGTCGGCCTCGACGGTCAACTCCCCCGGCGACCCGGCCGCCCCCGGTCGATCCCGACCAACAGCGCCGCCACCGCGGTGGCCACTCCGCCGGTCACCACCGGGTCGTAGGCGCCCGTGGCGTCGAGCAGGCTCATCCACGCGACGTTCGACGACGCCTGGCACACCGTCGACGTCAGGACGTCGGCGCCGAGCCGCTCCACGTAGAAGTCCATCACCGTTCGGAGGCCCACGGTGAACAGGCTCTGTCCGGCTATCCAGTACATGTCGTGACCGGTCTGGGCCCACGGTACGACGTGGATCGCCGCCCAGCAGAGGCCGAGCAGGATCGCGCCCTGTGGCCACGACCAGCGCCTCAGGAGCCGGGGTCGCGCGTACCCCGTCCATCCGAGCTGCTCCGCGAGGCCGGTCACGAGGAACAGGGCGGAGTACAGCCCGATGCCGGCCGGGCTCACGGTCGTGAGCCATGCGGAGTCGCCCTCGTGAAGGATTCCGGCGACGAGGAAGACCGCGGGCATCGTTGTCACGGCCCCCACCAACCAGATCCTGGACCCGCGCCGCGGGAGCCTCAGCACCCGGCCCGCCCAGGTGACCGCGGCGGGCGCTCCCCCGCGACCGGCCGTGACGACCAGGGCGGCGACGGCGGGGCACACGAACATGAGCGCACTGGGCGCGAGACCGAGGACGCGCGACGAACCCTCGTTGCTGCCGAGGAGGTAGAAGGGCACCAGCGTGACGGCCAGCACCGCGAGGAAGGCGGTCACCGGCTCAGGTAGCCGTGCCCGGACCACCTCCGACGTGCTCACCGATGCGTGCCGCCCTGCGGTAGGCGGCCGGTGTGACGGCCTGCGCCCGGGAGAACCTGTGACGGAGTGCTACCGCGCTCCCGAAGCCCGCGGCCTCGGCGACGCGTTCGACCGGGAGGTCGGTCTTCTCGAGCAGCTCCCTCGCCCGCGCAAGGCGCTGGCCGGCGAGCCATCGCGCGGGACTGGTGCCGACCACGTCCCGGAACCGCCGGGAGAAGTTGCGCGGAGACATGAAGGCGTATCGAGCGAGGTCCACCGCGGTGAGGTCGTCGCCGAGGTGACCCATCGCGTAGTCCATCGCACGCAGCACCCCGTCGGGCCGCACGGCGGGGTCGAACGGCTCAGCCGCGAGCGGGTCCAGCCGCGGCCGCCGATCGGCGTCGGGCGAAGCGACTCCCAGACGACGCGCGACGTCTCGGACGACCCGGTCACCGTGGTCCTGACGGATGATGTGAAGGCTCAGATCGATCGCGGCGACGCCTTCCGCGGAGGTGAGGACCTGGCCGTCGTCCACCAGGCGCGCGTCAGCCGCGACCTTCACATCGGTGTAGCTCACCGCCAGCCGGCGGACATGGTGCGAGTGCGTCGTAGCCGGTCGGCCGTCGAGGACTCCGGCAGCGGCGAGGACGAACGCACCGGTGCCGAACGACGCGACGCGCCCGCCGCGTGAGTACGCGCGGCGCACCGCCCCCAGGACCGCCTCGTCCGCCGGCCGGTCCAAGCTGTCGGCTCGGGTCACGACGACAGTGTCGGCCCCCTCGATCGCCTCTGGTCCATGACGGATCGATACCGCGAGGATGCCTCCCGCCGCCCGCACCAGCCGTGGGCGTGCGGCGCACACCTGTACGTCGTACCAGGGCCCTTCGTGCGGCGGGACAGGGAGGGCGAACACCTTCGCAGCGATCCCCAGCTCGAAGATGGGCAGGTCGTCGGGAACCACCACCGCCACCCGATGGCTCTCCCGTGGCTGCTTCAGGACATGGCCCCTCATCGCTTCCCTCCTCCCGGGCGCACCGCGCACCGCGCACGAAGTCAACAACTGTTGGCTTTTACGATGCGCCCGAGCAGATGTTTTGTCAACGCCCGTTGGCATTAGGCTTTCCCCATGACTGACAAGTCGGCGCGGACAAGAGCCCGCATCCTCGCGGCTGCGCGCACCGAGTTCGCCGAGCACGGCTTCCGAGGGGCCACCGTCCGGGCCATTGCTCGGGAGGCGCGGATCGACCCATCCATGGTCATCCGCTACTTCGGGAGCAAGTCAGAGCTGTTCGAGGCAGCCAGCGAGATCGACCTGAGGATCCCCGACCTGACTTCCGTGCCCCGGTCGCGACTGGGCGAGGTACTTGTCCAGCACTTCATGACGCGTTGGGAGAGCGAGGACGACTCGCTGCTCCTGCTCCTCCGCTCCTCGACGGTGGACGAGCGCGCAGCCGAGAGACTGCGGTCGATGTTCCAGCGCCAGCTGGCGCCTGCCCTCAGCGCCGTGATCGACGAAGTCGACGAGGTGCAGGCCCGAGTCGGCCTGGTAGCAACCCAGATGCTCGGCCTCGCACTGACCAGGCACCTCCTACGACTTCCCCCCGTGGCGAGCATGAGCACCGAACAGGTCGTCGCACGCCTTGCCCCCACGGTGCAGCGCTACCTCCGGGGCCCTCTGCGCTGATCGCTCGCCCTTTGGCCGGAACAAGCCGTCTGTTGGCCCGAACAGCACTCGCGCGGCCGCCGCATGCCTCGAATGCTGGAGTCATGAGAACGAAGGCTCGATCGGCGACGGGATCGTCGCGATGACCAGGCAGCACGGCGGCCAGGTACGCCCCGTACCACCCGCCGACAAGGCGTGGTTCCGGCTCTGGCCGCCGGTCGCGCTCGGCCTTCCCCTGGTCGCCGGCCTCGGTCTGACGGCGATGATCGATGACCCCTGGGACCTGCCCGAGTGGCGGATCCGCGCGGGCTGGACCCTGGTCATCGCGTTCGCTACCTGGAACGCCTGGGGCATCGGCACGCTCGCCGCGCATCGCACCGGCCTCCTTCCGGGGCAGGAGACCAACACCCTGGTCACCTCAGGGCCGTACCGCCTGTCACGCAACCCCCTGTACCTGGGCCTCGTCACCCTGTACGTGGGACTGGGACTCCTCGTGCCGTCGCTCTGGGCCCTCCTGTTGACGCCGGTAGCCATCGCGGCGGTCGAGTGGGGCGCGATCCGACCAGAGGAGACGTTCCTCCGCGAGCGGTTCCGCGGTGAGTACGAGGAGTATGCGCGGCGTACCCGACGGTGGGTCTGACTGGGTATGTCCCTATTGCACGGACGGAGCCCGTGGCCATCGTCAATAAGGGACACACCCAGTGGGGGCGACGCCGGCCGCTAGCTGTACCCGGCCATGAGGCTGGTGGCAGGCGTGTCGGCGTGACATGAGGAGAGCCCCCTGGATGGG
>DASTPU010000029.1:0-4511 GCA_035762105.1 Nocardioidaceae bacterium | reverse complement strand
GCATCACCAACGGGAACCGTCGCACCCAGCCGGCGAAGCCGGCCTCCGCGGGGATCGAGCCCCTCTTCGCTGCGTACGTGATCTTCGCGGGCGCCGTTCAGCGGCCGATCGCGGCGAGGGCCTTGGCCACCCTGTCGGGGTCGTCCCACGCGACCCACGTGATCCTCGGGTCCTTGCGGAACCAGCTGTCTTGCCGTCGGGCGAACCGCCGTGTCCCGGCGACGGTCTGCTCCTTCGCCTCCTCCTCGGTGATCTCCCCGTCGAGGAACGCGAGCACCTGCTGGTAGCCGAGAGCACGGTTCGCGGTGCGCCCTTCACGAAGGCCACGGCCGGCGAGGCGTCGTACCTCCTCGACGAACCCGGCGTCCCACATCCGCTGCACCCGCAGGGCGATGCGCTCGTCGAGGACGTCGCGCGGGATGTCGACTCCGATCTGGTGCGCGTCCTCGACGGCGTAGGTCAGCTCGGGCAGGCTCGCGCTGAAGGGCCGACCGGTGATCTCGATGACCTCGAGCGCACGGACGACACGGCGGCCGTTGGTCGGGATGATGCGCGCGGCCGCGGCGGGGTCGAGGGTGGCGAGCCGGCGGTGGAGCGCCTGCGGACCCACCTCGGCCAGCTCGGCCTCGAACCGTTCACGGACCGCCGGGTCGGTGCCGGGGAACTCGAACCTGTCGAGGATCGCGCGCGTGTAGAGCGCGGACCCTCCCACGAGCACCGGCGTGACCCCGCGCGACCGGCACTCGGCGATCACGTCGCGGGCCCACCGCTGGAACTCCGCCACGCTCGCCGGCTCGGTGACCTCGAGCAGGTCGAGCAGGTGGTGCGGGATCCCGCGCCGCTCCCCGACCGGGTGCTTCGCGGTACCGATGTCCATGCCCTTGTAGATCTGCATGGAGTCGGTGTTCACGATCTCTCCGCCGAGTGCCTCCGCGAGGTCCAGCGAGAGGTCGGTCTTGCCGGCGGCCGTGGGCCCGACGACCGCCACGACCGGTGGTCCGGCGGACTGGGGTGGAGGCTGCTCGGTCACGCCGGCAAGTGTCCCAGGCAGCGTCCGCGTGGTGTTTGCAGGTACGGCTGTCGGGTACGCGCCAGGCATGGCAGCATCAGAGAAGACCCCGGGCGGGACCAGGTCCGAGGACGCCGAGACGACCAAGCAGGGGCCGCCGAACCCGGAGGGCTCGAGCGACCTCGACATGCCCAGTCCTCCCGGCAGCCCCATGCGGAGCGACGCGCCCGCGGGCACGGTGCCACCCGGTGGTCCGGGTACTCCGAACATGCCCGGTGAGCCGAAGGAGGTGGAGCGACCCACCAGGCCCGTTGTCGAGCCGGGAAGCACCACGGAGCCTCCGGAGGAGGTACTCATGGGCGAGGACAACGCGCAGAGCTCTCAGGCCGAGCCGTCGGACGACTCCGGCAGCGACTAGCACCTACCGCAGGAGGAGCACGATGAGCAGCAACATGTACGACGAGCGTCCCGCCGAGGACACCAGCGCCGAGGAGTACCACGCCGAGGGTGACGTCGAGTCCGCCGAGACCGGCACCGACTACAACCCGGTGACCGGCGAGCCCGACGCCACGCCGCACGACCGGGTCCTCACCGAGGCCGACGCCGAGGCCGGCAACCCCAACGCCGCGACCTCCGCGGGTCTCGCGGGCGACATGGGCCTGAGCAGCGAGCGCACCGGCCCGGCCGACGAGACCGGGACCGGCGGGCTCGGCGAGCTCGACGAGCTCGAGGGCACCGGCACCGTGGGTACGGCGCGCGGACGCACGCACGGCACCACGCCGACGACCGGCGGCCCCGAGCTGCCCGACGCACCCGGCCGCGACGCCGAGGCGGACCTCGCTGCACACCCGGACGACAAGGAGCGACCCAAGCGCACGGTCGGCGAGAGCAACACCGCCGAGGTGCCCTCCCACGAGGCCGGGCGCAAGAACCCAGGACACTCGGGCGGCGGCTCTCCCCAGATGGGCTGACCCTGAGACGGGCGCCTTGCAGGCGCTCCCCCTAGGCTGCGGGCATGACCGACCGATTTGTCGTCGTGCCCGCTTCCTATGTGCTCTTCCTGCGCCAGGTCGGCGGCGAGGACCAGATCCTGCTGCAGCTGCGCCAGGGCACCGGCTACATGGACGACTACTGGGCGACGGCCGCCGCAGGCCACGTCGAGCAGGGCGAGTCGGTGTTCGAGGCCGCGCGCCGGGAGGCCACCGAAGAGCTCGGCGTCTCCGACCTCGAGCTCACTCCGCTGTGCGCGATGCACCGGACCGGCGCCACCGGTGACCCGATCGACGAGCGCGTCGACTACTTCCTGCTCGCCACGTCGTGGTCCGGCGACCCCCGGATCGTCGAGTCGGACAAGTGCGCCGACCTCCGCTGGTTCGGCGTCCACGACCTCCCCGCGCCCGTCGTACCTCACGAGCTGCAGGTGATCGAGGCGCTCCGAGACGGCACCCTCGAGCCGATCGTCACCCACGGCTTCTGACCCCGCCTCCCCGCCGACCCGTCGGTTACGGGGCGTTTCTCGCGGCGTGTCGCAGCGTGGTCGACGGGTCGGTGAGCGGAGCGCCCGCATCACCGAGGGGACTTCGGGTACGTCGAGGGCACGAGAGAACCAACCGGAGGAGGAGAGAATGACTGCCACCGCGCAGATGCTCGAGACCCACCCGCTGGACATCACCCTCGACAAGGCCAAGCTGCAGGCGTGCATCGACGCCTGCCTCGAGTGCGCGCAGACGTGCACGTCCTGCGCGGACGCGTGCCTGAGCGAGGACATGGTCGCCGACCTGCGAGCGTGCATCAGCACGAACCTCGACTGCGCGGACGTCTGCGACACCACCGCCAAGGTGCTCTCCCGTCAGACCGCCTGGAACGCCGACATCGCCCGGTCGGTGCTCCAGGCCTGTGCCACCGCGTGCAAGGCCTGCGGCGACGAGTGCTCGTCGCACGCCTCGATGCACGAGCACTGCATGGTGTGCGCGGAGTCGTGCCGCCGGTGTGAGCAGGCCTGCAACGACCTACTGGAGTCGCTCTGACCTAGAGCGAGCAGCCCTCCGACGCCGGGAGCGGCTCCGGGACGCCGACCGTCGGCAGACCCAGCATCACGCCGGGACCCTGCTGCGGCGCCGTGTTCCGGGCCTCCCAGGCGTCACCGGCCCTCGTCCGCCGTACCGACACCACCGGAGCGTCCGACACCAGGTGGTGCGGGGCGGCCTTGGTGACGGTCACCTCGACCATGTCGCCGGGGCGTACGTCGACCGGGCGGCCGTCCCGGTCGACGGCGGTGAAGTGCACGAGCCTGTTGTCGCGGGCGCGGCCGGTCAGCCGGTGCGTCGCGGCGTCCTTGCGGCCCTCCCCCTCGGCGACGAGCAGCTCGACGGTGCGGCCGACGATCGCCTTGTTCTCATCCCACGCGATGTCGTTGACGAGCTCGACGAGGCGTTCGTAGCGGTCCTGGACGACCTCGCGCGGCACCTGGTCCTCGAGCACGGCGGCGGGCGTGCCCGGACGCTTGGAGTACTGGAACGTGAAGGCGCCCGAGAAACGTGCGGCCCCGACCACCTTCATCGTCTCGAGGAAGTCCTCCTCGGTCTCGCCGGGGAAGCCCACGATGATGTCGGTGGTGATCGCCGCGTCGGGGATCTTCGCGCGGACCCGGTCGATGATCCCGAGGAACCGGTCCTGGCGGTACGACCGGCGCATCTCCTTCAGGACCCTGTCCGAGCCCGACTGCAGCGGCATGTGCAGGCTCGGCATCACGTTGGGGGTCTCGGCCATCGCGTCGATGACGTCGTCGGTGAACGCGGCGGGGTGCGGGCTCGTGAAGCGCACGCGCTCCAGGCCGTCCACCTCACCGCACGCACGGAGCAGCTTGCCGAACGCGAACCGGTCGCCGAACTCCACGCCGTAGGAGTTCACGTTCTGCCCGAGCAGGGTCACCTCGGTCACGCCCTCGGCGACGAGCGCCTCGATCTCAGCGAGGATCTCGCCCGGCCGGCGGTCCTTCTCCTTGCCGCGCAGCGCCGGCACGATGCAGAACGTGCAGGTGTTGTTGCAGCCCACCGAGATCGACACCCAGGCGGCGTAGGCGGACTCGCGCTTGGTCGGCAGCGTGGAGGGGAACACCTCGAGCGACTCGAGGATCTCGACCTGCGCCTCCTCCTGCACGCGGGCCCGCTCGAGCAGCACCGGCAGCGAGCCGATGTTGTGGGTGCCGAACACGACGTCGACCCAGGGCGCCTTGCGGGTGATCTCGCCACGGTCCTTCTGGGCGAGGCAGCCGCCGACGGCGATCTGCATGCCGGGGTTCGCGGCCTTGACCGGCGCGAGGTGACCGAGGTTGCCGTAGAGCTTGTTGTCGGCGTTCTCGCGCACGGCGCAGGTGTTGAACACCACCACATCCGCCTGACCGTCCTGGGACGCGCGGACGTAGCCGGCGTCCTCGAGCAGGCCGGTCAGCCGCTCGGAGTCGTGGACGTTCATCTGGCACCCGTAGGTGCGGACCTCGTAG
>DASTPU010000028.1:0-25988 GCA_035762105.1 Nocardioidaceae bacterium | reverse complement strand
CGGCCTACGCTGACCGGATGAGCCGTTCCCTGCTGGTCAAGGTCACCGCGGGTCCCGAGGACGCCGAGCGGTGCAACCAAGGGCTCACGGTCGCGTCCACGGCCGTGGCAGCCGGGGTGGAGGTGAGCCTGTGGCTCACCGGCGACGCCGTGTGGTTCGCGGTCGAAGGCCGGTCCCCCGACCTCGGGCTCGAGCACGCCGCGCCCGCGAGCGAGCTGCTCGAGGCGGTCCGCGCCGGAGGCCGGGTCACGGTCTGCACGCAGTGCGCCCGCCGGAGGGACGTGACCGAGGAGGACCTGCTGGCCGACGTGCGGATCGCCGGCGCGGCTGCGTTCGTGGAGGAGGCGCTGGCCGACGGCGTCCAGGCACTCGTGTACTGACCCCCGGACGAGTGGTCCGCCTCCGGGCGGGAGAGCCGGCACGGCTCGCGAGCACCCCCGTGATCGGCTCGCGAATCCGGCACGCTCTCCAGCCCGGAGACCCCCCGCCCGCGACCTACTATCAGGGCCTGAGGGGCCTGTGACCAGCCGATTCGCCCTCTGCGGGCAACTTCGTACAACTCCGTACGCCTCGGACGCTCCGTACGGTGGCGGCCGGCGGCTCACTCGGCGAGTACGACGGACAGCGGGTCGTCGTAGTCGAGCAGGACGGAGACGATCGAGTCGCCCGTCACCGGCTGGTGAGTGGACCAGAGGACGTCGATGCCCGCCTCGGAGAACTCGGCACAGTCGCCCATGTAGGCGCGCCCTCCGACGCCGGCCAGGTAGGCGTCGGCCTTGTACCGGCGCAGCATGCTCACCAGGCCTGTGCTGCCCCTTCCCTCCGGAGGCAGACCGATCGCGATCGGTGTCTCGATGCCGAGGAGCTCCCGGACCCCGAGCAGCAGCGAGAGGTTGAACTGCCACAGGTGCTCGGTGTCGATGTCCGCGATCATCTCGAGCAGCGCCTTGCCCATGGGCTCCCAGTTCCGCGCCCCTCGGTACCTTCCGACGATGTGGTCGCTCAGCACCTGCCGGGCCTCGGCGGGGCGGATCCTCACGTCGCAGATCCGCGCGCGGGTCGGGCTGCCCACGACGGGGATCGACGCCCAGGACCCTCGCATCGGCACGCGACGCTGGTAGCCCCGTGCCTGGAACTGGTCGTAGATCTTGAGGTCGAACAGGTCGGCCTTGGCCATCTTGAACCAGAAACCGGAGTAGGGCAGCAGGTCGGCCTGGTGGGTCGTGACGATCATCGCGTCATGCCGGCGCGACGGCCGGCGTCTGCGCCACGGGGATGCCGCGGTTCGTCCGCACGGCTCGCACGAGGGCGTAGTGCTCCGCCCAGGCGACCTGCCGGGCCGAGCCGAGCGCGTGCGCCGCCTCCTTGACGCCGTTCAGGGGATGCGGTCCCTCGACCTGCTGCGAGGCGTAGGCGGCGACCGCCTCGACCTTCTTGTCCACCTGGGTCTCGTTCAGCGACTCGAACACGTTCCAGCGCAGGTCGGTGGGGTAGAGCTCCACGTCGTAGGCCGCCACGTCGTACACGAGCACGCTCGGCGGGAACCAGTGCGACGAGTTCATGGACAGACGCGCAGACCGCATGCCGGCCTCGTAGGTCGCCACGTGGTCCTGGTGCACCGACGGGTAGGGGAGGTAGAGCTCCTCCGGACGACACACGTTGAGCACCCAGTCGAGCTGGCCCACCAGCTCGCGCATGTTGTCGCCGACCGAACCGTCCGGGAGGTCGAGGAGGATGATCTGGCGGTAGGCCAGGACGTCACGGGCTCGCTCGAGCTCCTTGGCGCGTACGTCGTCCGGAGTCGCCAGCACCACGACGGTGCACTCCTCCGGGTACTTCGCGAGCAGCCCCCCGCATCCGAGCACCTCGTCGTCGGCATGCGGAGCCAACACGACTCGGCTGACTTGGGCCAGTTCACCTTCCTTCGGGATCACGCGCATGGCTACCCCCCTCTTCAGTTGCCCCCACAGGCACACGAACACGGCTCTCGGTCCGCGTCTCGCCAAGGTAGGGCCCGCGGCGCGCAGCCGTACCGCGGATCGACGGCAGCTCCCCAATTTTGGCGAGACGAAACGCCCATGCCACGCATTCGGACCGGGGGGTGCGAGGCCGACGAGAGCGCCGTACCCCATTTTGGGTATTCGCGGGGAGGCGACGGCGGCGCCCGACGGCTACCCCCTACCGTCAGGCCATGAAGGTTCTCGTCACCGGCGGCGCCGGCTACATCGGGTCCACCACTGCCACCGCCCTCGAGCGGGCCGGGCACACCCCCGTGATCCTCGACTCCCTGGTGTCGGGCCCCCGCGCCTTCGTCGGCTCGCGGATCTTCTACCAGGGCAGCGTCGCGGACCGGCAGCTCCTGGGCCGCGTGGTGGCGGAGCATCCGGACATCGCGTGCACGATCCACATGGCAGCCCGGATCGTGGTGCCCGAGTCGGTCGAGCAGCCGTACGAGTACTACCGGAACAACGTGGCCGAGTCGCTCGAGCTGTTCGACGAGCTGGCCCGCCTCGGCAAGCCGGATGTCGTCTTCTCCTCCTCCGCGTCGGTCTACGCGCTGACCGAGGACTTCGAGGTCTTCGAGGACTCGCCGGTCGACCCCCAGTCCCCGTACGCCCGGACCAAGCTCATGATGGAGATGATCCTGGAGGACCTGGCAGCGGCGACCGACCTCCGAGCGATCATCTTCAGGTACTTCAACCCCATCGGCTCCGATCCCGACCTCGGGTCGGGCGTCTACATCCGCGAGCCCACGCACGTCCTGGGCCAGCTCGTCCTGGCTGCCCAGGGGCAGCAGCACGCGTTCACCATCACCGGCACCGACCACCCGACGCGCGACGGCACCGGGCTCCGCGACTACATCCACGTGTGGGACCTCGCCCGCGCCCACGTCGCCGCTGTGGAGCGGTTCGACAACGTCATGACCCACGAGGGCAGGCCGAGCACCATCATCAACCTCGGCACCGGGGACGGCGTCACCGTCCGTGAGCTCGTCACCGCGTTCGAGAAGATCCACGGGCAGCCGATCAACGTCGTCGAGGGCCCCCCGCGTCCCGGGGACGCCGTCGGCTCGTTCGCGAACGTGGACAAGGCCCGTGACGTGCTCGGCTGGACCGCGTCCCTCGGGATCGAGGACGGCATCGAGTCCGCCCTCGCGTGGGCTAGGCGTCGCCGGGAGGTCCTCGGCTACGACTGAGACGGTCCCGGCCACCTCCTGCACAGGGCGGTTGCGCGGCGGTCACTCGCAGGGCGCGGCGTAGGGCGCACCCGGGACGTAGCGGCGCCACTCCTCGCGGGTGATCGGCGTCCCGACGGAGGCGCAGACCCGGTCCTTCGCCGCGTCCAGCGACATGTCCCACACACGGACCATCCGGTCGCCGCCTGCCGCCGACAGGTGCGAGCCGTCCGGCGTGAACGCCACCGTGAACGCGTCCCCGGTGAGGGCCAGCAGGTTCGCCCGGGGCTCCGGGTGTGCCGGGTCGGTCAGGTCCCACGCCCACACCGACCCGTCGGTGCTCGCGCCGGCCAGGACGTCGCCGGACGGGTCCCAGGCCACGGCGTAGACCGTGTCGGTCGGCCCCGTCAGCGGCCTGCCCACCGCCTCGGCGGCCGGCCGGGTGGAGACGTCCCAGACGCGGACGGTCGCGTCGCTGCTCCCGGCGGCGAGCAGCCGGCCGTCGGGGCTGAAGGCGACCCCGATCGCGTAGTTGCGGAAGCCTGCCAACGGCTCGAGCTGGGCGGCACCGGAGGAGAGGTCCCACAGGTGCACGCGGTTGTCCGCGCCGGTCACGGCGAGCAGCGAGCCGTCCGGGCTGAGGGCGACGCCGAGGGGGATCGTGTCGACCTCGAGCCGCGCCACCTCCGCGCCGCCGGCGTCGGAGCGCAGGAGCGCGGCGTCCCACACGACGACCGCGCCGTCGTCGCCCACCGAGGCGAGCAGGCGCCCGTCGGCGCTGAAGGCGACCGCCTCGATCAGCTCCGTCGAGGGCGCGAGCACGGCGGCCTCCTCGAACGAGGACCCCGCGGACTCCCACACCACGACGTGCCCGGTGTCGGTGCCGCCGGCGAGCAGGTCGCCGGCCGGCGTCATGGCCGCGGCCCCGTCGAGGACACCCGCCGAGGAAGGCGCCTCGAGTGCCGCGGCCTCGATCGGGGTGCCGTCGGGCTGCACGTCGTACACGTGGACCGCGCCGTCCCCCGTGCCCGGGGCGACCAGCAGGCGTGTGCCGGACTCGTCGTACCCGATGCTCCAGACGTTGTCGCCGAGGCCCTCCACCCGTCGCGACTCCAGCGCCCAGAGCCGGGCGGTGCCGTCGAGCGAGCCGGTCAGCAGGCCTCCGCGCTCCCCGACGAACGCCACGTTGGTGACGTTCGCCGACACCGACATGCGAGCGGTCTGCGCGCCGCTCGCGACGTCCCAGACCCGCGCGGTGCCGTCCGACCCGCCCGCGGCCAGCTCCGACCCGTCGGCCGAGAAGGCGACGGAGTTCACGAGGCTCTGCAGGGTCGTGTCCGGGCCGCGCAGCGGGCGCGGTCGGGCGGGGTCGCCGACCGACCAGAGCCGGACCACCTTGTCCTTGGCGCCTGCGGCGAGGGTCTGGCCGTCGGGACTGAACGCGACGCCGAGCACGGCGTTGGTCTCGCCCACCGACTCCTCGGCCACGAGCCGCGCGTCCTCCTCCTGCACCGACCAGAGGCGCAGCATGCCGTCCTCGCTGCCCGTCGCCATGACGTCACCGACCGGGGAGAACGCCACTGCCCGCACCGCACCGTCGAAGCGGGTGACCGCGGGCAGGGCCTCGGCCTTGTCACCCGAGACGCGCCAGCGGAACACCGCAGGGTCGCTGGTCGCCGCGCTCAGGACCTCGCCGTCCTGGCTGAACGCCAGCGACTGTACGGCGGACCCCGGGTCGTCGAGGGTCACGAGCAGGCGTGGCACGGCCGGGTTCGCCACGTCGAAGAGGCGGACCGTGCCGGAGATGCCGCCGACGGCGAGGACCCGCCGGTCCGGGCTGAACGCGCTCGCGAACAGCAGCCCACCCCGGGGATCGCCGACGACCTGCGCCACCCGCGCGTGGGCGCCGTCGGCGTCGCGCTGCCAGAGCCGGACCCTGCCGTCCGCGCCGGCGAGGGCCAGCACCGCCCCGTCCGGCGACGCCGAGGCGTGCATGCTGCCGTCGGGGCCGACGAACCGGGTCGCGTCCCGGTAGGACGTGGCGTCGAGCAGGCTCGAGCGCGCCTTCAGGGTCGGCGAGATCTCGTAGGCCGCCACGGCGAGCTGCTTGGCCAGGGTGGGGTCGTTGCCCATCAGCCGGTCGGCCTCCGCCGCGACCTGGCGCGAGAGCGCGGCGTCGCGGGCCAGGTCGGCCGCCGCACGCTGCTGGCGCGCTTCGGTGCGTGACTGGTAGGCGAGCACGGCGAGGACCCCGGCCACGACGGCGAGAACCGTCATCGCCACCAGCAGCTGGCCGAGCCGCCGGCTGCGTCGCAGCTGCGCCAGGAGGTCGGCGCCCTCGCGGGCCTGGCTGTGCTTGACGAAGTCGCGCTCCACCGGCGTGAGCAGGTCACGGTCGTGGTCGAGCAGCTCGACCGCCGCCGCGAGCGGGGCCCCGCGGAGCAGCACCCCCTCGTCGTGGCCCTGCTCCGCCCACAGCGTCGCCGCCGACGCCACCCGGCGACGCACCCGGAGCGCGTCGCGGTCGGCCTCGATCCACTCCCAGAGCCGGGGCCAGGCGTCGAGCAGGGCCTCGTGGCTGATCTCCACGGTGCTGTCGGTGGCGGTGAGCAGGCGGGCGGCGATGAAGCGCTCGAGTACGACGGACAGCGGACCGTCGTCGGTCGGCTGGAGGTACCGCAGCTCGGTGTGCCGGGCCCGCCGGCGGGTGAGGACACCCTCGTCGTCGACGTTCACGAGCCTGCTGAACAGCTGGTGAGCCATCGCCTGCGCCTCGTGCGAGAGGGACGCGTAGGCCGACTCGGCCGAGCCCTGGACCGCGCCCGCGATGCCTCCGGTGGCGAGGTAGTCCCGCACGGTCAGCCTGTCCCCCGCATGCCGGTCCCACGCGGTCATCAGCGCGTGCGACATCAGCGGGAGGGCGCCCGGGCGGTGGGCGCCCGAGCCGTCACGCGGCCCGCGCGGGGCGAGGTCGCGCAGCAGCACCTCGACGAGCTCGTCCTCGACCGTGACCCCGACGGTGCGCGCGGGACCGGTGATCGCCCGGCGCAGCTCGTCCTCGGACATCGGGCCCAGCACGACCTGTGCCTCCCGGAGCGCCGGGAGCAGCACGGGGTCGCGGAGCACCTCACCGTAGAAGTCGGCGCGCAGCCCGAACAGCACGGTCGTCTCCCGCCGGCCGGCCGTCGGTCCGAGCCGGACCAGAGCGGCGAGCCGGTCGACGAAGGCGCGCCGCTCCTCCTCGGGCACACCGGGCGCGAAGATCTCCTCGAACTGGTCGACGACGAGCACCTCGGGCTGCGTCTCCAGGGCAGCGAGCGCCGCGACCGGGTCGGCCCCGGGCACGATCACGGACACGTCCACGGGTGGTGAGGCCTTGTGCAGCGCCGGCACCACGCCGCCGAGCAGCAGCGACGACTTGCCGGCGCCCGACGGAGCCACGAGTGCCACGATGCCCGGTCCCGACGACTCCTGGTCCCGCAGCGCGTCGAGCACCTCGGCGACGTAGGCCTCCCGGCCGAAGAACCGGTCCGCGTCCTCCTCGGTGAAGCTGCGCAGGCCACGGTACGGGTTGGGGGCCGGCTCCGTCGCGGGGCCGGAGGCGCGCGCCCGGAGCCGTCGTACCGCATCGAGCCAGGCGGCCACCTCGTCCTCGTCGCAGACGCCGAGCGCTGCGAGCATGTCCTGCAGGGCGCCGCCCTGGCTGACCGACGGCAGGTGGCGGCCGCTGAAGTAGCCGCCGAGCGTGGCGGGCGGGATGCCGGTGACCGAGGCGAGCTTGCGGATGGAGATCCCCGCCCGGTGTCGCAGCGCGGTCAGCGTGTCGGCGAGCTCCTGGGTCGTCGAGATCGAGGCGGGGGCGGCCGCGCCGCCCAGCCCCTTCTCCTCGACCTCGCTGTCCACGGGGCAAGGCTATTCGGTGGCCGGACCCGTCACCGCCATCGCCGGGCTATGGACCGGGCACCGGTTCGCGAGTACCTTGACCGGCAGGGCTGGGCTCTTGAGACCTCAGGCGCAACCACAGCCACTCGGCAGCAAGGAATCCAGTGACGGGGATCATCGACGCCCACCCCACGACGGAGGGCGCGGAGCCGCAACGCGGCCCCAAGGGACTGACGGGCTTCACGCCCACCTCGCTCCCGACCACTGCTCTCATCGAGCAGGCCAAGGGCGTGCTCATCTTCCGGTACGCGATCGCGGCCGACGCGGCCTACAGCCTGCTCGAGCTCTGGGCCGCCCAGACCGACGCCACCGTCGACCAGGTCGCCCAGGCCATGGTGCTCGAGATCTGCCAGGGTGACCGGACCGTGCCCAGCGACCCGGGGCTGGTGCGCTGGCTCGAGGAGCGGCTGCGCCACGAGTTCCCCGGCGTGGAGTGCGAGGGGCCGGCCTAGGAGCGGACCGCACAGCCCTGGGAGAGCCACCACTGGGCGGCCTCGCGCTGCCAGTCGGGGGCGTTGCGCGCGTGGGCTATCGAGGAGAGGGCCGGTGAGCCCGACATCCCGAGCGCGTACATCTTGGCGCGCTCGCGCGGCGACCACACCTCCTTCAGGGACGACCGGATCACCTGGTCGGAGAAGGCCGTGAAGCTCATGTGCCCCAGGCCCTGCACGATCGGAGCGCCCACGTCGTCGCTGGGGTCCTCGACGAACCCCAGCATCCGCAGCCGGTGCGCGTCGCTGCTGAGGTACCTCACCAGCGTCGCAGCCCGCACCCGCACCGGCGCAGGGGCGTTGGGCGCCGAGAGCAGCGACAGGAGCCCGTCGGCGACCGCGTCCCCGAACGGCGAGGCCGAGATCAACAGCGACGCCAGGTGCCGGCGCTCGGAGTCGCGGTGGAAGAGGGACTCGCGGACCAGGCGCACGAGCATCCGGTCCTCGTCGTAGACCGGCTCGCCGGGGACCTTGGCGCGGGCGGACTCGGCGAGGTCGAAGGACAGGCCGCGGGCCATGTCGGGGGCGAGGTCCTCGCCGCTCTGCACGACGTACCCGAGCTTGCGCTGGCCTGCCTTGGACGCGGCGTCGGTGAGCGTCGAGCGCAGGCCGTCGGGCAGGCACGCGATCAGCTCGGCGAGCTCGTTGGAGGCCTTGAACGGGTTCGCCCGCCACATGCGGAGCACCAGCATGTCGAGCCGGCTGCGCTCCTCGGCCGAGAAGTCGCCGCGCGTGATCTTCTGGGCGGCGACCCAGACGGTGAGCGCGAAGACCGCGTCGGTCGGCGGGTGCTCGATCAGGTCGAGCACGATCTCGGCCGCCCGCCGCGTCGGGAGCTGGTCGAGCAGGCCGATGGGGTTGGTGAGCACCTGCACGCCGGGCGTGTGGATGTGCTGGTCGACGGCGTCGGTCAGGAAGTCCTGGGCGCGGGGCACCGAGGCGATGTTCATGGCCGCGGTGGAGTACTGCCGGTAGGGCACCTTCACCGACCGGGGCAGCTGGTTCACCACGCGGTGGGTGATCGCGTGCCAGGTCGACGCCCGCATGTGCACCAGCGGCACGGCGGCGAGGTGCCAGCCGAGGTCCTGCCAGTCGGTCGCCTTGGCGTGCCCCTCCTCGGCGAGCTCGATCAGCTCGTCGAGCCGGACCGAGAACTCCTTGCTCGCCGGGTCGAGCTGGGGCCGGACCACCCGCGCCTTGACGCCGGGGATCGCGGCGCGCATGTAGCCGGTCAGCGACGAGATCTGGCCAGTCGGCAGTCCGAGCGCCTGCTCGTAGGCCGACATGCCCTCGTAGGAGATCGGGATCTCCCCCGACTCCCACCGGCTGACCAGGCTGCGGCTCGCGTTGCAGCCGACCGCCTTGAGCGCCTCGGTGAACCGCCGGCCGTCCGCCATCTCCCGGTCGACGTGGTGCAGGCGGGACATCGCGAGCAGCCAGCCGATGCGGGAGTCGATGTCGGGCCTGCGCGAGTTGAGCGGCGTCTCGTCGTAGGCGATCTTCTGCACGCGCCCGGGGCGGCGGACCGTAGTCATTGCACCCCTCTCGCCTCACGCAACAGATCCGACGGGCCCAGCATATTGCGTGACCGGCCGGTGTCGTTTGTTTTGTCCGGACCAGCAGGCGGAGCAGGAACGCGAAGACCCCTGCGAGTCAGCCTCGCAGGGGTCTTCGGTGGACCTTGTCAGGGCGTCGTCAGCCGGCGTCGCCCTTGCGGCGGCGGATGAGGAGCGTCGCTGCACCTGCCAGCACCAGCAGGCCGCCACCGACGGTCAGGGCGGTGGTGGAGGTCTGGGCGCCGGTGTCGGGCAGCAGCCCGGCCTGGCGTGCGTCGGCGGTGGTCGTTCGGGCAGCCTCGCCGTCGCCGACGACCACCATCTCCACGCCGAGCACCTCGCCGGTGGGCACGCAGACACCCGTGAGCTCGAACTCACCCTCGACGCCGATGGAGACCGAGAAGTCGGTGGTGCCGTCCGCGTCGCCGGGCTTGGTGCGTGAGTTGGTCTGCTTGCCGTCGATGGTGGTCTCGCTGCGGGGCGAGTCGACCCTGAGGCGGACGACACCGCAGTCGTCGGACTCGACACTGACTCCGAACACCTCGCCCGGCGCCGGGTTCGGGTTGTCGCTGGTCACGCCGTCGCCGTCGTTCTCGTCGTAGTCAAGAGCAAAGGCTGTCGACGGCGCGAGGGAGAGCAGGATCGCGGCGAGCAGCGCCAGAAGAGCGCGATGGAACATCGGAAGAAAGCCCCCGGTCATGTCGATGTCGGTAGAAACCAACCGTAAGGGCTATCCGTTGCATTGCAAAGCAGATGTCCGATAATGACGGTCCGTCGGCCCTGGGGTCATGCGCAGCGCTACGGTGCCGACCGGGTGGTCGGGCACGGAGAGCTCGTAGTGGAGGCGCACCGGCCGGCCGGGGCGCAGATCGACCACACGAGAGGTCACGTGCAGCCCTGCGTGTCGGTGTGTGCTCACCCAGTTCGACGCCTGGCTGGTGCGCGCCTCGGTAACCAGTCCGCCGTCAGGCGCATACACGAGCACTGCAGTCCGGATGTGGCCAGGCGGCAGCTTGGTGCCGATCACCGAGGGTGGCATGTCCGTGATGTCTCGCGGCAGGTCAGAGCGGAGGGTGACCTCGAGGCGCACCGTGTCCCCTGGCTCGCAGGCGGGCCGTATCTCGACGTCGACGTACTGGTAGTAGTCCATCTTCGCCCTGCTCTGGTCGTGCAGGTAGACGCCGACGACGGGCGTGTTGCCGCGGCTGCCCTGCAGCGTTCCACCGAGCGATGTACTGCCCAACGCCTTCTGCTCCGCGGGATCGGCAGACCACAGCATCAGCCGGCCGTGCGACGTCGCCTCGGCCAGGGCCGCGGCCGTCGCCCTCGCGTCGGTCCCGGACATGACCTTGTCGAAGATGGCTGCCGCAGCCGTGGCGAAGAACTGGTCCTGGGCCTCGGGGTCCAGGACCTTGTAGACCTCGTTGAGCAGGATCCGCGCGGCGTTCCTGCCGTCGAGGGTCCGTCCGTCAGCCAGGGTCACCGGCCCGTTGGCCCGCAACAACAGCTGCAGTGCATAGGGGTCCACCGAGGCGACTCCGTCAACAGTGACACCCGTCGTTCTGCGCCACATGGTGCGAGCCAGCTGCGCGGCACGGGGGAAGTCGGGGGTCGAGGTGACGTTGGAGAAGTACCGGCCGAGCTGCGTGCCGTAGAGCGTCCGCTCCGCATCCGTCAGGCGGGTCACCGGCTCGGTGAAGACACCGGCCTCGCCCGCGGTCCGCTGCTCCACCAGCTCGACCCGTCCGTCGTCGACGCGGATCAGGATGGCTGCCCCTGGCATGCCGCCGAGCGCCCGGAGCTCCGAGTTGTTCTGCGCCATCAGCAGGTAGTGCCGCGGGCTCTCGGCCCCGAGCATGGGAGGCAGCAACCGCGCGGCCTTCGCAGCCGTCGTCGTCTGGGCACGAAGATCGGACATGGTGGCGACGAGGTCAGTCACCGGCGCTCGGAGACGCTCATGCAGGTCGCCGGTCTCGATCTCGGCGAGCAGCTCGTCGGCAGCCGCGATCTCCTGCTGCAGGGCACCAACGTGCGGCGCGGCCGCCTGGATCGGCGCGAGGGGGACCCGCCCGTTCGTCGGCGCGAGGTTCGCCGGGTCCATTACCTCCGCCGCCTGCAGTAGCTCGGGCAGGGCGTCGACTGCGAGGTCGTCGGCGGCGTCGGTGACCGTCCTCACGGCCTCGACGTTCGGTCCGACCCACGGGACCGCGGCGAGGACTGCCCAGTGCGGTCCGGCGACCGCCGTACGTGCCTTGCCCGTGTCCTCGGCGAACGCCTCCGCCGTCTCGTCGGCGGCCGGGTCACCGTTCACGATCTGCTCCCGCAGCTGCGGAATCCGCTCCTTCGCCGCAGTCAGATGGACGTAGGCGCTGCGCGCCTGCCAGACGTACACCGCCGCCAGAGCGAGGACCACGGCCGTCAGGACGAGGACGACCCCGAGCAGGGGTCGACGCCGAGACGAGCCGGTCTGTCCGTTACGCACCCTGGGCATGCTACGGACCGGGCCGTCCTCGGCCACGGCACCGCGTCCGACGGACCACCCGTTTGCAGGCTCCAAGAGACGGGAACAGAGACGGCTGTGACGCTTGCGATGGCAGTCTCGATCGGCTGGGGAGTGTTCCTCCTCGAGCTCGTCGTGCTGGGCTGGTGGATTGCGAGGCACCACCGGTGAGGCGCGTCCTCGCCGCCGCGCTCGCCGCTGCCCTGCTCGGCGGCTGTGTCCCCGCGAGTCCCGACGTCGACACCTACGACGACAAGGCCAGGCTCACCCTCGGCGCCGCGGTGAGCGACGTACGCACCGTGCAGAAGCTCCTCGAGACGCTGTACGACGACCGCATGCTCCGCCAGACCGCGATCGCGCAGATGCGCTACAGCGAGAAGTCGCTGGGGACCGCGACGTCGGCCTTCATCGAGCTCAACCCGCCTCCCCAGCGGGACCGGCTGACCAAGCGGATGTCGACGCTCCTCGGTGACGCCGAGGACCTCCTCGACGAGGCCCGCACCGCGATCGAGCGCTACGACCGGGCCCGCTACCCCGCCCTGGCCGACGACCTGGACACGATCGCGAAGGACCTCGAGGAGCTCGAGGGGCGGGTGTCGTGAAGAAGTTCCTCGGCATCTTCCTGGGCATCCTCACCGCGATCGGCGGCTTCGTCGACATCGGCGACATGGTCACCAACGCCACCGTCGGCTCGCGCTTCGGGATGTCGCTGGCCTGGGTGGTCATGGTCGGCGTGCTCGGCATCGTGGTGTTCGCCGAGATGTCGGGCCGCGTGGTCGCGGTCAGCGGACGCCCCACCTTCGACATCGTCCGCGAGCGGCTCGGCCCGCGCGTCGGCCTGGCGAACCTTTTCGGCTCCATGGCGGTGACCCTGCTGACCTTCATCGCCGAGATCGGCGGCATCGCGCTGGCGCTCGAGCTCGCCACCAGCGTGTGGGAGCCCTTCTGGATCCCGTTCACGGCGGCCGCGGTGTGGATCGTGCTGTGGCGGGCGAAGTTCTCCCTGGTCGAGAACGTCTTCGGCATCCTCGGCCTGGCGCTGGTCGTGTTCGCCGTCGCGCTGTGGCAGCTCGGTCCGGACTGGGGAACCATGTGGCACACCGCGTCCACCGCGGCCAAGCCGGCGGGCGAGGCGTGGCCGTCGTACTGGTACTACGCGATCGCGCTGTTCGGCGCCGCGATGACGCCGTACGAGGTGTTCTTCTTCTCCTCCGGGGGCATCGAGGAGGGCTGGGACGCCGGGAGCATCCCGATCATGAGGGCCAACGTGTTCATCGGGTTCCCGCTCGGGGGCGTGCTGTCCCTGGCCATCGCGGGGGCGGCCGCGGTCGCGCTCTTCCCGGTTGGGATCGACGTGGCGACGCTCGGCCAGGTCGGGCTGCCCGTGGCGATGGCGCTCGGCAAGCTCGGTCTCGCCGTGGCGATCCTCGGGTTCTTCGCGGCGACCTTCGGTGCGGCCTGCGAGACCGGGCTGTCGGTGGGATACAGCATCGCGCAGTACTTCGGCTGGCAGTGGGGCAAGTTCGTGAAGCCCCGCGACGCGGCGCGCTTCCACGCCGTCGTGCTGCTCTCGACGATCCTCGCCGGCGCCGTGCTGCTGACCACCGTCGACCCGATCCTCGTGACGGAGTTCTCCGTCGTGTTCTCCGCGGTCGCGCTGCCGCTGACCTACCTGCCGATCCTGATCGTCGCCAACGACCCTGCCTACATGGGCGAACGCCGGAACCGGTGGCTGGCGAACACCTTCGGCAGCATCTACCTCCTCCTGGTGCTCGCCGCCTCGATCGCGGCGATCCCGCTGATGATCTGGACGAAGCTGGGGACGACATGAGCAAACATCCTGCGGGCCGGACGATCGACGGCTACCTCGAGCTGCTCGACCGGCAGATCCTCGACAACGACGGCCGGATGATCGGCAAGGTCGACGACGTCGAGCTCGAGCAGCGCGACGACGGCCGGATCTACGTGACCGCGCTGCTCTCCGGCCCGGGCGCGCTCGGGCCCCGGCTCGGCGGCGGGCTCGGCACGATCGTGACCTCCTCCTGGTCCCGGCTCTCGGGTCGGTCCGAGCCGGCGCGGGTCGAGTGGTCGCAGGTGGCGTCGGTGGAGACCGCGATCAGGCTCGCCGTGGGGCGTACGACGGTCGCGCTCGACGGCTTCGAGACGTGGATGCGCGACCGTGTGATCGCCGCGATCCCGGGGTCGAAGGTGCTTCCGAGATGAGCACCCGTCACCGGCTCACCGACCTGCTCGGCATGCAGATCCGGTTCGCCGACGGCCAGGACGGCGACCGGGTGATCGACGTACGCCTGGCACCGTCGGCGCGCGTGCCCGGGCCGCTGGCGGAGCTGGTCGTGGAGGGCCTCATCGTCGGCCGGATGCGGCCGGGGACGCTGTTCGGCTACGACCGGCATCCCGAGCAGGGACCGTGGATGATCCGCACGGTGGTCCGCTTCCTGCACCGGCACACCGGGTACCTGACCTGGGACGACGTCGACCGTGTCGACTGGGAGGCCCGCGTCGTGCACGTCCGGACGACCGGCCTGCGCGAGGCGACCCGCTCGAGCTAGTGCTCCTCCGCCACCCGCGCCTCGGCGACGATCTCCGCGGCGACGTGGCGGAGCTTGACGTTGCGGTGCTGGGAAAGCCTTGTCAGGAAGGCGAACGCACGCTCGTCGTTGAGGTGGTAGCGCTCCATGACGATGCCCATGGCCTTGCCGATGGTCGTGCGGGTCTCGAGCGCCTCGGTGAGGTTCGTGACCTCGTGCGCGTAGGCGATGGCGACCGCGGCCTGGCTGCGGAACAGCGCCGCGGTGTCCTCGATGCCGGCGAAGGCGCCCGGCTTCGTGGAGTACAGGTTGAGCGCGCCCTGGACGCCGCCGTTGCGCTCGAAGAGGCGGAACGCCGCCTGGGCGTAGATCCCCGCGTCCGCCGCCTTGGGGCCGTAGCGCGGGAAGCGGCTGTCGTTGGGAAGGTCGGGCGCGGTCACCTGGGGGACGTCGGTGGCTGCCTCGTAGCAGGGCCCCTCCTGCAGCGCGTACTGGGTGGCGTCGACCGCCATCACGCACTCGTCGGTGGCGTTCACGGTCTCGAGCCGGTCCCCGTGTCGCACGGTGATGGAGGCGAACGCCGCGTCGGGTATCAGCTCCACGGCGGCGGCGGTGATCTGCTCCAGCGTGGAGTCGAGGTCCCCCGGCTCGAGGCGCTCGGCGAGCCTCGCTGCGCTCGCGAGGGCGGTCTCGGGGGTCATGCTCGCCAACCTACCCGGCGGTCGACCGGGCGACACACGCCCGGCACGTGCCGAAGACCGTCAGGTGGCCGATGTCGGTCGTGAAGCCGTACTCCTCCCTCAACGTGTCGGTCATCGGCGTGACGACCGCGGGCGCCACCTCTGTGATCGCGCCGCAGCCGCGGCAGACGAGGTGGACGTGGTCCGGGGTCGCGGTGGAGTGGTACGTCGGCGCCCGGTCGCTGATGTGGTTGTGCCGGACCAGGCCGAGCGCCTCGAGCAGCTCGAGGGTCCGGTAGACCGTGGAGATGTTGACCGCCTGCGACTCCTCACGCACGGCGGCGAGCACCTCGTCGGGGGTCGCGTGCCCCAGCCGGTCGACGGCACGGAGCACGAGCTCGCGCTGCGGTGTGAGCCGGTAGCCCTTCTCGCGCAGCGTCGCCTGCCAGTCCCTCGTGGTCACCCTGCCGAGTCTAGGGCGGCCCGCGGACGTGACCTCGGCCGCTTCAGGTGTGAGGCCCGCGCATTCGGGGCACTTTCGCAGTCAGCCATCAAGAGGGAGGGCCCTACAAGCTCATGCGCAAGATCGGTGTGGAAGAAGAGCTCATGCTCGTGGACCCGGAGACCGGCCTGGTCACCGGCGTCTCCGCGAAGGCGCTCCGCGCGCGCCGGGAGGCGGAGGACCGCGGGGAGGTCAGCAAGGACGACGCCCCCGTGGAGCAGGAGCTGTTCCTCCAGCAGATCGAGACCGCGACCGAGCCCCGCACGTCCGCGGCCGACCTCGCCGAGGACATCGTCCGGGGCCGTCGGGCGGTCGGTGAGGCTGCTCGTGCGGCGGGCGCCGCCGCGGTCGCCGTACCGACGCCCGTCCTCGTGGCCGACGCCCCGGTGCTCACGAACAAGCCGCGCTACCACCGGATGATGGAGGAGTACGGCGAGCTGACCCGCCAGTCCCTCGTCTGCGGCATGCATGTGCACGTCGACGTCGACGGTGACGACGAGGCCGTGCGGGTCATGGACGGGATCCGTCCCTGGCTGCCCGTGCTGCTCGCGATCAGCGCGAACTCTCCGTTCTGGGAGGGGCGCGACACCCGGTTCGCCAGCTGGCGCTCGCAGCTCTGGAGCCGGTGGCCGAGCAGCGGGCCGGCCGAGCCGTTCGAGAGCACCGACGCCTACCGGTCGACCCTGGACAAGATGATGGAGTGGGGCGCCGCGATGGACGACGGGATGCTCTACCTCGACGCCCGCGTCTCCGCGACGTACCCGACCATCGAGATCCGGGTCGCCGACGTGTGCACCGAGCCCGAGGACGCCGTGCTCGTGGCCACGCTCGCCCGTGCCCTCGTGTCGACCTCAGCCGAGACCGGTGACGGCGATTCGCGCGCGTGGCGCAGCGACCTGCTGCGTGCCGCGACCTGGCGCGCTGCGCGGCACGGACTCTCGTCGACGCTGGTGAACCCGAGCACCATGGAGCTCGCACCTGTCCGCGACGTCTTCGACGCGCTGCGTACCTACTCCGAGGAGGCGCTCCGGGCCACGGACGACTGGGACTGGACCGCCGACGCGTTCGCGCGGCTGCTCGCCCAGGGCACCGGCGCCGCACGGCAGCGGGCGGCGTTCGAGGCCGGCGGCTCCGTCGAGGCCGTGGTGCAGGACCTGGTCGTGCGCACCGAGGGCTCGTGGCACGAGGCCGACCGCGCCGCCTCCTGAGGTCACTCCGATGCGACGGAGCCCGGCCCCTCCTGGGGACCGGGCTCCGTCTGCAGTTGCCGCGGCTCAGCGAGGGATGCGCAGCCGCATGGCGTCCCTGGACCCGAGCGTCCTCGACGATCCGCGATAGACGACGACCACACGGTGGGCACCCTCTGCCAGACCAGTGATCGTGACGTTCCGTTCACCAGCGTGACGACGGGCCAGGCGCACCGCTTCGACCCGCTCGCCGTCGACGCGCACCACGATCCGGCCGACCGGCCGCGCCATGCCTGGCACGGCCACCTCGACACTGATCTTCGACGCAGAGACCGCGGCCGCGACCAGCTCGGTGGTCGTGGTGGAGCGAAGCTTCGCGACCTCGACGGCGTCCGTCGCGAGCCGGCGGACCTTGTGGCCGGGCTTCTTCGCGGTGACGACCACTGCGACGTCCTGGCCGGCGTCCACGACACGTAGCCTGCGCGTCGCACCGGTTGCGCCTCGGATCGCCTCGCCGTTGCGGAACCACTGGTACGAGAAGGCGAGGCCCTTCATGTCCCAAGCGCCCGGGTCGACGGTGAGGGTCCTGCCCACAGCCGCGCGGCCCTCGACGGTCGGAGCCTGGACCGCATGAGGCGCGAGGCCCTGCTCGATCGCGACTGCCATGGAACGAGCGGTGCCGTCTTGAAGACCGTTGCCCTTGGCGGTGACCTCGACGCTCAGGAGACTGCCGAGGTCCGCGGCGACCGGGGCGTAGGTCTTGCCGTCGGCCCCGGGCACTACCTGCCCGTCACGCAGCCACTGGTAGGTGTAGGTCAGGTTCGGCTTGTCCCACGTGCCGTTGCTGGCGGTCAGCTCAGCACCGACCCTGGCACTGCCCGAGATCGACGGGAGTGCCGTCGCCCTCGGCGCCTCCGTCGAGACATCGCCCCCACCGCCGCCGGTTCCACCGCCTCCGGTTCCACCGCCTCCGGCGCTGCCGCCACCGGCAGGTGTGCCCTCGACCGTGACGTCCAGCTCCACCGAGACGGGCGTGAACGCGACCAAGGCGCCGGACCCCTGCTCCTGCTGGTAGTCGGGACGGACCGCGGACACGCGTGCGGTGATCGTCTGACCTGCGTCGGCATCCGTCACCGTGTAGGACGTGCCCTCCCCGACCTTGGTCGTGCCGCGGAACCACTCGGTCTTCGACCACTCCAGGGGAGCTGGCCACTCACCCTTCGTCGTGACCAGGGTCTCTCCTGCCTTCGCCGTACCGCTCAGTGTCGGCGCAACCACCGGCTCGGGTGCGGCGATCCCCGAGCAGCTGAGCTTCAGGAGCAGGTCGATCCGCTCGGGCGGCACTGACATGGCGGGGCTTGTGAAGGGCGTACAGCCCTCCTTCTCGACCGTGACCTTGTACCAGCCCGACACCACGTCCCAGCGGAAGTAGCCGTCTGCGTTCGTCGTGTCCGGGTTGTTGCGGTTGCTGGGCGACATGACTGTCCTGTCCGTGACGACCGCGTAGTCGCCGGCTTCGGAGTCGGACCGCAGCAGGGTCACCGTGGCGCCGGCGACCGGACGGCCGTACTGGTCCGTGACAATCCCGCTCGGGTCGATGTACAGGTTGAACTCGACCGGCGAGCCCCCGCACGTGGCCAGCACGTTTGTCGTGATCTTCGCCTCGCCGGTGTAGGGCGAGAACGCCGGGATCACGGCCTCGTAGACCCCTTGGCTGGTCTCCGTCAGCGGGATGTCTGTCCTTGGACTGCCGCCTGCGTCGAGAAGCGGCGTTCCGTCGGGCTTGGTCACGCTGTACATCGGGTTCTCAACGCCGGGGCAGCCTTTGACTTGGAAGTCGAGGTCGTCGCCGTAGAACACCGACGGCACGCCGCCGCTGACGCCCACGTTCTCGAGAGTCACTCCGTCAGGCATGGGCTCGGGCGCTGACAGGGTGATCGTCGGAACCGGCTCGACCTCACCCTCGGTGACCGTCACCGCCGCTCCGCCGCCGAACAGCTCACCGTTCGGAGGCCAGACACGCACGCTGTAGTCGCCAGGCAGGACGGCGGGGAAGTCGAAGGCGCCGCTCTCGTCGGTCTGCGTGAAGATGCAGTAGGAGCTCGTGGTTCCGGTGCTGCAGGCTTCGACGTAGGCACTGACTACGGGCTGCCCGTTGCTGTCCTCGACAGCGCCGGTCATTCCTCCGTAGAGCGCATCCATGCCCTCGTTGCGGACCTCGAAGACGTAGCGGCCCGGCTGGATGGAGCTGAGCGAGTTCGCCAGAAGGTCCCGCGCCCCGCCGGCCAGAAATGCGCCGGGTTCGAGGGAACCGGGGAGCTCCATGTACGAACCCGCGATGCCCGTGCCCGCGGAGAAGCCGACGGCTCCGGTGGTTCCGCCGAGACCGCTGACGCCGCCGGACATGTCACCGCTCTCCCACTCGACCTGGTCGTAGTTGAACGTGATGTCGAAGTCACCGGCGGACCGCCCCTGCTCGTCCTGGGCGGAGGTGAGCACGAGCTGGAAGGTGTTCAGCTTGTCGACGTGCTGGTTGAAGTAGCCCATGTCCGCCCAGACGGCGCAGAAGCTCTTGCCGTCCGGGGAGAAGCCGTAGGTGGTGACTTGGTCGTTGCCCGTCTGGTCGACGTCCGCCCAGAACGGCGCAATGATCGGCCGGCCGGTCTGTCCCGTGAGACCTTCAGGAGTGAACGTCAGGTTCTCGCTGCCGAAGCTGATGTTGCCGTGGCTGTTGACGAAAAGCTCTGTGTAGGGCTGTCCGAAGAAGGTCAGGCCGAACTCCGACGGGATCTGGACCGGACCGCTGGAGACGTCGAGCTGGTTCGGAAGTGAGCTGTTGTAGCAGAAGTCCATCGGCTGACCGGCGACGTCACCGAAGCGAGAGTCGAAGGCCTGCAGCGTGACTTCCTGCACAGTGATGTCGGCGTCCGACACGGTCAGCGCGTTCGCCGCGGTGGGAGCGCCGGGCTCCTCGGAGCCGCCCCCGAGGTACTGGCGGGTGTAGCCGGCTGCGCCGAAGCGCAAGGTGACCGAGGCGTTGCGAGGCACCTTGACCGAGTACGCACCGTCCTCGCCGGTCTGGGCCTGCGCGTAGAACTCCCAGTAGTCCTCGACCCACTGATACACCAGGACGTTCGCGGCGGAGAGGGGCTGGGCGTCCGTACCGAGCACACGTCCGGACGCCGTTATGGCGTCGGGAAGCGTGATGTCCTCAACTGCTGACGGGTTGCTGTCGTCGACAGTGAAGACCGTCGCCGGATCGCTAGTGTCCGCAGGCATACCTACAGCGCCACCCAGGAACACCGAGTCGGCGTTCGCGTCGGAGTAGTGGGTGTTGAACCAGAGCGTGTAGGTGCCGGACTCGAGGTCATCGATCGCGTACTGCCCGTTCTCGTCCGTGACGCCCCAGCTCGTGCCTTGGAACGTGGAGCCGTCCCAGCGGAGCGCCTCGACGTCGACGTCGGCGACAGGAGCACCGTTGTGGGTGACGACACCGGTCACGCGCTTGCCCGGCACCAGCGTGATCGGAGCCAAGTCGTGGCCGAGGCCGTCCTGCGCTTGGAAGTACTGGGCAGTCGACCAGTCCTGGGTGTCGCCGAGATACCGGCTGGTCATCCCCGGTGCCTGGGCGTAGACCGTGTAGTACGCGCCGGGGGTCAGGTCACCGAACGCGTAGCTGCCGTCCTCCGCGGTGAAGGTGTCGCCGGAGTAGTCCCAGCTCTCCCACGTCCCGGGTGTGCCGATGAGCTGGCGGAGGCTGAGGTGGGCGTCGGCGATCGGCGTGGTGCCGTCGAGGACGGTGCCCACGGCCGATCCGGGCGCGGCTGGCTCGACAGCCTGAGCGGCGGCGAGCGGCGACAGAGTGGCCACCACCATCGCGAGCGCGGACAAGAAAAAGGCCGACCATCTGGTCGGCGCGTGCAAACGCGACAAAGTGCTTCCCCCTTGAGTTGTTGATCCCGGTACGGTCATCCAACTCATGGCCATCAGGAGTCGAAGGTCTCGAAACACCCAAATGGCCCGAACCGACTAGCCGATCTGACCCGTTCGGAGGACGGTGCAGGAGGCATTCGCGGTCCGGAACACGTCTCCGGAAACTCCCGCCGAATCCGGGTTCCCCTTTCGATACCTGGGGTACCGCTAGCCAGGTCCCATCAAGCAGCGGTGGCGCCCCTGCAGCAACCGAAGGAGTCACCATGACGCACCACACGGCTCACGCCACGACCTCCCGCACGACACACGGCAGCACGCTCGAGAAGGCGGCGAAGATCGTCGGAATCGTCTTCCTCGCCGTCGGCGTGCTCGGCTTCATCCCCGGCATCACCACGGACTACGGCTCGATGCAGTTCGCAGGACACGAGTCCGAGGCGATGCTGCTCGGCATCTTCCAGGTGTCGATCCTGCACAACATCGTGCACCTGCTCTTCGGCGCGGCCGGCCTGGTCATGTCGAAGACCTGGTCCGGAGCACGCACCTACCTCATCGGCGGCGGCGCGATCTACCTCGTGCTGTGGCTTTACGGCCTGCTCGTCGGTCACGACGCCCCGGCGAACTTCGTGCCGGTGAACAACGCCGACGACTGGCTGCACTTCCTGCTCGGCGCGGGCATGGTCGCCCTCGGCCTGGTGCTCGGCAAGCGCGACGCGCACGCTCAGCACTGACCCCAGCGCGTACGACGAACGGCCCGGAGCCCCTTCGAGGGTTCCGGGCCGTCCCGCGTCCCAGGCCGAGAGGGCAATCTCCACGCCCCGGGACCGGTTGTTGCTGTCCGCACGCCGTTTCCACAGCAAAGATCGCGCCCAGGACCGGTTGTTGCTGTCCGCGCGTTGGGGCCGCCGGGCCGGCGCCGTTGCGGCGGTCAGGAGCGCCAGGCGCTCAGCACGTCGAGGGCGACACGGCCCTCGCGGACCCGCTGCGGGTGGTCACCGACCGGCACCTGCTTGACCACCGAGCCGTCCCGGTAGTCGATCACCACGACCTTGTCGTCGCCGCTTACCGACACCCAGCACTCGTTGTCCCGCACGCCGTTGGTCGACCAGTACGGCTTGGCGCCGACGTCGACGATCTTCCGCTTCAGGGTCCTGCGGTTCACGATCGCGGCGTAGTCCGACATGGTGCCGGCGGCGCAGAGCTTGGTGCCGCGACGGTTCATCGCGAGGCCGTGGTGGGCGGAGTCGAGGACGTACTGCTCGCGCGGCATGCCGGCGGTCCGGTCGGGAAGCCGGACCAGCCGGCGCACCTTGCCGACGAGCGGCTCCCCGGCGTACGTCCGCTCGGCGTCCTTCGCCCGGGTGTCGAACTCGACGAAGCCGTGGAAGAAGGACACCTGCAGGTAGACGTAGCGCTCGTCGGGTGCGACTGCCATCGGACGCACCGCGGACTCCATGCCGGGGTGGCCGGCCTCGGCGAGCTCCTTGCCCATGTCCCAGCGCTTGACGACCTTCAGGTCGCGGTTGCGCACGATCTGGAAGACCCGCTCCCCCTTGGCGGTGTCGTAGGCGACGCCGAGCTCGGAGCGGTCGGTCGGCGTGTAGACGCGGCCGATGCTGGCGTGGAAGATGCGCCTGCCGTCGGCGGTGTAGCTGTTCTCGTGCGGGGTGTCGCCGCTGGGGAACTCCCGCAGTTTCTTGCCCGTGAAGATGTTCAGCTCGTGCACCTTGTTGGCGGTGGAGTCGCTGACCAGCAGCCGACGTCCGTTCGGCGAGACGCCCATGTGGTCGGCGCGGTAGCCCTCCATCGGGAAGCGCCACACGATCTTGCCGCTCTCGAGGTCGATGCCGACGACGTCGGCGAAGCTGGGGCGGCTCACCGCGACCAGCCGGCCGTCGTGGGTGGTGAACATGTCGTCGGTGTACTGGTCGTGCCCCTCGCCGACCCCCTGCTGGATGGCGAGGTAGAAGGCGAGCTTGTCGGGGCTCGTGGCGATCTCCAGCATCCGCGCGTCCTTGTCGGGGATGGTGTCGACCGTCTTGATCCGGCGGTGCGTGCGCGCGTCGACGATCGTCGCGGTGCCTTCCCAGTTGTTGCCGACGAACATGACGTCGCGGGTGTCGGTGGACCGCTGGAGCGGCGTGACGGCGGCCGTCGTACGGGCAGTGCCCGGGTCCGCGGCCGCACCGGCCGGCGCCGGGGTCATCGCCGTGAGCGCGGTGGTCGCGGCGGCTGCCGTCAGGGTCGCCGTCAGCGTGAGGGCGAGGGCGGCGGCTGCGGTACGTCGCATGGGGTTGCTCCCGTGGGTCGGCTACGAGATGTCCAACGCCGACAGGGCCGTGTGGTTACGGCCGGGTAACCGGGCGGCCGAACAGGCCCCGAGAACCAGGGCGACAAACGCCATGAGGCGGACTAGCCTGTCGAATGGAGGGTGATCGGGGAGGGTGCGATGCCGGAGCGCATGCGTCATCTGGAATCCCTGTCTGCTGCCCTCGGCGACGCGGTCACCGTTGAGGACGTCGCCCGGGCGACACTGGCCGAGCTGCTGTCCGTCGCGGACGTCGTGCGCGCCGGGCTGGCCGTCAGCCACGGCGCGGGGCGTGAGCTCACCTTCGTCTCGAGCGACGAGGAGGCACTGGGCCCGATGGGCGTCCGCTGGTGCACGATCGACGGTCTCGCCGACGTCCCTGTCGCCCGCACCGTCCGAACGGCCGAGCCGGTGTACCTGGCGTCGGAGGACCACCTGGCGAGTGAGTTCCCCGAGATCGCGGCGCGACAGCTCCGGCTCGGTACTCGCGCCATCGCCAGCGTCCCGATGGTCGCGGACGGCGTCTGCGTCGGCGGTCTCCTCGTGTCCTACCGGACCCCGCAGGACTACCCGCTCGAGCAGCGAGCGTTCCTCTCGGCCTTCGCCGCCCAGGTGAGCCAGGCCCTGCGGCGCGGGCTCGCCTACCAGGTGCAGCGGTCGACGTCGGAACAGCTGCAGCGGAGCCTGATGCCGCACTCGCTCCCGGAGCTTCCCGGTCTCGCGCTCGGCGCGCACTACCAGCCGGGAGGAGTGAACGTGGACGTCGGCGGTGACTGGTACGACGTGCTCCCCTTGCCCGACGGGTCGGTCGTCCTGGCGCTCGGCGACGTGATGGGCAAGGGCGTCGAGGCGGCGGTCGTGATGAGCGAGGTCCGCTCCGCCACCCGGGCCTACGCGCTGCTCGACCCCGACCCCGCTGTCGTCCTCGAACGGCTCGACCGGCTGATCACGACACTGCCGTTCGGCGAGCAGGTGGTGACGATGCTGTACGGGCTGGTGGACGCCGAGCGCTCCTGCGTGCGGATCGGGTCGGCCGGGCATCTGCCACCCCTGCTGGTGTCTCCGTCCGGGCGGCCGGAGCTCCTCGAGAAGGAGCTCGGGCCCGCGCTGGGGATCGACGCCGGGCAGTGGCGGACGGACACGGTGCCGCTGGGTGCCAGCAGCAGTCTGCTCTTCTACAGCAACGGTCTGGTCGAGAACCGCAGGCAGGAGCTCTTCGCCGGCATCGACGTGCTCCGCGACCACATCGAGCAGATGGCACCACGTCGTCGCAACCCCCGCGAGCTCTGCGCGAGGCTCGGGAACCTGATGGTCGGCCCGGAGGTCGACGACGACGTCACGATGCTCGCGCTCACCGCGTGCCGCGAACAGCCGACGGTCGCGCGTGAGCTGCCCGCCGACTCCTCGGCGGCGTCCCTCGCCCGCCGCTTCGTCACCTCGGTGCTGCGGGACTGGCAGGTGCACGAGGACGTCGTCGACACCGCGGAGCTGTGTGTGTCGGAGCTGGTCACGAACGCGGTGATCCACTCCCGGACCACGTCGACGGTCACGGTGCGCCGCGACCAGGAGTACCTCATCGTGATGGTCCAGGACCGGGGCGGCGTGGGGCCGGTGCACCGGGCGGAGGACATGGACCCCGAGGCGATCTCCGGTCGGGGGCTCTCCCTGGTCGACGCGCTCGCCTCGGCCTGGAGCGCCGAGCACAACGCCGACGGCACGACGGTGTGGTTCGAGCTCGCCCTGGTGAGGTCGACGGACGACGCCAAGTGGAGCCACATGGCGTCCTAGAGCGGACGCGGGGGCGCACCTGGTGCGGGCGCGGTTCGCTTCGGAATGCGAGCCGCCGCGGCTACTGGCGGACGAGCCGTCCCCAGAGGTGGGGCTGGAGCTTCTGGCCGACGGCCGCCATGTCGTAGGTCCACAGCAGGTCGCCCTCGACGAGGCCGTAGAGCCGGTGGCCGGCGGTGACCTCCTTGGCGGTCTCCGTGCGGCCGACCGCGTCGGTGGCGATCTCGATCTTGGCGGCCTCGGCGTGGCCGTACCAGATCTCGATGAAGCCGGTGTTGTGCGTCATCACCACTTCGAGGGTGCCGTCGGCCTTGGGCCGGAAGAACCCGGTCTCGATGGCGGCGTCGCGCACCTTCTTGCCCTCGGCGTCGACGATCCAGGCCCGGCTCATGTAGTGGAAGAACGGGCGGCCGTCGTGGGTGAAGATGGCCTCCTGCCCGAACTGGAACGGCTCGATCGTCGGGTAGTCCCCGTGGCCGTTGCCGCGCCACGTCCCGAGCAGCCACGCGATCGGGGCGCAGTCGGGGTGCAGGTCCTGAGGCAGCTCGAAAGGCATGCTTAGGAGTTGTCTGCCTTGAGCAGCTTGTAGAGCACGAGCACGGACACGAATCCGCTGAGCAGCACGACGGCGGCCATCAGCGCGATGAACACGGCTTCCATGACGGGGAGTCTATCGGCGTTTGATCTGGAGCAGGTCGCGGGCTTCGTCACACGACATCGGCTCGCGCTGCGCGAGGCGTCCCATCGCGACGGCGCGCTCCACGAGCTGCGCGTTGTGCTCCACCGGGACACCCCTGGCCAGGGTGAGCACGTCCTCCATGCCGACGCGCAGGTGACCGCCCTTGCTCAGCGCCGCGAGGGCGACCGTCAGCGTGGACCGGCCGATGCCGGTCGCGGACCACGACGTGACGGCGTCCGGCATGGCGTTGACCGCGGCGACCAGCGCGTCCGCCGTACCCGGCATGCCTCCGGGGACCCCCATGACCAGGTCGCAGTGGACGCGTCCGCCGTAGGGCAGGCCGTACTTGTCGAGCAGGCGGTGCAGCGCGTGGACGTGACCGAGGTCGAACAGCTCGAACTCGGGGACGATCCCGCGCTCCCGGCTGAGCTGGTAGAGCTCGCACACGAACGGCCACGGGTTGAGGAAGACGTCGTCGCCGAAGTTGGTGGTGCCCATGGTGAGCGAGCAGGAGTCGGGCTGGGCGTCGAGGACCTTGAGACGTTTGTCGAGCGGGTCGTGGACCGAGCCGCCGGTGGACAGCTGGACGACCAGGTCGGTCTGCTCGTGCAAGGCGTCCACCGTCGCGGTCAGCCGGCCGAGGTCGAGGGTCGGCTTGTGCTCGTCGTCGCGGATGTGGACGTGGATCATCGCCGCACCCG
>DASTPU010000027.1:0-3288 GCA_035762105.1 Nocardioidaceae bacterium | reverse complement strand
CGATCACCGTGTAGATGTCGCGGTCGAGCGCGGCGAGGGCGGCGAGCAGCGGCGGGAAGGCAGGCTCACCGAACGGCGGCTCGCACATCACGCCCAGCGGCACGGCCTCGGCCAGCGAGAGGTTCTCGCGCCGCACCCGCTCCCTCACCTGCGGCTCGACCTGCTTGAGGTGGACGTAGGTGATCCGCTCCGGGAACCGCTCGATGATCTGAATGTTGTCGCCGCCGCAGTAGGAGACGTGCCCGGTGTCCAGGCACAGGTTCACCAGCTCCGGGTCGGTGTCGGAGAGGAAGCGCTCCACCCGCTCCTGGGTGTCGACGTGGGTGTCGGCGTGCGGGTGGAACACCAGCTTGACCCCGAACTCCTCGAGCAGGTACCGGGCCAGCTCGTTGGTGCCCGACACCAGGTTGTTCCACTGGTCGGCGTCGATCTCGGCGGCCTCGGTGAGGGCGCCGCCGTGCATGTCGGTGTACTGGTCGGGCAGGTGCACGAGGTACTCGGCGCCGACCTCGCGCAGCAGCCGGGCCTCGCGGCCGAAGGCTTCCCTGGCCGTCTCGAGCGCCTCCTTGCCCTTGTGCAGCCCGGCGAACACCGTCCCGCCGCTGACCCGCAGGCCACGCTGCTCCAGCTCGTCGCGCAGCTGGGCCGGGTCCTGCGGCAGGAAGCCCTGCGGTCCCAGCTCGGTGTAGAGGTAGCCGGCCAGGGCGACCTCGTCGAGGTACTGCTGCCAGCCGACCTGGTGCTCGTCGCGGGGGAACCAGACACCCCACGAGTCCGGCGCGGTGCCCAGCGTGAGCCTGGCCAGGTCGGGGGAGGACGGGGAGTAGTTCGGAACGGTCATCGGTCGGATCCCTCCGTAGAGCTCGGCTGGACTGCGAGGCCGGGTTGGTGACGGGCTTGCTCCGACGGGGCTGGGGAGCGGGTCTCGGCGACGGCCTGGGCCTCGAGGCCGTCGTCGAACCACCGGACCGGCGGTGTCCCGGCAGACCGTACCGGCGCGTCGACGGCAGGCCCGGGCCAGGCCGGGAGAGCCGAGTCAGCCCTTCTCGCGCAGCTCGGCCTCGACTGCGCCCGTGGCGAGGCCGAGCGTCGCGACGTACGACCGCAGGCGGTGCGGGTCGTAGCGCACGCTGGGCATCGAGATCGAGATCCCTGCGGCCGCGGAGCCGTCGGGACGGCGCACGGGACGGCCGATGGCCACGACCCCGCGTTCGGAGCGCCCCTCGTTGACAACGAAGCCCTGACGCCGGATCTGCGCGAGGTCCTTGCGGAGCCCGGCCAGGTCCGGGCGCTCGCCGGGGCGCCCGGCGTAGCGCTCCTCGGCGTAGAGGGTGTCCAGCTGCTCGTCCGAGAGCTCGGCGAGGAGCACGAGACCGCCGGTGACCTGGTGGGCGGGGAAGACCATGCCCTCGCGGTTGCCGACACGCAGGGACTGCCGGGACTCCACGGACGCGATGAAGCGTGCGGTGTCGCCGGTGCGTGCGATGAGGTTGGCGGACTCGTCCAGGACGTCGACCACGTGGTGCAGGTGCGGGAGGGCGATGGCGCGCAGCCGCGAGGCCTCCGAGGGCGAGTGCGCGGCCAGCTCGAGCACCGGTCCGGCGTGGTAGGCCCGGCTGTCGTCCTGCACGGCGAAGTCGCGGTAGACGAGCATCGTCAGCAGCCGGTGCGCGGTCGAGCGCGCGATGCCGAGGCGCTCCGCCGCCTCCGACACCGTGATCTGCCCTTCGAGCTGCAGCATGGTCGCGATGTGCAGCGCGTGGTCGACGCTGGCGATCGCGTACGGCGGGCGAGCCTTCATGTTCTGGGCCACGACGCCTCCGGGCACGCCCTGCGGGCTCCGTGCAACTGACCTGGGGTCGATTCTGCTCTGCGGAACTTGCTGTTCTTCCTCAGCCTACTCCCCGACGTTGTGACCATGGCCACAACGACTGCGCCCCTTGCGCTCGCCGACCCCCCACGCCCGACCCGCCGCCGGTCCGCAGCGCTGGTCATCGCGCTGTGCTGGCTGATCGTCGTCTTCGACGGCTACGACCTCATCGTCTACGGGACCACCATCCCGGCCCTGCTCGCCGAGCCGGGCTGGGGCCTCACCCCCGCCACGGCCGGCACGATCGGCAGCCTGGCCTTCGTCGGCATGCTGGTGGGGGCGCTGACCGCCGGCAACCTGGCCGACCGGCTCGGCCGCCGCCGCACGATCATCGGGTGCGTCGCGTGGTTCAGCGTCTTCACCGGTCTCTGCGGCGTCGCGTCGTCGCCCGGGGTGTTCGGCGCGCTGCGCTTCCTGGCCGGCCTGGGGCTGGGCGGCCTGGTGCCCTCGGCCAACGCGCTGACGGCGGAGTTCGTCTCCACCCGCCTGCGCTCGGTGATCGCGACGGTGATGATGTCCGGCGTCCCGATCGGTGGCTCGATCGCCGCCGTGGTCGGGATCTACGCGATCCCTGGCCTCGGCTGGCAGTCCATGTACTTCTTCGCCTTCGGCGGTGTCGTCCTGCTGGCGCTCGTCGTCGCGCTGCTCCCGGAGTCCCCGACATGGCTGCGGGCGCACGGCCGCGCCGGTGAGGCCGTCGAGGTCGAGCACCGCTTCGGCGTCGCGGCGGTCGAGCACACCGGGCAGCAGCACCGCCCCGGGCTCCGCACCATCCTGCGGCCGCCCTTCGCCGGCGCCAGCATCGCCTTCGCGCTCGCCTCGGTCGCCACCCTGCTCGCCTGGTACGGCCTCGGCACCTGGCTGCCGAAGCTGATGGCCGGCGACGGCCGCTTCGACCTCGGCAGCAACCCGCTGACGTTCCTGCTCGCACTGAACCTGGGTGCGGTGGCCGGGTCCGTCGTCACGGCCTGGGCCGCGACCCGCTTCGGCCCGCTGCCCAGCGCGATCCTCGCCGCGGGCACGGCGGCGGCCGGCCTGGCCTTCCTCGTGACCTACCCGTCCTCGGTGACCCTCGTGTACGGCGCGCTCATCCTCGCCGGCGTCGGGACGCACGGCACCCAGTGCCTCATCATCTCCGCCGTCGCGACCCACTACCCGGCGCAGCTGCGCGGCACCTCGCTCGGGTTCGCGCTGGGCGCCGGACGCATCGGTGCCGTCGCCGCCCCGCAGCTCGGCGGCTGGCTGCTCGGCGCCGGGCTGGGCGTGGGCTCCAACTTCCTGCTCTTCGCGGGGGCGGCCGCCGCCTCGGCCGTCCTCCTGCTCGCCACGCACCTCGCCACCCGGCCCGCCTCGACCCGCGCGGTCGTCGGTGAGCTCGCGCACTGACGCCCACCGAACCAGAACCCCGACCCGAACGA
>DASTPU010000026.1:0-8059 GCA_035762105.1 Nocardioidaceae bacterium | reverse complement strand
GGTCGACGAGCAGCCGTGGGCGGTGCCGTACCTGCCGATCGACCCCAAGGACGTCGGCCGCTCCTACGAGGCCGTGATCCGGGTCAACAGCCAGTCCGGCAAGGGCGGCGTGGCCTACATCATGAAGTCCGAGCACAAGCTCGAGCTGCCCCGCCGGCTGCAGATCGAGTTCAGCCGGGTGATCCAGGAGCACACCGACGACGAGGGCGGCGAGATGTCGCCCGAGGCGATCTGGGCCGACTTCGAGGCGGAGTACCTCGCCCGCGAGACCCCGCTGAAGCTGAACTCCGTACACACCTCGTCTGCGGCGGGCGAGAAGGACGCGCTCAGCGTGAACGTGTACGTCGACGGCGACCTGCGCACGCTGGAGGGCACGGGCAACGGCCCGATCGCGGCGTTCGTCAACGCCCTCAACGAGCTGGTCGCCGACGAGCAGGCGAAGGGCAACCCGGCGTACGTCGACCGCACCGACGTGCGCGTTCTCGACTACGCCGAGCACGCGCTGTCCTCGGGCGGCGACGCGATCGCCGCGGCCTACGTCGAGTGCGCCGTGGGCGGCAAGGTGCTGTGGGGCGTCGGCCTGGACCCGAACATCGTGACCGCCTCCCTCAAGGCGGTCATCTCGGCGGTCAACCGCGCTTGAGCAGCTGCTCGGCCGGGGGCACGAGCTGCCCCTTGCCGAGCACCGTCACGCCACCGTCACTGACGGCGAAGCCGCGGGCCCGGTCGGCCGCGGGGTCGACCCCGATCTCGACACCGTCGGGCACCACGACGTTCTTGTCGAGGATCGCGTTCTTGATGACGGCGTGCTTGCCGATCACCACGTTGTCGAGGATCACCGATCGCTCCACCTCGGCTCCGCCCGCGACGTAGACGTTGGTGCCGATCACCGAGCCGTCCACGGACGCGCCGGAGACGATCGAGCCGGCGCAGACGATCGAGTCGCAGGCGCGGGCGTTCTCGACGAACTTCGCGCCGGGAAGCTGAGGGTGCGAGGTGAAGATCGGCCAGTCCCCGTTGTAGAGGTTGAAGACCGGGTTCACCGAGACCAGGTCGAGGTGCGCCTCGTGGTAGGAGTCGATGGTCCCCACGTCCCGCCAGTAGTCTCGGTCGCGGTCGGTCGAACCGGGGACGTTGTTGCGCTTGAAGTCGTAGACGCAGGCGTCGCCCTTCTCGACCATGGCGGGGATGATGTCGCCGCCCATGTCGTGGCGCGAGTTCGGGTCGGCGGCGTCGCGCTCGAGCGCTTCGACCAGCGTGTCGGCGGTGAAGACGTAGTTGCCCATGGAGGCGAACACCTCGTCGGGGGAGTCCGGGAGACCGGGCGGGTCGGCGGGCTTCTCGAGGAACTCCGCGATCCGGGTGGTGCCGTCGGCGGTCTTGATCACGCCGAACTGGTAGGCCTCCTTGCGGGGCACGCGGATGCCCGCGACGGTCACCCCGGCGCCGTGCTCGAGGTGCGCGGCGACCATCTGCGACGCGTCCATGCGGTAGACGTGGTCGGCGCCGAACACCACGATCACGTCGGGTCTTTCGTCGTTGATCAGGTTCATCGACTGGTAGATCGCGTCGGCGCTGCCCTGGTACCACTGCGGCCCGCGGCGCTGCTGCGCCGGCACCGGGGTGACGTAGTTGCCCAGCAGCCCCGACATCCGCCAGGTCAGCGAGATGTGCCGGTCGAGGGAGTGCGACTTGTACTGCGTCAGCACAGCGATCTTCAGGTAGCCGGCGTTGACGAGGTTGGACAGGGCGAAGTCGATGAGCCGGTAGGAGCCGCCGAACGGCACCGCAGGCTTGGCCCGGTCGACGGTCAGGGGCATCAGCCGCTTGCCCTCACCGCCCGCTAGCACGATCGCCAACACCTTCGGCATCCCAGTCTCCCGTCGTGGTCGCTCCGCTTGGCCTGACCTGACACTAGCCCTAGATTCACCTCATGCGTGCTGCGATCCTGACCCGCGAGTTCCCACCCGACGTGTACGGCGGGGCGGGGGTGCACGTGGACTTCCTGGTCCGTGAGCTGCGCCGGATCCTCGACGTCGACGTGCACTGCATGGGCGAGCCCCGTGAGGGGGCCACCGCGCACAGCGAGGACGACCCACGGCTGACCGAGGCGAACTCGTCGCTGCGGATCCTCTCCACCGACCTGTCCATGGCGGCGGGTGTCGCGGGGGCCGACGTCGTGCACTCCCACACCTGGTACGCCAACATGGCGGGTCACTGGGCGAAGCTGCTGTACGACGTCCCGCACGTCGTGACCGCGCACTCGCTCGAGCCGTTCCGGCCGTGGAAGGCGGAGCAGCTCGGGGGCGGCTACCGGATCTCGTCCTGGGCGGAGAAGACCGCCTACGAGTCGGCCGACGCGGTCATCGCGGTGAGCCACGGGATGCGAGCCGACGTCCTCAGCGCCTACCCGGACCTCGACCCGGCCCGGGTGCACGTCGTGCACAACGGGATCGACACCGACTTCTACCGGCCCGACCCGGGCACCGAGGTGCTGGAGCGGATCGGGGTGGACCCGGACCGGCCCTACGTGGCCTTCGTCGGCCGGATCACCCGGCAGAAGGGCGTGCCCCACCTGCTCCGGGCCGGCCTCGACTTCGACCCGTCCGTGCAGATCGTGCTGCTCGCGGGGGCCGCGGACACTCCCGAGCTGAAGAAGGAGACGGACGAGGCGGTCGAGCGGCTCACCGCGTCCCGGGACGGCGTCTTCGTGGTCTCGGAGATGCTGCCGCGCGAGGAGGTGCGCCAGGTGCTCACCCATGCGCTCGCGTTCCTGTGCCCGTCCGTCTACGAGCCGCTCGGGATCGTGAACCTGGAGGCGATGGCGTGTGAGACCGCGGTCGTCGCCAGCCGCGTCGGCGGCATCCCGGAGGTCGTCGTCGAGGGCGAGACCGGGCTGCTGGTCGACTACGACGAGTCCGACCCGAGCGGGCTCGAGCAGGGCCTCGCGGCCGCGGTGAACCGGCTCGTCGCGGACCCGTCGCTGGCGCGGAGGTTCGGCCTCGCCGGGCGCGAGCGGGCGGTCTCGGAGTTCGCGTGGGAGGCGGTGGCTCGCGAGACCGTGGCGATCTACGAGTCGCTGCGCTGAACCGCGGTCACTCGACGGGTGCCTCCGCGACGCACGCCGTGCCGGCTCGCCGGAAGCCGATCCGCTCGTAGACGCGCGCCACCGTGTCGTCGCGGGCGGAGAGGAACACCGTCGTGATGCCCCGCTCGCGGGCGTCCGCGACGAGCAGCGCGGTGACGGCTGCGCCGACCCCCTGGCGCCGTGCCCTCGGGATCACGGCGATCCCGGCGAGCTCCGTGGTCGTTCCCCGCGGGGAGTGGGAGCCACCTCCGACGGGCCCACGTCCGTCGTACGCGCCGGCCATGGCCATCAGCCCCGACCGCAGCAGCCCGGGGACGGGGCCGGGTGGTCGCGGGGTGACGTCGTCGGTGCCCATGAAGCCCGCGTCGACCGCGCCGATCACCGAGCCGAGGTCGGGGGAGTCGGCGGAGAGCATCGAGACGGAGTACTCGTCGGGGAGCGGCGCGGTGACCGCGTCGGCTCCGCAGTGGAGCACGAGGAGCGGGCACTCCGAGACGTGGAGGCCTGCCTCGCGCGCCGCGGCGAGCAGGGTCGGTGCGGTCTCGTGCACCCACTCGAGGCTCTCGGGCACGTCGAGCTCACGCTGTCGTCGACGCACCGCGGTGACCTGGGCGGCGGTGCACGGCCCGTCGTACCCGAGTGCGGGCCGCGCGTAGAAGGGCCAGCCCTGGTCCGAGGTGCGGACGAACAACGTGAACGGGCCGACCTCCTCGGTGGTGGCGAGTGGGCGCGGCGCGGCGTCGTAGTACGCCTCCAGGGTCGAGAGCAGGCTCACGGTCGCGAGCCTCTCACCCGTCCGCCGCCGCGTCGAGACGGGGCTGTGCGAGGAGCGGGAGCACGACGCGGACCTGGGTGCCCTCGTCCAGACGCGAGCTGATCGTGACGTCGCCCCCGTGGCTGTGCACGATCGACTGGACGATCGACAGGCCGAGGCCGGTGCCCTGGATCGCACGCTCCTGTGCGCTGCTCGCCCGGAAGAACCTGCTGAACAGCAGGTCCTGCTCCGCCTCGGCGATGCCGATGCCGGTGTCGCTGACCTCGATCTCGGCGGTGCCGCCCGACCGGTCGAGCGCGCAGCGGACACGGCCGCCGTTCTCGGTGAACTTCACCGCGTTGCCGACGAGGTTCGTCACCACGCGCTCGAGCTGGCCGTGGTCGCCGAGCACGCGGACGTCGACGTCGGGGAGGTCGAACGTCACGTCGAGGTCGCGTCCCGCCAGCATCGGGCCGAGCGCCTCACGGGCGCGTCCGACCACGTCGCGGACGTCGAGCGGGGCGCGTTCGAGGGCGAAGGTGCCTGCCTCGATCCGCGAGAGCGTGAGCAGGTCCTCGATGAGGGCGGTGAGGCGTTCGCCGTTTCGTCGTACGGCGGCGAGGAGACGGTCCTGCTCCAGGGACACCGGGCCGCCCGCTCCGTCCTGGAGCATCTCGGTGTAGCCGACGATGCTCGTGATCGGGGTGCGCAGCTCGTGGCTGACCATCGAGACGAAGTCGCTCTTGGCGCGGTCGAGGTCCTGCAGCCGCTCGAGCGCCTGGCGTTCCTTGTCGAGCGTCTCCACCAGGGTGCGCCGGCTGCGGCGGGACTCGGTGACGTCGCGGCCGACGGCGAGATAGCCGATGTGCGCGCCGAACGCGTCGCGGACGCGGCTCACCGTGACCGAGCAGACGACGCGGCTGCCGTCCTTGCGGACGTAGGTCCAGTCGCGTGTGCGGGGCTCGTCCTCGACGCCGGCGACGATCGTCGGGAAGCCGGGCTCCGTGCCCTCCTCGGCGGCGACGGCGGCGAGCTCCCCGGGTTCGTGGAGCGACTCGATGCGGAGGCGTCCGGCCACCTCGTCGGTGGTGTAGCCGAGCAGCTCCTGCGCACCGGTGTTGAAGACCGTGATGGTGCCGCGGCGGTTGAGCCCGATGAACGCGGTACCCGTCGCCGAGTCGAGCAGGCCCTTGGTCATGCTGCGCACGTTGCGCTCGTCGGTGACGTCGATGCCGGTGAGGACGACATGGGTACGTCGACCCGCGGCGTCGGTGAGGGGAGCGCCCGACCAGGCGATGCGCCGTCGACGTCCGCCGGCCGCGAGCAGGTCGCCCTCGAACCTGGGCGTCCCACGGCCGGGGAGGGTGTGATCGAGAAGGTCACGCATGAGGGGCTCGTCTGACTCCGGGACCAGGGTGCCCCACAGCGGCTTGGTGATGACGTCCTGCTCGTCGTACCCGCTCGTCTTCTCGGCGGCGGGGTTCACGCCGACGATCGCGCCGCCGGCGTCGACGACGACGATCAGGGCGGCGGCCGTGCTGAGGATCGCGGCGGTGAAGTCCTTCTCGGTGCGCAGCCGGCTGGTCGCGTCGTACACCTCGGTGATGTCGATCATCTGCGCGCTGAACATGACCTCGTCGACGGAGGTGGACAGGGGTGAGACGGCGAGACCGATGCGCCGGCCGGGGTTCCTCGAGAGCCACAGCTCCTCGCGCCATCCGGTGAGGTCGCCGGTGACCATCTGTGCCGCGACGTCGTCATAGCGGGTCGGTGTGTCGAGGAGGGGCTGGAGGAGTTCGCCCTCGAAGCTCTCGGCGGGGCCGTCGAGGATGTCGGCGGCGGTCTGGTTCAGCTCGCGGATCCGCAGCCCGTGGGCCGAGGTGTACAGCAGCAGCATGCCCACGAAGGACTCGCTGAAGCTCTTGCGGAACATCTCCTCGCTCTGCGATACCCGGATCATGGCGTTCCTGCGCTGGTCGACGGCGACGGCCAGCGGAAGCGCGATCAGCGCGGTGACGATCAGGAAGGACTGGACGAGGGAGGCGGTCGTCGCAGCAGAGGTGATGCCGGTGCGCTGGGAGAGCGCGAACGGGCCCCCACCGGCGGCGGTCAGCGACGTGGTCAGGACCGCGATCGCGATCAGCTCGTAGGAGACGGGGCGGAGGCCGAACCGGAGCGCCGCCCAGAGGAGCAGCGGGAGGGGGAGGAAGGTGAGGCTCAGGACCTGGCCCGGGCTGAAGACGAGGCCGACGGAGAGGATCAGCAGGGTCGCCTGCAGAGCCGGCTCGTAGCGGTAGGTGCCCGTATTCCAGGTGCGGACCTCCATGGCCAGGGGCGCGATGATCAGGATCGCAGCGGCGTGTGAGGCCATCACCGCGACCGCGGCTCGGGGGAAGGACCCGTCGAGGGTGAGCCAGACTGTGGCCCCGATCCCGAAACCGACGACGAGGTTGCCGAGAACGGTGCCGGTGATCAGCCGCCAGAGGTCCTCCAGGGTGCGCAGGGGCGGGTGTCCGGCTCTCTCTCGCGTGAGCCACCACGCGACGACGAACGCCTCCGCGGCGTTTGCGAGGCCGAAGCCGAGGGCCGCCTCCACCGGCCGCCCGATCGTGTAGTTGGCCAGGCCGCTCGAGATCACGACCCCGACCGCGAGCACCCACCGCCGGCGGCGGGGTGCCAGCAGGAGCAAGGCGACGCTGAGGCCGGCCGCCGGCCACCACACGGCGACCTGGGATCCCTCAGGGGCGAACGCGAGGGCGCCGACACCCAGCAGATACACGCCGAGGAGCCCCACCGCGGCGGCAGGGACCGGTGCGCGAGACAGGCGGCGGTACGCCGAGCCGGGCGACTCCGCTTCCTGAGGTCGGGGTCGCGCCGATGCGGAGGGCGGTTCGGATCGCGCCGGCGCGTGCTGGGTCACCGGGCCGCCGCCGCGCACGGCGACACCGAGGTGCCTCCGAGATCCATGGCACCCATCCTGGGGTATCCCCAGCGTTCGAGGTGGGGCTTTCGGGAGAGATGTCCGATTCGTTGGCAGCCGGTGCGTTTCCGACTCGGCCCGGCCGCGTCGTTCAGACCAGGGCTTTCACGAAGTGCACGTCGGCCGAGCCCTCCACCGGGATGCCTTCACTCCGCCCGATCTCGACGTAGCCGTGGCGCTCGTAGAACGCCGGTGCCTGGAACGTGAACGAGGACACGAGGACCTGCCGGCAGCCTCGATCCCGTGCGAGCTCCTCCGCGGCCTGGAGCATCAGACCGCCCCAGCCCTTCTTCCGGCTGTCCGGCCGGACCCAGACCATCCCGATGCCTGCACACGTGCCCCAGGTCCAGCCGCTCAGACCGGCGACCAGCTCGCCGTCGTCGCCCTGGACCTTCACGGTGAACTCGCGCTGGTCGGAGACGCCAGACGCGGCGAAGTTGTGGGCATCGAGCTCGTCGCTGAGCCGGGAGTCGAGGTCGGAGTCGGCCCCGGAGACGAGGAGGGGCCGGTCCGGCGTCTGGTCGGTGGAAGTCACGGCGGGCACCCTACTGGGGACGTTCCCTTCGGCTCGTCGAGTGATGCTCAGGGGCAGGCGACCCAGACGACCTGGCGCCATCCCATGCCGCCCATCTCCACGGGGACGATCCCCAGACGCACCGGTCCCTCGAGGCCGATCCCGCTCGGTGGCAGGCAGCGAGGACGTCCGTCGGAGTGGAACGCTCCGTTGCGATCCTCCCAGTGGACGTCCTTCGGCACGGCAACCGTCCAGCCGTCCTCCAGCTCGCAGGAGATGGTGCCGACCGCAGACAAGCAGCTCGTGACCTCCTCGTGGATGCGGGGATGGGACTGGCCGAAGGCAAAGCCGACCAGGCCGCCGACCAGTGCGAACGCTCCGGCGAGGGCCACCGACGCTGCGTGCCCGCGCGGAGCTTTCTCAGCCTCGAGTACGTCACCGCTCGCCGCTGTCATGTGCTCTCCCGGAGTTGGTCGGTCAGGTCGCCGAGGCGCCGATGTGCTGAAGCAGTCTCGGTGCAGGTCGCGCCAGACTAGGGGGCGCCCGTGGCTGGCACCGGGACCGACTCGACGTCCGGGGCACGGGCCGCTTGCTGCCGTGCGCAGTCGTACGTCGAACTGGGTGCACCACGCTGGGCGGAGGCGAGGCCGCGACGTCGCCCGACCCCCGCCGAGACGGCGCACCCAAAACTGTCGGTGGTCGAAGGTATGTTCGACTCATGAT
>DASTPU010000025.1:0-2412 GCA_035762105.1 Nocardioidaceae bacterium | reverse complement strand
CACGCGACGCTCGGTCTCCCCGGAGCAGTACGGCCGGTTCATGATCGAGGTGTTCGAGGACTGGGTCCGCCGTGACATCGGGTCGGTGTACGTCCAGATCTTCGACACTGCGTTGGCCTCCTGGTACGGCGAGGGCGGGGGCATGTGTGTGCACGCCGAGACCTGTGGGTCCCAGCTGGCACTGGAGCACAATGGGGACCTCTACTCGTGCGACCACTTCGTCGAGCCGGGCTACCTGCTCGGCAACATCTGCGACCGGACCATGCTCGAGCTGGTCGACCTGCCGCAGCAGCGGAAGTTCGGGCAGGACAAGCGCGACACCCTGACCCAGTTCTGCCGCGACTGCGACGTTCGTTTCGCCTGCAACGGCGGATGTCCCAAGGACCGGTTCGCGACGGCTCCGAGCGGGGAGGACGGTCAGCACTACCTGTGCCCGGGCTACCAGGCGTTCTTCCACCACGTCCGCGAGCCGATGACGGCGATGGCCCAGCTGCTGCGCGAGGGCCGCGCCCCGTCGGAGCTGATGACCGTCTACGCGCGCGACGACGCGAACCGCGGCCGCAACGAGCCCTGCACCTGCGGGTCGGGCAAGAAGTGGAAGAAGTGCCACGGATCCGGTGCGCGATGACAGCCCGCAAGCTGGGCGCTGACACGGCCACGGGCCGCCCCCTGCTCCGGGGTGTCCGGGCCTGGGCCAGGTCGATCAAGCCTGACCGCGAGGATTTCACCAAGGACGTCGTTGCCGGGTTGCCGGGCGCGATCAGCAGTGTCCCCGACGGCATGGCCTCCGCGGTGCTGGTCGGGGTGAACCCGGTGTACGGCTTGTACGCCAGCTTTGCGGGGCCGACCGCCGGCGGCCTCACCTCCAGCACACGGCTGATGGTGATCACCACCACGACCGCCGCGGCCATCGCGGCTGGTTCGGCCGTGTCGGGGTACGACGCCGAGCAACGACCGGAAGCGCTGTTCCTCCTGACCTTCCTCGCGGGCCTGGTCATGGTCGCGGCCGGGCTGCTCAAGCTGGGCCGCTACACCAGGTTCGTCTCCCACTCGGTCATGACCGGCTTCCTGACCGGTGTCGCGGTCAACATCATCTGTGGCCAGCTGGGCGACCTGACCGGGGTCTCCGCCGAGGGTGCCAACTCGTTGGCCAAGGCACTCGACGTCATCACCCATCCGGGCGCCATCGACCTGGCGTCGCTGTTGGCGGGCCTCGGTGCGCTGGGCATCCTCGTCGGCCTGGCCCCGACACGCCTGAACACGGTGAGTGCCCTCGTGGCGCTCATCGTGCCCACCCTGGCGGTCGTCCTCGCCGGCGCCACTGCCGTCATCCGGGTCGACGACATCGGGGAGATCCCGCGGTCGTTGCCCACGCCGGCCCTACCCGACCTGAGCCTCATCTCGGTCAATCTCGTTCTCAACGCGTGCGCGATCGCGGTGATCATCCTGGTCCAGGGCGCAGGCGTGAGCGAGTCGGCGCCCAATGGGGACGGGCGACCGTCGAACATGAACCAGGACTTCGCCGCCCAGGGGATAGGCAACCTCGCCTCGGGCCTGTTCCTCGGCCAACCCGTCGGCGGGTCGGTGGGACAGACCGCTCTCAACGTCGCAGCGGGAGCGCGGACCCGCTGGGCGGCCATCTGCTCCGGCCTCTGGATGGTGGTCATCCTCCTGCTCTTCGCCGGCCTCGTGGGCAACGTCGCGATGCCCACTCTCGCCGCAGTGCTCATCTTCGCCGCGCTCGGGTCTATGCGGGTGGGTGTCGTGGCAACGATCTGGCGCACCGGGCGGCTGTCGCAGATCGCCATGACGGTGACCTTCGTAGCCACCCTGTTCCTCCCCGTGGCGGTAGCCGTCGGCGTCGGCGTCGCCCTCTCCCTGCTCCTGCAGCTGAACCGCGAAGCAATGGACCTCACTGTCGTCGAGCTGATCCCGCGAGACGACGGGCGATTCGAGGAGCAGCCGGCGCCCAAGACCCTGCCCATCAACCAGGTGACCGTCCTCGACGTCTACGGCAGCCTCTTCTTCGCCGGTGCCCGCACCCTTCAAGCCCGATTACCAGAAGTCGGTCAGGCCGAGAGACCGGCAGTGGTCCTCCGGCTGCGCGGCCGGACCTCGCTCGGCGCGACCTTCTTCCGGATCCTCGCCTCGTACGCCGAGCAGATCGGCAAGGCGGGCGGTCGCCTCTACGTCTCCGGGCTCGACTCGGACATGGCTGCGTTGCTGGCCCGCACCGTCCCGGTGACCGCTCAACCTCCGGACCGGGTGTTCGGAGCCACCCCCGTCCTCGGCGAAGCCACCTGGGCAGCGCTTCACGAGGCACAAGCCTGGGTCGTCCGGTCGAGGAACTGACGCGACCGCTTTCGGACGAGGTCACGGCGATCCCCGAGTACCTGCGTCCGGGCACTCGTC
>DASTPU010000024.1:0-33811 GCA_035762105.1 Nocardioidaceae bacterium | reverse complement strand
CACCAGCAGCGGCTTCGGGACCGGCGCCGCCTGGGAGTCGGAGTTCTGGGACACCATGGGCCCAGGCTGGATGCCGTTCTTCGACAACCTGCGCCTCTACCTGTCGCACTTCCCCGGCCAGGAGGCCACACACCTGGAGGCCACCGCCTCCCACCCCGGCGACGCCGACGCGCTCTGGTCGACCCTGCACGACGCGCTCGGGCTGGGCGACGAGGGCGCGACGGTCGAGGTGCGCGGCGCCACCGGCACGGTCGAGCGCGTCGGTGAGCGGCAGACGCTGGTCCGGCTCACCGCGCCGGTGCCCGGGATGCTCAGCGTCTTCGCGTGGGACGAGGGCGACGGCAAGGCGACGGCGGGCGTCCGGGCGTACCTGTTCTCCGCCGACGCCGCGGACTACGTGCGGCGCGAAGAGCCGGCCTGGCAGGCCTGGCTGCAGGGGCTCTCCGTCCCGGCCTGATCTCCTGCGCGGAACCGCCTCCGTGGCCGGGGCGCCCTGAACGCCCACCGACGCTGGCCCCATGACGCCACAGCACCGTCCGTCGGCCCAGTAGGACATTGCCCGAGGACCCCAGCCCCATGACCGTCGACACCCCAGGGCCAGGACCGTCACGTGCCAGTCGACGCCCAGTGATCAGGCAGGGGCGAGCGCGTCCTGCGGGGCTTCGTCTCGATAACTTCCGCGCCGCAGGACGATGACGACGCCGATGACGGCAAGAACGAAGGCGCCCCACTGCAAGAGGTTAAGGGCCACGAACGGTGACTCAGCATCCACCGCCGCATCAGTGAAGGCGAAGGTCGTGAAGTCGATCCACGCGTGGAGCAGCATGGAGAGGATGAGGGTGCCCGCGACGCGGCGGGTGATGTACAGCACCGAGCCGGCGACGAACGCGAGGCCGATTTGCTGCACTGTGGAGCCTATCGCCTGCCCGAAGAAGAAGTTGAGCGCGTGAATCAGACCGAAGATGAGGCAGCTGAAGAACCAGGCGGCAGCCTCCCCGAAGCCCCCGCGGAGACCCACCAGTCCGGCGCCACGAGTCAACATCTCCTCGCTGAAACCGACCAGCAGTGTTCCAGCACCGAGAGCGAGCAGGTAGGCAGCGCCACGGTCGGCGGGTCCGAACCCTCCGAGCAGCGCGCCGAGACCGGGCAGGAACATCAGCACCGGCACGGCCCACAGCCACTTCGGCGCGCGCAGCTTCTCGTGGATCGCCGGGCCCCACCAGCCCAGCCAGCTCGTGGCGACGGCCAGGAAGACCGCACCGAGCGCGACCGGGACGACGATGCCCTTAATGATGTTCGACGTCGTGTCGCCGACCTCGTCGTAGTCGAGGCCGACAATGGCCCAGGTGGTGACGACGATCGCCATGTAGCCGATGGCGAGGCCGACCGTGATGAGCGGGCGTGGCTGGACGCGCATGGGGCACCTCGAGGGGGTGGTCGACCTGGACTAGGTCGAAGGGGTGGGAAGAGCTTATGGAGCCCCCGAGCCATCCATAAGCGCGATGCTGTGCGATCGAGAGTACGCGAACCGACTGGTTTGGCAAACCGTTCGGTTGGGTAAAGTTGGAGATGTGAGCGGGGCTGAGCACCAGGTTGACGGTCGAACTCTGCGCTATCAGCACCGCCGCCCTGAGCTCTTGGCCGCCGCGGTGGAGTACATCCTCGAGCGTGGCATCGCCGAGCTGTCGCTGCGGCCCATGGCAAGCGAGCTCGGCGTCACGCATGCGACGCTTCTGCGCCACTTCGGGACGAAGGAGGCACTCGTCCTGGAGGTGGTCAACAGCATCCGGGAGGATCTGCTTGACCAGCTCGTCCGGTCGTCGGGCGACCGCGTCCCTGACACGCCCGGGCGGGCCATGTGGGCAGCCTGGCGCCAGCTCTGCGAGCCGTCGGAGCGTCGGCAGTTCGTGCTGCTGTTCGAGCTCGTCGCGATGCATGCACGCGATCCCAGTCGATTCGGCTCACTTGCGCCGATGCTGGTCACTGACTTTCTGGGACCGATCGAGGCCAGCCTGCAGAGCTACGGCCTGTCGGGTCGCGAGGCGCGCGACCTCGCCACCGGTTTTCTCGCGCAGGTGCGCGGTCTCCAGCTCGACCTCGCTGTCTCCGGCGATCAGCGCCGGGTCGAGGCCGCGATGAAGCGCTACATCGAAGCCGTCACGCCGCGGACCGACGCGGAGGAGTCGTCGTGACGGAGCGACTCGGAGGCGGAACGCACTCATGTGCCGCCGAGTGAGCGCAGATGTTGGCGGCGAGCAGTAGCACTCCCGTAGGCCGTTGAGCAAGCAAGTTGCGGGCTGCGGGGCTGTGCCGTGACGGGTGGTCCGGCTCTTGAGCGCTACGGACTCCACCAGCTTTGGACGCCGACACCGGTGACGAGCGGCCCGTCTATGGGTGTGCCCGGTATGCCGCCAGGGACACGCGGACGGCCTCCCGGGCGTCGCCCGCGAGCGCATCCATGGCACGCTCGGGGCCGCGAGCCTGCCACCGTCACCGCGCTGGTGGTCGCCGCGGTCGCGGCCATGGTGCGCGAGCACCCGAACGTGAAGAGTCGTCGCGCGGGCCGCAAGCTGCTCGTCCTCGACGACGTCGACCTCATCGTGACCGTCGAACGCACCACCAGGACCGGGGAGGCGGCGCCGGTCCCGATGGTGGTGCACCGGGCAGACACCAAGACGGCGGAGGCGATCGCCGCTGAGTTCCGCACCGGAAGGACCGAGACTCAGGCTGAGCGTTCCCCTGCGCTGATGACGCGGCTGCCGTTCTGGGTCGTCCGGGCCGGCGCCGCGATCGCCGGCACGATCCCGAGATGGGCATCCCGATCTCGCCGCTGACGGTGATGGCTACCGTCGGTGGGGTCGCACACCGGCCGGCAGTGGTCGAGGGCCGGTTGGTGGAACGGGACGTCCTGCCCGATCACTCGGAATGACGCCGGGACGTGGTCCCTACGCTCGCCATCCTCTTCAACGTGTTCCATGCCGTTGTGTGCTCGATCGCTTGCCGCGTCGCGCCCCGCGCAGTCGCATCGGCGGCGACAGCTTCCACGACATGCCGAGGGACGCGGGAGCGCCGGCGAAGGCATGTCAGAGCCGGGATGCACTCGTCAGGCTTCCATCCCAAGATGGCCGGATCGGTGCGGTGTTCTTGGCTCGCTGTCCCAGGCAGCCCGATGGTGTCCAGACTTGTCCGGCGGCTGGTGGCCCAGGCGCGGTCTTCGGTGACGAAGGTCCCTTGAGAGGTAGCGCAGATCCCCGGACGCTTGTCGTATGACACGGGGGCGCAAGGCCTTGGGTGTGGTCGCGACGGCAACTGTCGGCTATGGAGTTTGGGTGCGCCCCCGGCTGCTGCGTTGGGGCGCAACGCAAGAGGAGGTGGCCGCCCCGTATCCGGGCGCCGACCTGGTCCCCGAGGGGGAGCGAGCAGGGACGATGGCGGTCACCATCGACGCACCGCCGAATCAAGTCTGGCCGTGGCTTGTCCAGATCGGTTGGGATCGTGGAGGTTGGTACTCCTGGGACCACCTCGACAACGCCGGCCGCCCGAGCGCCCGGGAAGTGCACCCCGAGTGGCAGGATCTGGCCGTCGGTGACTACCTCAAGTTCTGGGCACCAGGCGCCGGTGTCATGACCGCCTACAGGGTGGCCGCCCTCGAACCGAACCGATTCCTAGGGCTGCACGGGTTGAGTGACCTGCGAGGCCGCGCTCTGGATCCAGTGCAACCCCGGCCCTCGGCCTACATGGAAGGACTGTGGGGTTTCCTGCTGACCGAGATGCCAGACGGGCGCACACGACTTATCAGCAGCGGGTACCAGGCACTCCGCCCGCGATGGCTTGAACGCTTCGTCTACGAATGGATCTACGCCCCGGTCGTCTGGATCATGTCGGCACGCATGCTGGCCGTACTCAAGCGCAACATCGAGCGAGCGGCCAGGACACGAACCCAAACCGCCACCGTTGGAGGCACCGCCTAGCCTCGCTCCATCTCGTCCCTCGCGCGTGAACCGCCCCGGGTAATGGAGGCGCACGACGGCGATCCTCACCGGCAACGTACTGCTGTCGACGAGACGATGGTCGGTCTCCTAAGCGGCGCCTTCTGTCCCTTTCACCACCGATGCCTTCTGAGGACAATCCGTACCAGGGCACTGCGCCGTGGCCGTCAGTGCCCCGCTTCTCCCCTCGAGCCGACGACCGGAGCCGGCCCGGCATCACGCACCTAGAAGGCGACATGACAGAGACCTTGTTGTTGGACGAGTTCCTCCCCGCCTTCGACCACGTCGTTTCCGTCTCGCAGGTCTTCCGGGCGCCACCCGAAGTGGTATTCGAGGCGGCCGTCACCATGGATCTGTACCAGCTCCCCCTGGCCCGGGTGCTAATCGCGGCCCGTGGCCTGCCGGCGCGAATCTCCGATGCCAGGGCACGGCGCCGTGGGGAGGCCCTGGCCCCAGAGCCACCGACGTTCCGGGTGCGGGACCTGCCGGCGCACGGTTGGATCCTGCTGGGGGAGCGTGCCGGCGCGGAGCTCGTCTTCGGCACCGTGACCAAGCCGTGGCGAGCCCTCGGCGGTGAGCCGAAGCAACCGGTCACGGCGGACCACTTCACCGGCTTCTCCGAGCCCGGCTTCGCGAAACTGGCCGAGAGCACCAGGGTCAGCCCGTACGGCACCCACGCGTGCATCCTCACCCTTGAGACTCGGGTCGCGGCGACGGATGAGGATAGCCGTCGGCGGTTCCAGCGCTACTGGCGGGCAACCGGACCGTTTATCAAGTTGATCCGCCCCTCGGTGATGCGCGCGCTCGACCGGCAGTTCTCGCTGGTGCCACGACCACTCGATGAGTGAGGGAGACCGTCCATCGCATGCGGCATGCACCCGGACTCGATCGCCGACATGGTGCGTCCCGAAATCACCGGACGATGTCGATCACCTCTCGGGCGTCGCACGTGGCGCGACGGACCTGATTCTGCAACGTCGAGCTGATGGCCCCGCATGCGGAAAATCGGGGTCAGACTCGGCTGGATGGCTCTGGCCGACGATCGGTTCTTCAGGACCGTCACACACTTCTTCCTCGTGTCTGGCGTCCTGACCGTCCTCGCTACGCTCGTTGCACGCGGAAATCGGTTGGAGCGAGAGAGCCCCGACTCATCCTGATCTGGCTCCCTTCTGTGTCAAGACGCTCTGGGGAGCCGGGTCCTAGGCTTGGTCTTGGCGGGTCCGGGAAGTGACTTGTCCGAAGAGCCGGTGTGGGGATGTGAGCCGGCCGCGCTGGATTGAAGTGACGCGCCCCGGTGTCCTCCCGGGCCCGTCGTCCTGCTCGCGATCAGGTCGTTGAGCATGGTTCGGTAGACGATGTCGGAGAGGCGCCGCTTGAGGCAGCGCATGGCTTCGTTGGGTGACTTGCCGGCGGCGACCTTGCGGTCGAAGTAGGCGCGGCCCTCGGTACGGTTCCGCAACTGCACCACGGCCATCATGTGCAGCACCATGTTGATCTGCCGGTTCCCACCGCGGGACAGGCGATGGCGCACACGGTCCCCGGAGGAGGCATCGATGGGCGCGGTTCCGGTCCAGGACGCGAAGTGGCCGCGGTCGGGGAACCGGGTGATGTCACCGACCTCGACCAGCAGCCGCGCCGCACCAGAAGGCCCGATCCCATGCAGGTCGAGCAGGCCGGTGCCGGTGGTCTTGATCAGCTCGACGAGTTCCTTGTTCGCTGCCTTCTTGCGCTGGTAGATCCGCTCGAGGTCGACCACCAGCTCCATGGCGTGCCGCTTGCGGGTCTTGCCGACCACATCGCGGGGACGGACGCCGGCCAGCAGCTTGCGGGCCTGGGCGGCGGAGAGGTCTCTCTTGGCACCGCCGGGGATGAGCTCCAGCAACAGCTGGTGGAGCTGGCAGACCATGCGGGTGTGCTCCTCGCCGATCCTCGACATCCGTGGCGAAGCGACCCCCACCAAGGACCTGCTCATCGCCGGTCATGACCTCGATCGTGACCGACCGCTTGTGCGGATCCATGCCGATCACGACGCGATTCTCGTCGTCGTCCACCCTGCCCTCCTTCACTCGACTGAATGCGGTCAGTGGAGTCAGGAGGGCACCGCTACTACGAGCAAAAGCATTCCCTTCTTGAGCCTCTCCCGCCCCGGCGGTGTCCGGGGCAGCGCACGCCAAATCTGAGTCACACGACGTACGTGGACAGCCGCAATCCGAGCGACCACCCCGGACACCTGAACCGAACCTTGGCCAAGGCCCGGTCTGGGGTCAATGGAACTAGTAGCCGCAGATAGCGCGCACTGCGGCCATCCGGACAGCCGCTGATGCGGTCATTGGCCAAGGACGCAGAATTCGTTGCCTTCGGGATCGGCCAACACTACCCACGGTCGATCCCCCTGGCCGATGTCCACACGCCGTGCGCCATGAGCGACCAGACGAGCCACCTCGGCGTCTTGGTCATCAGGCCGGAAGTCGAGGTGCAGTCGGCTCTTGGCCTTCTTGTCCTCATCGAGCCGGACAAAGTCCAGCCCCGGCGTGCGATCCGGCTCCGGACGGATCTCGAACTCGTCGGCAGAGGAGTGGACGACAAACCAACCGAGCGCGTCGGCCCACCACTGCCCCAAGGTCACTGGATCCGTCGAGTGGACAATTACCTGTTCCCATTCCAAGGCCACCGGGCGAACTTAGACCTGCCAGGGCTTCAGGTACAGGCAATTTCGCCGCGTGAGGCTCGTCATGGACGACGTCACGTCGCCGCCGATGTGCCGCCGCTCGCACGCACGGATCTGCCGCAGATGGCGTGCGCTGCGGCCATGCGGAACCAGTAGCCGCTGATCGCGCGGTCGTGCTGATTCAGCGGGCACCGTGATGTTGCGACTGGACGTCAGTCATCCTCGATGTAGCCCGTGGAGGGGTCCACCATGGCGAGGAACTCCCGGATCCTTTGCCGGTGCTCCTCCAGTGACGGGTTCGGTGGGCCCCCGGTGCCGAACCCGTATCCCGTGTGCGGGCCGCTCAGCCACGTGTAGCTCGTGTCCGTGTAGCCAGTCGCAGGGTTCACCACCAGGCGAACCGCGAACTGTTCGCTGTCGACCTCAAGAGCGAATGTCCTCATCCTGTCAGGATCAGGTTGGCCTCCAGGGTCCCGGTACACGCGTGGCATACGCGCAGAGTGCTCGCGACCATCGCCGCCAGATTCCCGCACACCACTCATGGAGCCCAAGGATGACCGCCCGAGCCGTTTCGCGTCCATTGCGATACTCCCAACGCACTCGTCTGCCCGGACAGATCACGCCGGGAACTGCGGAGTCGAGCGGGTCAGCGCTCGTGGTCTCGCCCACCGCCGTCCCTGGGCAACGGCACCAATGACGATGAACGGTAGGGCTACAACCGCGAGAACCACCCCGACGCCCACGAACAGCCAGATGGCGACGATGGCGTCGGCAGTACAACCACAAGGGGACGCATGCAGCCTCACCTCGGGGGATCCTGCTACAGATGGGATTTCGTCGTCGAACGGCGACCCTTGCGGGGCCCGCTTGCCTGTCGAGAGCCTTGCCGCGACCGCTGTCTCGCGCCACGATGGGAATGTCCTGCTGGCAGCCAGATGCGAGGAAGGTTGGAATCATGGCGACAGACCCTCCTCCGTCGACGCCATCCGACGAGGGATCAACCAAGACGCCGTCCATGGGGGACGGCTCCCCGCCTGCGCCTGGCGCCCCACGTCTCACTCGGGCGAGCGCCGTCTGGGTGGCCACCGGAGCCGCGCTTCTACTCCTGATCCTCCTCATCGTCTTCATCCTGCAGAACTCGACGAAGGTCGAAGTCCACTTCCTCGGTCTGACCGGCACCATCCCGCTGGGGATGGCCCTGCTGATCGCTGCCGTCGGGGGCGGCGTCGTGGTTGCCATCGCCGGGATAGCCCGGGTCACCCAACTTCGCATGAACGCCCGCCGGACCAGGCGAGGCACCGCCTGACGACATTCACGCCGGCGGCCCGGTGGCAGCACTGCCTGACCGGAGGAGCCGCCCGGCGCGAGACCTGCACAGAACCTTCACGAGTCTTCTCCCACTCCTGACCAGGCAGGCTCTTACGCTCGCACCATGTCAGTCAGCGGAGGGGCCCGCAGGATCCTCGTCGTCGAGGACGAGCCGGTGATCAACCAGGCGGTCACCGACCGGTTGCGCGGCTCGGGGTACGACGTCGTCCAGGCCTGGGACGGACCGGGCGCGGTCGCGCAGTTCGCGGACACCGAGCCGGACCTTGTCCTCCTGGACGTGATGCTTCCGGGGTTCGACGGCCACGAGGTGTGCCGCCGGATCCAGGCCGAGCGGCCGGTCCCCGTGCTCATGCTCACCGCCCGCGACGACGAGGCGGACATCCTGGTCGGACTCGGTGTCGGTGCCGACGACTACCTCACGAAGCCGTTTCGCATGCGAGAGCTGGTGGCTCGGGTCGCCGCTCTCCTGCGGCGGGTCGACCGTGCCGCGGAGCTGGCCTCCCGCTCCGCCGCCGACCTGGGGGACCTGCGGGTCGATCCGGCCTCCCGCCGCGTCTGGGTCACCGACAGCGAGGTGCACCTGACGCCGACCGAGTTCGATCTCCTGCTCTGCCTGGCCGGCAAGCCGGGTGCCGTCCTGACCCGGGAGCGCCTCTACGCCGAGGTCTGGGGCTGGCAGGGTGCCTCCGGGACCCGGACCGTCGACAGCCACGTGAAGGCGCTGCGCGCCAAGATCGGTGCGGACCGGGTCCGCACGGTGCACGGCGTCGGCTACTCCCTCGAGATCGGCGGTACCACGTGAGCAGCCCGCTGCTGGACCAGGTCACGTCGGTCAAGGTCAAGCTCGGGCTGCTCGTCGCGGTCAGCGTCACGGTCGCCTCGGTCGTCGCGGCGATCGGCGCCGCCGGCGGAGTGCCGTTCTGGCTCAGCGTCCCGGTCACCGTGGCGCTCGCCCTCGGCGTGACACAGCTGCTGGCCGTGGGGATGACCTCCCCTCTGCGCGAGATGACCGCTGCCGCCCGGCGGATGGCCCGCGGCGACTACTCCGGCCGCGTCACGGCCACCTCCAGTGACGAGGTGGGCGAGCTGGCCCGGGCCTTCAACCGGATGGCCGAGGACCTGGCCGCTGTCGACCGTCAACGGCGCGAGCTGGTGGCGAACGTGAGCCATGAGCTGCGTACCCCGTTGGCCGCCCTGTGTGCCGTGCTCGAGAACCTCGCCGACGGGGTGGCCGAGCCGGACCCGGTGTCCCTCCGGGCGGCACTCGACCAGGCCGAGCGGCTCGCCACCCTCGCCTCCGACCTGCTCGACCTCGCCCGGGTGGACGCCGGCAAGGCCCAGCTGTCCACCACGCAGGTGCCCGTCCTGGAGCTGCTGGAGCGCGCTGTCGCCGAGGCGCGGGTGGCCGGTCGTGAGGTCAAGTACGACGTCAGCACGACGCCGCCCGCGCTCACGGTTCCGGCCGACCCTGCGCGGCTGCACCAGCTGGTCGCCAACCTGCTCGACAACGCGTCGCGACACAGTCCCGCCGGTGGGATCGTCCGGGTCACCGCCCAGGACACCGCCGCCGGCTGGCGACTGGAGGTCTCCGACGAGGGGCCGGGCATCCCCGCCGCCGACCGCGACCGCGTCTTCGAGCGCTTCGGGACGCTTGCGGAGGCCGAGGGGGGCGGCGGCACCGGCCTCGGGCTCGCGATCGCCCGCTGGGTGACCGACCTCCACGGAGGCACCATCCACTTCGTCGAACCGGAGCCGGGCCACACCGGGGCCCGCGTACGGGTCGACCTCCCGCACGAGCCACGGCAGCACGCCCGTGCCGCCGGCAGCACCAAGGAGCCAGTCATGACCAACCCGGTACAGAGCTCCTCCCGGCCTGCCCCCGCGGTCGCCCGGGTGCCCGAGCCGGCAATGGACACGCTGTTCGGCAGGTACTGGCCCGACACCGGCGTTCCCGGAAACGTGCGCGCAGTCCTGTCCAGCCTCGGCGTCGGCGTGCTGGCCGGCGTGGTCCTGCCTTTCCGGGACTTCGGGCTCGGCACGTTCGCGGTGCTGCTGGCGGCGGGAGGCGTGGTCCTCGGCTTCAGCGTCCACCGCCGGTCCCCCTTCACCCTCGCCTGCGCCGTGGCGTGCGCACTCCTGGCGGCGACCGTCGTGGTCCGGGACGCAGACTGGATCGTCGTCCTGAGCCTCCTGGCCGGCGGAGCCGTCTGCGTGGCCGGGCTCGTGAACGGCCGCACCCTGCCCGCCTTCGTGCTCGCCGGCATCGCCTGGCCACTCGCCGGGCTGCGAGGGCTCCCGTGGCTGGGTCGCTCCCTGCGCGCCGTCACCGGCCGGGGGAACAGTGCGGCGGCGCTGCGGACCGTCGTGTGGTCCCTGCTGGGGGTCGTCGTCTTCGGACTGCTGTTCGCCTCTGCGGACGCGGTGTTCGCGGAGTGGGCAGGCGCGGTCGTCCCGAACCTGCAGCTCGACTCGTTCGTCCTGCGGGCGTTCCTCACCGTTGCGGTGGGCGGCATGGTGCTGGCCGCGACGTACCTCGCGCTGAACCCGCCCAAGGTGGAGCCTGGGACCGGTCAGTCGCGACCCGTCGCGCGCCGCTACGAGTGGCTGGCCCCGGTCCTGCTCGTCGACGGCGTCTTCCTGGTGTTCCTCGGTGCGCAGGCCACCGTCATCTTCGGCGGGCACGACTACCTCGAGCGCACCACGGGGCTCACCTACGCGGAGTACGTCCACCAGGGTTTCGGCCAGCTCACGGTAGCCACAGCCCTCACCCTGCTCGTCGTGTGGGCCGCCGCCCGCAAGGCACCGCGCACGACGGCCGCGGACCTGGCCTGGCTGCGCGGGTCGCTGGGCCTGCTCTGCCTGCTGACCTTGGTCGTGGTCGCCTCCGCTCTCTACCGGATGCACGTCTACCAGGAGGCCTACGGCTTCACCGAGCTCCGGTTGCTGGTCGACGTCTTCGAGGGTTGGCTGGGGCTGCTGGTGCTCGGCGTGATGGCCGCGGGCGTGACGCTCCGGGCGGCCTGGCTGCCCCGCGCCGCATTGCTCAGCGGTGCCGGACTCCTGCTCGTGCTGGCCGCGGTGAACCCCGACGCCTGGATCGCACAGCACAACCTGGACCGCTATGAAGCGACCGGCAAGGTCGACTGGGACTACCTGCAAGGGCTCTCCGCGGATGCGGTGCCTGTGCTCGCCACCCTCCCGGATGACGTGGTCGAGTGCGCGCTGAGGGGGCACGAACCCAGCAGCGACGACTGGCTGGAGTGGAACCTCGGGCGGCAGCGCGCCGAACCCTTGATGCGCGCCCAGCTCGCCGCCTGGGACTACGACCCCGCCGTCTGTGCTCAGGAGGCTGCCGGCTGAAGGTCAGCGGCGGCGACGCAACACGTAGTAGGTCACGCCGCTGACCGAGGCAGCGAGCACGGAGCCCCATGCGATGTCGATCGGCACGATGGCGACCGGGAAACCCTCGATGACCGCCAGGCTCGTGAGGTCCCAGGTCGCGTAGGTGACCAGGCCGAACGCGGCCCCTCCGAGGAGTGCGCTGCGCATGGTCCCCCGCTCCACGGCAGGTGCGATCACGAAGTAGACCAGCCCGGCCACGAAGATGGCGTAGAAGATGGCCGCCGCGGCGACGTTCGGCTCATCGGCCAGCAGGTCACCGAGGAGGCGCTCGTACAGCCCCTGGGCCACGAACCCGATCCACAGGAGGTCCAGGACGAGGAACACCGCTGCGGCGACCAGGTATTGACCCACCACGGAGCGAAGGCTCATGGACCGAGCGTAGGCAGGGCCGGCAAGAACCAGCGGGATCCCGTCCCGAGGCCTCAACCGGCGATGTGCACGATCGCATCACCCGAGTTCACGAGCGGCGCGTTGGTCAGGCCGATGACGACCCCGCTGCGATCGGCGTGCACGAGCCGCACCCGACGACCGAACGAGTCCGAGACGCCACCCAGCCGCTGGCCCGCCTCCACCCGCGCACCGAGGTCGACCTCGAGCTGGAGGATGCCGGTGCGCCGGGCCCTGACCCAGCCGCTCTGGCGGCACTCGACGGTCGCGGGAGGCGCCTCCTCCTCGAGCGGGTCCACCATGCCGAGCGCGGCGAGCACGCGGCGCACTCCTGTCACGCCGGCGTCGATGGCGTAGCCGTCGAAGCGCCAGGCCTCGCCGCCCTCGTAGACGAGCACCGTCGCTCCCTTGTCGCGGGCGGCGTGCCGCAGCGACCCGTCACGGATCCTGGCGTGGAGGACCACCGGTGCCCCGAACGCCTCCGCGAGGTCGCGAGTCCGTGGGTCGTCGAGGTCGGCGCGGACCTGCGGCAGGTTCGCCCGCCGGTCCGACCCGGTGTGGAGGTCGATCCCGACCTCGCACTTGGCCACGACCTCGGTCATGAACAGGTGCGCGATCCGGCCGGCCAGCGAGCCGCGCGACGACCCGGGGAACGAGCGGTTCAGGTCCCTGCGGTCCGGCAGGTAACGGTCGCCGGTCATGAAGCCGAGCACGTTGACGATGGGGACCGCGACGAGCGTCCCGCGAAAGGTCCTCGGAGACAGCGTGCCCAGCACCCGACGGATCACCTCGATGCCGACGACCTCGTCCCCGTGGATCGCCGCGTTCACCCACACCACCGGGCCGTCCTCACGTCCGTGCACAACCCGCACGGGCAGGCTCACGTCGGCGCCGGTCACCAGCCGGGTGATCGGGAGCTCGACCTCCTTGGCCGAGCCGGCGCGCACGCGCACGTTGCCGATGGCGAAGGATGCGCGAGCCATCAGCGGCCTCGGTTCTTCCGTCGTACGGCGCGCCGCGGTCGGCCGCCGAGGTAGGACCGACCGGGGTCGACGAGGAACCCCTGGCGCAGCGCCTCCCGGCCGATCAGCATCCGGAAGCCCATCTCGTCGCGCCGGCTCAGCGTGATCTCGGCGGTGACGGTGCGGCCGACCAGGGAGATGTCCATGAGCACGACGTACCGCTCGTGCTCGTGTCCCGAGGAGCTGCGGACGATCCGTCGGTCGTGCACGGGAAGGACCGCCTCGGCCGCGTCCTCGGCGGACCGCTGCCACGGGTGGACGCTGAACCGCACCCAGGGAGCGCCGTCCTGCTCGAACTCCTCGATGTCGAAGGCGTGGATCGCCGACGACCGCGCACCGGTGTCCAGCTTGGCCTTCACCCAGTCGACTCCGAGGTGGGGCAGGCTCACCCACTCACGCCATCCGGCGACGATGCTTGAATGTGGGCCCGACACCCTCCCATCCAATCAGGTCATGGAATGAAGCTGGCGATCCTCTCCCGTGCGCCCCGCGCCTACAGCACGCAGCGTCTCCGCACCGCGGCCCTCGACCGGGGTCACCAGGTCAAGGTCCTCAACACGCTGCGTTTCGCCATCGACCTGTCCGGTGACCAACCCGACATGCAGTTCCGCGGGCGGCCGCTCTCGGACTACGACGCGATCCTGCCGCGCATCGGCAACTCGATCACGTACTTCGGCACCGCCGTGGTGCGCCAGTTCGAGCAGATGGACGTGTACACGCCGAACACGGCGTACGGCATCACCAACTCCCGCGACAAGCTGCGCGCCACCCAGATCCTGTCGCGCCACAACATCGGCATGCCCGCCACCACGTTCGTGCGCGACCGCGCCGACGTGCTTCCGGCGATCGAGCGCGTCGGGGGCGCGCCGGTGGTGATCAAGCTTCTCGAGGGCACGCAGGGAATCGGCGTCATCCTCGCCCCGGAGCTGAAGGTGGCCGAGGCGATCATCGAGACGTTGCAGAGCACCAGGCAGAACGTCCTGATCCAGCGGTTCGTCAAGGAGAGCAGGGGCCGCGACATCCGCGCACTCGTCGTCGGAGACCGGGTGGTCGCCGCGATGCGTCGCGTGGCCAGGGGCGACGAGTTCCGCTCCAACGTGCACCGCGGCGGGACGGTCGAGCCGGTCGACCTGCCCGAGGAGTACGAGCGGGTGGCGGTCCGGGCCGCCCAGATCATGGGCCTCAAGGTTGCCGGTGTCGACATGCTGGAGGGCTACGAGGGCCCTCTGGTGATGGAGGTGAACTCCTCGCCCGGCCTCGAGGGGATCGAGGCCGCCACCAAGCTCGACGTCGCCGGGGCGATCATCGACTACATCGACAACCAGGTGGCCTTCCCGCAGATCGACGTACGCGAGCGGCTCAGCGTCTCCACCGGGTACGGCGTCGTGGAGCTCGTCGTGCACGGCGACGCGGAGCTCGTCGGCAAGCCCCTCGGGGAGTCGGGGCTGCGCGAGCGCGACATCACCGTGCTGACCCTCCACCGAGGCACGGCCGTGATCCCCAACCCCAGCAGCCGGCACGTGCTGGAGGCGGAGGACCGCCTGCTCTGCTTCGGCAAGCTCGAGGAGATGCGGTCGATGATCCCGGCGCGCCCGAAGCGCAGGGCCCGGGTCAAGAAGCTTCCCAAGCACCCGATCCACGACGCCTGAGCCGGCGCGCGGACCGCACGGCCGAAGGCGGTGTCGCGCAGGGCCGAGGACCCGTGCCCGCTTCAATCTGTACGCACCAGGTTTCTGGTCCTCGTCCGGAGCGGCTAGCGTGTGGGGTCGATGACCGTGCGGGTGAGGGTGCCCGCGAGCTAGCCGGAAGATTGACTCTTGCGTCACCGAGCATCACGACCTGTCCTCGACCCCTGGCACCGCCTGACCCGGGCGGCGGCGCGCGGCCTCGGTGTGGCGGCGAGGACGAGTCCCACCCGCGTCTCGCTGGGCATCCTCCTTGCCCTGGGAACCGGCACCGGCGCGGTCGTCACGGTGTCGGCGACGGTCGCCGACTCCGTCAAGCGGGACGAGCCGTCCGCTGCCGCGCCTCGACCCGCGACCCCGGCCCAGGACTCTTCGACGGGGACGGGCCAGGAGTCGCCGGCCGAGCAGTTCGACACCGCCTCGCCGGGCCCCATCACGCTGACGGCCGTCCCGGACGAGTCGACGACGGAGGACCAGCCGGACAGGGCCGGGGTCGGTCCGGCAAGGCGGGGGAATGACGACCGCCCGCCGTCGCAGGCCCGGACCGACCTCCCGCCATCGCTCAGCCCGTGGACCCCCACCCCGCAGGCCGAAGCGCCCGCCGCACCCCGCGGCTCGCGGACACCGCCCCCGAACCGCACCGCGGCTCCGGACGACGACGGCTCCCGCGGCCCGGCGACCGCGCGACCCTCCGGCGGGCCGACCGCGCAGCCGACCCGTCCGAGGCCGACCAGGAGCCCGGCGCCGACCCGTCCGGCAGCGACCCCGGCCGCTCCCGCGGACACCACGCCACCGGAGACGACCCTCTCCGTGGATGAGCCCGAGCGCCGCACCGTCGTCCTCACGTTCGGAGCGGACGAGGCGGCGTGGTTCGCGTGCAGTGTCGACGGTGAGGCCTGGACCACCTGCGCGTCGCCGACGACCTACTCCGACCTCGGGCCGGGCTGGCACTACTTCTACGTGGTGGCCACGGACGCCGCCGGCAACGTCGACTCAACGCCGGCCGCGACGACCTGGCACGTCAAGGGCGGCCCGCCGACGTGACCACCCCGAAAACACACTTCTGGGACGGTTTCACCTGAGCTGGTGCAACTGTTAGCGTGAGCCCCTCGTGTCCGTCGCGGGTGAGGGAGCACCATCGGGGGTGCCCGCGATCTACCCGGAGATCTCTACATGCGACACAGAGCCTCACGACCACTCATCGACCAGTGGCGTCGCCTGCCACGGGCAGTGGCGCGACCCATCGGCGGCGCCGCGAAGCTGGGCCCCGTCCGCGCCACGGTCGTCCTCGTGGCCATGCTCGGCGCAGGCACCACGGCCTTCGTGACCGTGGCCTCGGGAAGCGATGACCCCCCAGCCGCCCGCGACAGCGAGGTGGCCGCCCTCGTAGACCGCGGGGGCACGACGTCCCGGGCGGGCGAGCGCCTGACCGTCAGCCCCGACTCCGAGCCCGCGGGCCCGACCGACCGCCGCACCCCGACGCCGACCGTCGAGCCGGAGCCGACCGAGTCCGAGACACCGGAGACGTCGCCCACGCCGGCGGATGAGCTCGTCGGACCGACCGAGACGGCGAGCTCCCCGACCCCGACGCCGAGCCCGTCCCCTGAGGAGGCCACGGCCGCGGCCGCGGTGCCCGAGGACCACACGGCGCCCGAGACCAGCCTCTCGGCGGACTACCCGGACGGCCGCACCGCGGTGTTCTCGTTCACGGCCGACGAGTCGGCGTCCTTCGCGTGCAGCCTCGACGGAGGGGCGTGGACCGCGTGCGGCTCGCCGACGACCTACTCCGACCTCGACGCCGGGTGGCACGACTTCGCCGTGCGCGCGACCGACGAGACCGGCAATGTCGACCCGACACCGGCCGAGACCCGTTGGCACGCGAGCGGCGGTCCGGGCTCGGACGACTGACCGCGCGAGGACGCCGCCGGCCGGGCCGCTCATGTGGAGCGACCCGGCCGTCGTTCGTCAGCGGCGGACGAAGACCGCCGTCGTGCGCGCCGGCACGGTGACCGACCCGTCGGCCGCGGACGACCCCTTCACCACCCCGTCCCGGCCCTCTGCCTGCACCCGGTGCAAGGTCCAGCCATCCCCGACCGAGGCCACCGTGGTCTCCGACGGCGAGGCGTTGAAGACCACGAGCACACCGGACAGGTCCGGATCGGCGTCGGCCCCCAGCGTGTCGTCGATGTGCATCGCGATCACGCCGGGCTCGGCCTCGGGGAAGCCGACCTTCTCCTGGATCGCAGCCGCGCTGCCCAGCCGGAACAGCGGCGTCGACATCCGGATCGCCAGCAGGTCCGCGGCAGCGGCGTGGGCGGTGTCCATGTCCGCCGGACCCGGCTTCAGGGTCGCGTCGGCGAGCAGCGGCCTCATCCAGTCCCACTTCGACTTGTTGTCCGCGGCCAGGGGCAGCCCCGAGCCGAACGTGTTCTCCTCGCGGGTCCAGTCGACACGGTTGAACCAGTCGCCGGAGTCGTAGGAGTTCCGGTCCAGCGACTTGGACCGCAGGATGTCGGCGCCCGCGTGCCAGAGGACCACGCCCTGGGAGAAGGCCGTCGTCGACAGCGCGACGGTGTTCATCCGTACCCGGTCGGCCATCGAGGTGTCCACGGGCAGCTTCCAGGTGAGGATGTCGAACAGCGTCTCGTTGTCGTGCGCGTCGACGTACGTCACCGTCTCGCTGGGATCCTCGGCGTAGCCGGCCGGCGAGCCGTTGTAGTCGACCTCGCGTCCCACGACCTCCTCGCCCGACGAGCTGGTGAACCTGAAGTCCGCCAGGTTGCCGGCGAGCCCGAGCTTGATCAGGTCCTGGGCGTGGAGGAGCCGTGCCTTCTGCACCTCCGGCGAGTCCGTGACGGCGTCGTTGGCGTCGGTGAACAGCCCGGACGCGAAGCCCTGGAGGAGCCGCGGGTCCTCGTCGAAGGGACCGCCACCCCGCACGGCGTCCCGCAGCCGGTCGCTGAAGGTGCCGATCCCGGTGCCGCCGAGGTTGAGCTGGCTGGCCTGCTCGAAGCGCGCTCCATCGGCCACCTCCCCGAAGTTCCAGCCCTCGCCGTAGACGTAGATGCGAGAGCCGTCGACGCCGTCCTTGGCGACCGTCAGCCCGTCGAGGGCCTCGCGCAGGTTGACCATGTTCTGCTTCGAGTGGTGGCCCATCAGGTCGAACCGGAAGCCGTTGACCTTGTACTCGCGTGCCCAGGTGAGCACCGAGTCGATCATCAGCTTCTCCATCATCCGGTGCTCGGTCGCGGTGTTCTCGCAGCACGTCGACCTCTCCACCGCACCCGTGGCCGAGAGCCGGTGGTAGTAGCCGGGTACGACCCTGTCGAGCACGGACCTGGCCGCCTGCCCGGACGCGGCGGTGTGGTTGTAGACCACGTCCATCACGACCTGGAGCCCGGCCTCGTTGAGCCCCTTGACCATCTCGCGGAACTCCCGCGTGCGGCCGGCGCCCTCGGCGTCCGTGGCGTACGAGCCCTCGGGAGCTGAGTAGTGGTACGGGTCGTAGCCCCAGTTGAAGCCGTCCTCGCCCCGGATCGCGTCGACGCAGCTCTGCTGCCCGTCGGAGTCGGCGGGGTAGGAGTCGAGGTCGCAGGCCGGTGTCTTCTGTGCCGAGCGGCGCTCCTCGATGGTGGCGATGTCGAACGCCGGGAGCAGGTGGACGGTGTTCAGGCCGGCGGTCGCGAGCGCACGAAGGTGCTTCATCCCGTCGGACTCCTGGCGCGTGAACGCGAGGTACGTGCCCTGCTCCCCCCCGGGGACCGACGTGTCGCCGATCGAGAAGTCGCGGATGTGCAGCTCGTAGACGTTGCGGTCCTCGTCCTGCGCGAGGGCCGGCGGCCGGACGTCCGCCCACCCCGACGGCCGGAGCCCGGGGTCGTCGAGGTCGACGACCACCGAGCGCTCTGAGTTCGTGGTCAGCGCCAGCGAGTAGGGGTCGGTGACCCGGTTGTGCTCCACCTCCCCGGTCGAGGGGGCGAAGACCGTGACGTCATAGAGGTACGACGCGCCGCGCCACGCCGGCTTGCCGACCACGGTCCACGTGCCGTCGGGCTGACGGCTCATCGCGGCGCGCACCGGCTCCGCGGCGCCGTCGGTCCACACGAGCAGGTCGACGTCCTGGGCGGTCGGAGCCCACACCGCGAACGACGGGACGCCCCGCTTCCAGGTGACGCCCAGAGCACGTTCGGCTGCACCGGCGTACAGGTCGTCGAGCACGCCGGGGATCTGGACGCCTGTCGCGTCGGCGAGCTGCCCGTCCTCGTACGCCGCGACGGCCAGCTGGCCCTGCAGGATCTCCGGCACCTGCTTCAGGTGCCGCTGGTCCAGCCGGAACGCCTCGTACCCCTCGAGGTGCGGGAAGTCGGCGAGCACGTCGGCCGGGAGACCGGCCGGGTCGTGGGTCAACGGCAGCGAGTCGCCGCCTGCCACGGCCTCCTCGTCGGCGACGAGACCGCCGTCCGGGGACCAGTGGAGCCGGTAGTCCTTGGCGGCCGGCTGGTCGACGTTCCAGGCGATGAGTGCGGTCCGGACCCAGTGCGCCTTCGCCACGGTCAGGTCGGGGGTCGTGCGGGCCGTTCGTGTGGTGACGCTCAAGACGTGGCTCCCGATGTCGTAGGAGAAGACCACCTGTACCCCGTCAGCGGGAACCGTGAAGGCGATGTCCGCCCCGTTCGGCGTCCCTCCCGCTCCGTAGTTCTCGTTCCACGAGAGGCCGTGGGTGGCCTTCACCTCGTAGGACCCCGCGGGGATCTGCGTGCTGCTGAAGGTGTACGTGCCGTCGCCGTCGATGTCCTTGAGCCAGGACCTCATGCAGTCGGGCGACCAGTCGCCGGGGCAGCCGAGCTCGCGCTGGAAGCTGCCGGCGGCCGTCACGAGCGGCCCTTCCGCATCGGTGGTGACGTAGTGAGACGCGTGGTCGTAGTAGAAGGAGACCCGGCCGTCGTCCGGGACCGTGAAGGGGATGTTGGAGCCGTTGCGCACCGCGCCGGCGCCGTAGTTCTCGGTCCAGGCCTTGTCGATGGCGGCCTTGTACTCGAAGGCCTCACCAGCGGGGAGCTCGACGTGCGCGCTCCAGACCTCGTCGTCGTCGCCCAGGGTCATCTGCGCCTGGTCGCAGTCGGGTGCCCAGTCGCCGATGCATCCGAGCTCGCTGTTGTGGCTGCCCGGCATCGAGACCGCCGTGGGCTGCACGACGGGCTCCGTGGGTCCACCGTCGCCGCCACCGTTGCCGCCGTCGGCGGTGGGCTCGCCGACGGTCGCGTAGCTGGACGACGCGGAGAGGCCCCCACCGGAGTCCCGGAGCAGGGCGCGGTACTCGACGAGCGTGCCGTCCGGCAGCGCGGCCAGCTCGCCGGGCGCGTGGAACACCCGGTAGGGCGCGTTGTCGTCCGTGCCGAGCCGGGTCCACACGTCCGAGCCCGCGGGACGCCAGGCGAAGGTGACCTGGTTGAAGCCGCCCTCGGGGACGTCGGCCGCTACCTTCTGCCGCCCACCCACGGTCCCGCCGGGCGCGGGACTCTCGAAGGACACGGCCGGCGCCGCCTCGGGCTCGGGGACCGTGCCGGTCGCCCTGAGCACGACCGCGGACAGCGGCGGCACGGTCAGCTCGAGCCGGCCCTCTGCGTCCGACTTGGTCCGCCGGTCGGCGGCGGGCCAGACCTGCCGGAACGTGCCCTGCCTCATGAAGGTGTCGAAGGTCGCGGTCTGCTCGGTGCCGGAGTTGTTGACCGCGACGACGTACTCGCGGTTCTCCCCCGAGGAGATCCGGCTGAAGGCGTAGATGCCGGCCCTGCCGCTGGCGTACCGGTGGACCTGCGCGCCGTCGGCCAGCGCCGGGTGCTGCGTCCGAAGCGCTGCGAGAGCGGCGATGTGCTCGTACAGCGGGTGGCCCGTGTCGAAGTTCGCGTCGGCCGCCGTGGCGTCGGTGCCGATGAGGTCGTCGTCGTTGTACTCGTCGACCTGGCTGGCGAACATGTCCTGACGCGCGTCCTTGTCACCCTCGGGGCCGGTGAAGCCCTGCTCGTCGCCGTAGTAGACGACCGGCTGGCCGCGGGTGAGGTACATCAGCGTGTGCGCGAGCCGGTCCCGGGCGAGCAGCTCTTCTCCGGAGGCCTCCTCGGCCAGGAACATGCCGATGCGTCCCATGTCGTGGTTGCCGAGGAACGTGGGGAGCGAGTAGGCGTTGGAGTCGGCGTCGGTGTAGTAGTCGTCGCCTGCGTGGAAGTCACGCATGCCGGCGGTGGCCCCGCCCCTGGCGAAGCCGACCGCGGCGGACTGGAAGCCGAAGTCGAGGGTGGCGTCGAGGCCGCCCTGCGTGGTGTAGGTGGAGGTGAAGGCCGGGTTGCCGTCGTACACCTCGCCGAAGGCGAAGAAGTCGTCGTTGTCGACCTGGTCGGCCTTGCGGGCGATGGCTGGTGCGAACTCCTTCCAGAACTCCATGTTGACGTGCTTGACGGTGTCGATCCGGAAGCCGTCGATCCCGAACTCGACCCACTTCTCGTAGATGTCGGTCATCCCGTCGACGACGTCGGGCTGCTCGGTGAAGAGGTCGTCGAGGCCGACGAAGTCGCCGTAGAGCGAGGACTCGCCGGCGAACGTGGAGTTCCCGCGGTTGTGGTAGTTCGTGACGTCGTTCAGCCAGGCCGGCTCCTTGACGGTGCGGTCCGCGTCGTCACGGAAGGTCGGGACGTAGGGGAACGACGTGGCCGGGTCGAGCGCAGGGAAGGTGTTCTCACCGGCGTGGTCCGCGTCGTCGAACTCGTTGCCTGCGGCGTCCCGGTACGCCCGCGTCTCCTTGCTGATGTACGAGTAGTCCCCGGCGTCCTCGTAGTCGATGACGTCGGCGGTGTGGTTCGTGATGATGTCGAAGAAGACCTTGATGCCCCGCGCGTGCGCCTTGTCGATGAACGCCTCGAGCTCCGCGTTGGTGCCGAAGTGCGGGTCGATGGTCGTGAAGTCGGTGATCCAGTACCCGTGGTAGCCGGCCGAGGCGTCGACACCGCTGCCCTGCACGGGCCGGTTCTTGAAGGACGGCGTCAGCCAGACGGCTGTCGTGCCGAGGCCTTCGATGTAGTCCAGCTTCTCGGTCAGCCCCGCGATGTCGCCGCCGTGGTAGAAGCCCTTGTCCGTCGGGTCGAAGCCGTGCTGCATCCGGTCGCCGTCGAGCCCGCCCCGGTCGTTGGCGGTGTCGCCGTTGGCGAACCGGTCGGCCATGACGAAGTAGAAGTTCTCGCGCGTCGTCGGCTGCCGCAGCGCGGGGCCGGCCAGGGCGCGGTCGGCGTCCGTCACCTCCTCGCCGGGCAGGTCCGCGGGAGCAACCGAGATCTCGTGGGACGTGTGGTCGTAGGTGAAGCGCAGGTCGGCGGGGTGCTCCAGTGCCACGAGGAGGTCGGCGCCGCCCGAGGCGCCCCCTGCGCCGTAGTTCTCGTCCCAGCTGCCGTTCAGCGCGACCTTGTACTTGTACGTGCCGGCAGGCAGCTCGAGGACGCGAGAGTACGTCGAGGTTCCCGACGCGGCCTCGAGGGCCGACGCGTCACAGGCGGGCTGCCAGTCGCCGGCGCAGCCGACCTCGTCCTGGAGGTCGCCCACGAGCGTCACCTGCTGGGGCGTGGCGGTGTGCTCCGCCGACGCCGGCAAGGCGGCGCCGCCGACGATGGGGGAGACGACGAGCGCGCTCGTCAGGACGGTGAGCAAACGGCGGGTGCGACGGTGCACGGGATCTCCCCAGATGGAGCGGATGGAACAGAACGGACACGGGGTCTGGCCGCCACCCTAGGTAAGGCCGCAAGAAAACAGCAATGCACTTGCAACTTCTTGCAAAAGTTCGTCGGTGATGCGTCAGCTCGTCGCGTTCCTCAGCAGCCGGTCCAAGGGGGACGTGGCCGTGTGTCGCCGGCCCGAGCAGCATCCGGAGCACGTGCGGGGTTGTGAACGTGTGAGCCTGCCGGAGCGCGCGGTAGGGCGCGCGCGTCACACGGGGAGGGCAGGTTCCACTTCTGGGTCGAGTGAGGGCGCGCCGGTCAGACGCCGCCGCCCCAGCCGTTCCGCATCCGGTGCCCGGGCGTGTCTCCGATCGCCTGGCGCTCAGCGTCCGTGAGCCTCCGCTCCGCCCGTCGACCGCCGCGCGTGAGCCACATCAGCAGCAGGAGCGTGCCGAGCAGGCCGATCGCGATGAGCCAGGACTCCATGGGTCCACCTTCCCCTGCGCAGGACGGCCGCGTGGGGCGGGCGTCGTACCGCCCATCCTGCGCCAGCCCTGCGTGGACGACAAGCAACCGGGCTCAGCCGTCGCCGTTCTCGGCCCGCTCCTCCTGCTCCTCGTCGATGCGCTTCTTGACCCGGCCGAGTCCGGGCACGGCAGCGAGCATCTCGTTCAGCGCGCGGGTGAGGTCGAGCAGGTCGTGGATGTCGGGGCCGACGTTCTGGAGCGACCTCACGATGGGGATCACCTCGCCCTCCATCCGGTCCGCCAGCAGGGGCAGGTGATCCACCAGAGCGACCAGCGCGTCCACCTCGTCGGGATGCGTGGTGTCCGCGAGCCGCTCCAGCGTCGGCTGCAGCTTCGTCAGAGCGGGCTCGGTCAGGTCCAGGAGCGTGAGCACCCTTCGCATCAGCCCGTCGGTGGTGGTGATCGCGCGGTCCGCGTCGTCGATGACCGTGCCGCTTCGGGCGACCGTGTCCTCGGCCTTCCCGATCACGCCGTCCACGCGGCCTACCGTCTGCTCGGCCTTCCCGACGACGCCGTCCACGCGTGCGATGCTCCTCTGGGCGTCGTTGACGACCTCGTCGACCCGCATGACCGCCTGCTCCGCACGGGTCACGATGGCGTCGGTACGACGGAGGACCTCGTCGGCCGAGGACCCCGTCGCCTCGAGACGGTCCAGCGCCGTACTCGCGCGTTGGAGGAGGTCCTCGGCCTCGTCGAGCAGGGCACCGAGGCGGGGCGCGGCCTCGAGCAGGGCCGTGACCGCCTCCGTTCCCCGCTCGACCAGGCGGACGACATCGTGGGGACCGGGAACGGAAGGCAGCCGCATCCGGCCACGCTAGCCGAAGCCCGGGCCGGCGAGGGACCGGTGAAGATCACTGCACGGGATCGCCGCACATGGGTACAGGTGGCTACTGTCGACCCAGCACCAGCCTTTCCCTGAGGAGCACCGCACATGCAGACCTGGCCCGGACGCGCCTACCCCCTCGGCGCCACCTACGACGGATCCGGGGTCAACTTCGCGCTCTTCACCGAGGTCGCCGAGCGCGTCGAGCTCTGCCTGATCGGGGACGACGGCACCGAGACCCGGATCGACATGCCGGAGACCGACGGCTTCGTGCACCACGTGTACCTGCCCGGGGTCCAGCCCGGCCAGCGCTACGGCTACCGCGTCCACGGCCCCTTCGACCCCGCCAGCGGGCACCGGTGCAACCCCGCCAAGCTGTTGCTCGACCCCTACGCCAAGGCGGTCGAGGGCCAGATCGACGGCGACGAGTCGCTGTTCTCGTACCGGTTCGCGGACCCCGACAAGTTCAACGAGGACGACAGCATCGGCCACACGATGCTGTCGGTGGTCGTGAACCCGTTCTTCGACTGGGGCAACGACCGTCATCCCGACCACGAGTACCACGACTCGGTGGTCTACGAGGCTCATGTGAAGGGCCTGACCCAGACCCACCCGGCCATCCCCGACGAGATCCGCGGGACGTACGCCGGCATCGCGCACCCCGCCATGATCGAGCACCTCAGCAGCCTCGGCGTGACCGCGATCGAGCTGATGCCCGTCCACCAGTACGTCCAGGACTCGCACCTGCTCGAGAAGGGCCTGTCGAACTACTGGGGCTACAACACCATCGGCTTCTTCGCCCCGCACAACGCCTACTCCTCGACCGGGGAGCGCGGCCAGCAGGTGCAGGAGTTCAAGGGCATGGTCAAGGCCCTGCACGAGGCGAACATCGAGGTGATCCTCGACGTTGTCTACAACCACACCGCCGAGGGCAACCACCAGGGACCGACACTGTGCTTCCGCGGGATCGACAACGCCGCCTACTACCGGCTGGTCGACGACGACAAGGCGCACTACTTCGACACGACGGGCACCGGCAACAGCCTGCTGATGCGGCACCCGCACGTGCTGCAGCTGATCATGGACTCGTTGCGCTACTGGGTGACCGAGATGCACGTCGACGGGTTCCGCTTCGACCTCGCCTCGTCCCTGGCACGCCAGTTCCACGAGGTCGACCGGCTCTCGGCGTTCTTCGACCTCGTCCAGCAGGACCCGGTGGTCAGCCAGGTGAAGCTGATCGCGGAGCCGTGGGACGTCGGCGACGGCGGTTACCAGGTCGGCAACTTCCCGCCGCTGTGGACCGAGTGGAACGGCAAGTACCGCGACACCGTCCGCGACTTCTGGCGCGGCGAGCCCTCGACCCTCGGCGAGCTCGCGTCCCGGATCACCGGCTCGGCCGACCTGTACGAGCACAGCAACCGCAAGCCGATCGCCTCGATCAACTTCATCACCGCCCACGACGGCTTCACGCTGCGCGACCTCGTCTCCTACAACGACAAGCACAACGAGGCGAACGGCGAGGGCGGCGCCGACGGCGAGAGCCACAACCGCTCGTGGAACTGCGGTGTCGAGGGCGACACCGACGACGCCGAGGTGCTCGCCCTCCGCGCCCGCCAGCAGCGCAACTTCCTGGCGACGCTGCTGCTGTCCCAGGGCGTCCCGATGATCGCCCACGGCGACGAGCTCGGCCGCAGCCAGGGAGGCAACAACAACGTGTACTGCCAGGACAACGAGCTGGCCTGGGTCGACTGGAAGCTCGCGCCGGAGCAGGAGGAGCTCCTCGCGTTCGCCCGGCGGGTCGTCGCGCTGCGCCGCGACCAGCCGGTGTTCCGGCGCCGCCGCTTCGCCGGCGGCGAGACCGACGAGAACGGGCTCCCCGAGATGGGCTGGTACAAGCACAACGGCGACCCGATGACCGACACCGACTGGAACGAGAGCCACGCCCTCTCGTTGATGGTCTTCCTCAACGGCCAGTCGATCCCCGAGCCGGATCCGCGCGGCGGCCGGGTCGTCGGCGACTCCTTCCTGGTCGCGTTCAACGCCTACCACGACACCATCGGGTTCACGATCCCCGAGGGCCTGTACGAGGACGGCTGGCACGTGGCACTGGACAGCAGCGACGACCAGATCGGGATCGTCTCGGTCTTCGACGACGCCCCGATGTTCGAGGCAGGCACCGAGTTCCCGGTCACAGGACGGTCCGTCGTCGTGCTCCGGCACACCCTGGGCGGGGCGACCGCGTAGCCGCGCAGGCGTGAGCGCCGCGTCACACGGGTAGCCTGGAGGCATGCCTTCCCCTGACGTGACCGACTCCGGCGTGCCCGAAAGCACCCCGACCTTCGCCGAGCTCGGCATCGACAAGCGGGTGCTGCGCGCGCTCGACGACGTGGGCTACGAGTCGCCGTCACCGATCCAGGCGGCCACGATCCCCGCCCTGCTCGAGGGGCGGCACGTCGTCGGGCTGGCCCAGACCGGTACCGGCAAGACCGCTGCGTTCGCCGTGCCGATCCTGTCCCGGATCGACCTCAAGCAGAAGACGCCGCAGGCCCTCGTCCTCGCTCCGACACGTGAGCTCGCGCTGCAGGTGTCCGAGGCGTTCGAGCGGTACGCCGCGCACCTGCCGGGGCTGCACGTGCTCCCGGTGTACGGGGGCCAGGCGTACGGCGTCCAGCTGTCCGCCCTCCGACGTGGGGTCCACGTGGTCGTCGGCACGCCCGGCCGGATCATGGACCACCTCGAGAAGGGGACGCTCGACCTCACCGAGCTGCGCTTCCTCGTCCTCGACGAGGCCGACGAGATGCTCAAGATGGGCTTCCAGGAGGACGTCGAGACGATCCTCGCCGACACCCCGGAGGACAAGCACGTCGCGCTGTTCTCCGCGACGATGCCCGCGCAGATCCGTCGGATCTCCAAGAAGTACCTCACAGACCCGGTCGAGATCACGGTCAGGAACAAGACCACCACCTCGGCCAACACCGCCCAGCGGTACCTCACGGTGGCCCACCAGCAGAAGATCGACGCGCTGACCCGCATCCTCGAGGTCGAGAACTTCGAGGGCATGATCATCTTCGTCCGCACCAAGCAGGCCACCGAGGTGCTCGCCGAGAGGCTGCGTGCCCGAGGCTTCTCGGCCACCGCCATCAACGGCGACATCGCGCAGGCGCAGCGCGAGCGGACGGTCAACCAGCTGCGCGACGGGCGGCTCGACATCCTCGTCGCGACCGACGTCGCCGCCCGCGGCCTCGACGTCGAACGGATCAGCCACGTCGTCAACTACGACATCCCGACCGACACCGAGTCCTACGTGCACCGGATCGGCCGCACGGGGCGGGCAGGCCGCAGCGGCGACGCGATCTCGTTCGTCACCCCCCGTGAGCGGCATCTGCTCAGGGCCATCGAGAAGGCCACGCGGCAGCCGCTCACCCACATGCCGCTGCCGACGGTCGAGGACGTCAACGTCACCCGTGTCGCACGGTTCACCGACTCGATCACCGAGGCGCTGGCGTCGGACAAGGTCTCGTTCTTCCGCGACCTCGTCGAGGAGTACGAGCAGGAGCACGACGTGCCCGCGGCCGACATCGCCGCCGCCCTGGCGGTCATGGCGCAGGACGGCCAGCCGCTGCTCCTGGAGCCCGAGCCGGAGCCGGTCAAGGTCTTCGAGGGCCGCGGCGAGAAGAAGGGCGTCTGGGACCACGAGAAGGGGCGCCGTCGCGACGAGGACGGCGGCCGCCGTCCGGCGCGCCGCGAGCCCCGGCGTGGGCGGTCCGACAAGTCGTTCGCGACCTATCGGATCGCGGTCGGGAAGCGGCACCGCGTCGAGCCCCGCCAGATCGTGGGCGCGATCGCCAACGAGGGCGGGCTCGGCCGCGACGACTTCGGCCACATCGACATCCGCGGCGACCACTCGCTCGTGGAGCTCCCGGCCGACCTGCCGCCCGACACCTTCACGGCGCTCGAGCGCACCCGCATCTCGGGGAAGCTCATCGAGCTGTCGCCGGCCGACGGCGAGGAGGCGTCCCGGCGTCCGTCGTACGACAGGACGAGCGGGAAGAAGCCGTTCGAGAAGAAGAGCTACGAGAAGAAGCCGCACCGCAAGGGCGAGACCGCCCCCGAGGGGAAGAAGAAGCCGCGCACGAAGAAGCCGCGGCCCTGACCTGCGGGGCCGCGGCTTCTCGGGACTGACCAGCTGCCCGACTAGCGGAGCCTGACGACGGTGGTGCCGCCGGCGAAGTCGTCGTGCCAGCCGTGCCGGGTGGTGGTGTTCTGGCTGATCGTCACGGCGATCATGATCACCGCGGCCAGGCTGAGCAGGCCGGCGATGAACCCGAGGAACGGGATGATGCCGAGCACGCCTATGGCCGTGAACGCGTTGCGCTTGACCGCCTGCTCGAGCGTGGGCCGGCCACCGTCGGGGCCGCGGGTCTCGAGGTTGAGCAGCATCTTGCCGATGGTCTGGCCGCGCTTGTTCTCCATGAGCGAGAAGTAGCCCAGCGCGATGACGGCGCTGATCAGCGACGTGACCGCGTTGACCGCCCAGTTCGTGCCGCTGTTCACGCCGACGCTGCCCAGCGAGCCGCTGGTGTCGGCGTTCATGAGCATCCCGGCGACCAGGACTCCGCCGAGCAGCACGTTGACGACCGTCAGCAGGATGTAGTCGATCAGCCGGGCCGCGAACCGGGGCCACAGGTCGGCCGGCTGGCCGGGACCGCCGGTCATGCCCTGGTAGCTCGGTGGGGGCATCTGTCCCGGCTGCTGCCATCCACCCGGCGGTGGGGGTGGCGCCGACCCGGTGCCGTACGCCCCCTGCCCGCCCGGCGGGGGCGCGCTCGGCGGCTCGTACGGCGGTTCGGACTGCGACTCGGACGGCGACTCGGGCGGACGCCGGTCGTCGCCCTCGGGCGGGGGCTGTGTGGGGTCGCTCATCGGGAGCCTTTCTGAGGCGAGTTCGTGTGTTCGACGTTAGTCATCGGCGGACCGGTTGTCTCGTAAGCACGGCCCGCCAAGGGGGTGGTTGAAACGTTGACCGAGTGGTCATCATGGGGAGATGACGACCACAGACCCGAGCGTGCGAGCAGCCTTGCGTGACCGGCTGCGCGAGACCTACCTCGCCGCTCCCTCCGAGCGCCCGTCGTCGAGCGCTCGCGGGCTGCACCACACCGCCTTGATCAGCAGCGACGTGGAGAGGACCATCGCCTTCTACCAGGGTCTGCTCGGCTTCCCATTGACCGAGCTGATCGAGAACCGCGACTACCCCGGGTCCTCGCACTTCTTCTTCGACATCGGCAACCAGAACCTTCTGGCCTTCTTCGACTTCCCCGGCCTCGATCTCGGCCCGTACCAGGAGGTGCTCGGCGGTCTGCACCACGTGGCGATCTCGATGGACCCCGAGCGGTGGCAACAGATCGTCGACCGGTTCGACGAGGCCGGTGTGGACCACGTCATCCACAGCGAGGTGTCGGTGTACTTCACCGACCCCGACGGCGCCCGGATCGAGCTGATCGCCGACCCGCTCGGCGAGATGTACGGCGACCGGGTCCTGTGAGCCGCCGCCCGCCTACTGATGGACGGCGTCGGTCTGCCGGGTGCGCTCGAGCCAGCGCATGACCGGGGTCGCGGTGATGCCGTGCACGAGCACGGAGATACCGATGGTGAACGCGACGGTCGACCACAGCAGCTGGGCCTCGTCGAAGTCCGCCTCGCCGGTGGCGTAGGCGAGGTAGTACAGCGAGCCGACCCCCCGGACGCCGAAGAACGAGATCGCCAGCCGTTCGCCCTTGGTGAGCACGTGGTCGCCGATCCGGCAGGTCGAGCTCCGGAACCCCATGGCGACCAGCCCGGACAGAGGCCGGATGACGAAGAGAAGCAGCAGCGTCAGCAGCGCCGCCTCCCAGGGCAGGTTGCGCAGCAGCCCGTTGGTCATGGAGACACCGAGCAGCAGGAGTACGACGAGCGTCAGCAAGCGCTCCAGACGCTCGACGATCTCGTGCATGTGGGCGTGGTACTCGTGCCCCCGCTCCGCCGAGCGCATCGTCATCGCGCAGGCGAACACGGCGAGGAACCCGTAACCGCCCAGCGACTCGGCCACCCCGTAGGCCAACAGCACCGCGGCCAGGGCCAGCAGCGGCTCGCCGGTCTCCGCCATACGCAACGAGGGGGCAGGCGCCCGGAACGCGGTCTTCGCCAGCAGCCAGCCGACGAGCACCCCGAGCAGCACGCCGATCACGATCTTCCCGACGAGCTCCCAGCCGAGCCAGCGCAGACCCCACTCGGTCACCGGTCCCAGCGAGGACATGAAGATCGCCGCGTAGACGAACGGGAAGGCCAGTCCGTCGTTCAGCCCGGCCTCCGACGTGAGCGCGAACCGGACCTCGTCGCTCTCGTCGATCTCGTCGTGGTCCTCGTCCGCGGGCGTCGGCCCCTCGACCTGGACGTCGGAGGCGAGCACCGGGTCCGTGGGCGCGAGCACCGCGCCGAGCAGGAGGGCCGCGGCCGGCGCGAGGCCCACCACGGACCATCCGACGAAGGCCACGGCCACGATGCTCAAGGGCATGGCGATGCCGAGCAGTCGCCAGGCACCGCTCCACTTCCGCCAGCTGCTGAGACGTCGGAAGCTCAGCGGCCGGTCCAGGGCCAGGCCCACGCCCATCAGCGCGACGATCACGGTGAACTCGGTCAGGTGCTCGATGAACGCCCGGTTGCTCATCGGTGTGACGTCGACACCCTCGGGCAGCGGCAGCAGGCCGATCAGGGCGCCGACCACGAGCAGCACGATCGGTGCGGAGATCGCGGCCTTGCGCAGCACCGTCGGCAGGACCACCGCGAGCAGCAGCGCGCCTCCGGCGAGGAGGTACACGACGTCGGCGCTCACAGGTCTGCCTCGGTTCGCTGCAAGGTCCCTCCTCAGGGTTCGGACACGATCATGCCCGCGACACGGCCCGCACGTCGTGGATCGGACGGGTCGGGCGTCGCGGGCGCGGGCCTCGACGTACCCAGCCGGGCTCGGTCCATCCGGGCAGCGAGCGTCACCGCCGCTGTTGCCGAAGTGTGGAGGTGGTGTGGGACGGACGTTGCCCCGACGTGGTGGGGGCGGGCATAGCGTTGCAGCCAAGATCTCCGGGGGGAGATGGATGAATGATTCCGGGCAGGGCCGTCATGGGCGGGAGGCGGCCCTGCTGGATGAACGACACTCGTAGGTGCCTGACATGAACCCAGCCCGACCCGACGTGCTCACCTCCCAGGAGCACGTGCCGGCGAGCAGGTCCGCGTGACCACCGCTGGGTTCGTGTCAGGTACCCGCGAGCAGACCGTTCCCTCGACCTGCTCCCGGGCTGCCGCGGGCGCCTCGCTCCTGCTGGGCGGCCTGCTCCTCGACTCGCTTCCAGGCCTGATGCACGAGGCCTACTACGTCGCCGTGCTCGCCGCGGCCGCCGCCCTGGTCTCCGTCGGCGCCGGCCTGGTCCTCTGGACCCGCCCGACCCTGCTGTCCCGGAACGTCGCCGGCCTCGCGGCCGGGGCGACCCTGGCCGGGGAGCTGCTGCAGATCGTGCTCGGCCTTCCCGGGGTGCGGGACCTCGACCGACAGTCCTCGGTCGGGCTCGGCTTCGCGCTCGCCGCTGCCGGTGTCGTGCTGGTGTTCCTGGCGGCGGACGCGCTGCGCCGTAAGCCGGAACCCGCGCCCGACCGGCCCTATGCTCTATGACCATGCCTTCCGTGCTCATCGTCGAGGACGACGAAGCGATCGCGATGCCGCTGGTGCGGACCCTCGGCCGTGAGGGGTACGACGTGGACCGCGTCGGCGAGGGCGCCGCGGCCGTCGAGAGGGCACTCGCGGGCGGCGTCGACCTGATGATCCTCGACCTCGGCCTGCCCGACATCGACGGGCTCGAGGTCTGCCGACAGGTGCGGGCCGGAGGGTACGACGGGGGCGTGCTCATCCTGACCGCCCGCGGCGGCGAGCTCGACCGCGTGGTCGGCCTCGACGTCGGCGCCGACGACTACATGTCCAAGCCGTTCGGCCTCGCCGAGCTCCTGGCGCGCACCCGGGCCCTCCTTCGGCGCAGCGGGTCCCCGCACGTCGCAGCCGCATCCGCCGAGGAGCCGGCCGCACCGGAGCCGGGCCTGCGCATCGACACGCATGCCCGCCGCGTGTGGGCGGTCGGCCACGAGGTCGCGCTGACCACCAAGGAGTTCGACGTCCTCGCGCTGTTGAGCGAGGACCGCGGTGCGGTGGTCACCCGCGAGCGGCTGATGGACGAGGTCTGGGACAGCAACTGGTACGGCTCCACCAAGACGCTGGACGTCACCGTCGGCCGGCTCCGGCAGAAGCTCGAGGAGAGCGAGGCCCCCGCGAGGGTGGTGACCGTCCGAGGTGTGGGTTTCCGCCTCGAGGACGGCGCCCCCGATGCGTGACCGCCTGGTCGTCGCGTTCGTCTCGCTCACCCTGGCCGTCGTCGCGGTCTTCCTCGTCGAGCGTGCCTACACCACCTCGGCCCTGATCCACGAGCAGGAGCAGCGCAAGGTCGAGCGGTCCGCGACCGTGATCGCCGCCCTGCTCGGCGACGCCCGCGTGGAGGTCACGCCGGAGCTCCTCGAGGGCTTGCTCTTCGCCGACGAGCACGCGGTGTACGTCGACGCGGACGGCGATCGGGTCGAGGCCGCCGACCACGTCACCGACGACACGCCGGAGGGGCAGGACGTCGCAGACCTGACCGTCACGCGCGAGGTGGCCGGAGGCGGCGCGCTGACCCTCAGCCGGCACGCGGACGTCGTCGACGAGCGGGTCGCCGACGCCCTGCTGCCCCTCGCCCTCGTCGCCCTCGCCCTCGTCGTCGCGGCGGTGGTCGCGGCGGTGTGGATCTCGGCCCGGCTGACCCGGCCGTTCAGACAGCTCGCCGACGTGGCCGCGCGCATCGGCCGCGGCGACTTCGGCGTCGAGGTCCCTCGGTCCCGCGTGCCCGAGGCCGACTCCGTCGCCAGGGCGCTGCGCGCCAGTGCCCAGGACCTGGGTTCGCTGGTCCAGCGGGAGCGCGACTTCGCGGCACACGCCTCGCACGAGCTGCGCACCCCGATCACCGCGACCCGCCTCGAGCTCGAGGACCTCGCGCTGGCGCCGCAGACCTCGCCCGAGGTGGTCAGCCGGGTCTCCGCCGCGATCGGCCAGCTCGACCGCCTGAGCGCCACCGTGGCCGAGATGCTCGACGCGTCGCGGGAGAGCAGGGTCGGCGCCCGGGTCGACATCGACCTCGCCGCGCTGGTCCGCGACAGCGTCAGCAGGTGGCAACAGCTCGCGCTCGGCCGCACCGTCGACCTCACCTGCGGGCCGGTCGTCGCGGTCCGGTTGCCCGCGGGGTCGTTGATGCAGCTGCTCGACATCCTGATCGGCAACGCCGTGACGCACGGGGAAGGCCGGGTCACGGTCACGCTCGCCGAGGCACCCGAGTACGTCGACGTGCGCGTCGCCGACGAGGGCCCGCGCCAGGTGGCCGCCGAGGCGGTGCGCCAACCCGTCGCCGGCGGGCTGGCCACCGCTGTCGAGATCGCGGAGTCCCTCGGCGGTCAGCTCAGGCTGACCGAGGACGCCCGCACGACGTTCAGCCTGGTCCTGCCCCGTCGCTGACGTGAGACCGTGGTCCCATGAGCGTCGAGCCCGAGGACCAGCAGCGCGCCGAGGAGCGGAACGTACTCGGCGGCCCGCTCGACCCGTGCGGCATCGACCCGGTGACCGGCTTCTACCGTGACGGCCGGTGCAGCACCGGCCCGCAGGACATCGGCAGCCACACCGTGTGCGCCGTGGTCACCCGGGAGTTCCTCGAGCACCAGGCATCGGTGGGCAACGACCTGAGCACGCCGCGTCCCGAATGGCGCTTCCCGGGGCTCACGCCGGGTGACCGCTGGTGCGTGGTCGCGGTCCGGTGGCTGCAGGCCTACGAGGACGGTGTCGCCTGCCCGGTCGTGCTCGCGTCGACCCACGAGCGCGCGCTCGACGTGGTCCCGCTCGCCTCCCTGCAGGAGCACGCGGTCGACGTACCTCCGGACCTCGGGTCGCTCACCTGACCCCTGCATGGTTGTGCAACGGCCACGCCTGGTTCTGCGTACTCGTGCAAACCCCCACGCGCCGACGCGAGACGCCGTAGCGTCCGCAGAGGTAAAAACCGCTCATAACGCAGTTTCTGGGAGGAATTGTGCGTAAGAGAATCATCGGCGCCGTGGCGGCTGTTCCGCTGGTGCTGGGCAGCATGGCCGGACCCGCTGGTGCCGCGATCAACGACGTGACGCC
>DASTPU010000023.1:0-2205 GCA_035762105.1 Nocardioidaceae bacterium | reverse complement strand
CTGGATGAACTCCTGGTGCGGGTGCTTGCGGCCGCCCTGCGGCGGCACGCTGGCCGTCGTCCCCTCGAGGATCTTCAGCAGCGCCTGCTGCACGCCCTCGCCGGAGACGTCACGGGTGATCGACGGGTTCTCGCTCTTGCGCGCGATCTTGTCGACCTCGTCGATGTAGATGATGCCCGTCTCGGCCTTCTTGACGTCATAGTCGGCCGCCTGGATGAGCTTGAGGAGGATGTTCTCGACGTCCTCGCCCACGTACCCGGCCTCGGTGAGGGCGGTGGCGTCGGCGATGGCGAAGGGGACGTTGAGCATCTTCGCCAGCGTCTGCGCGAGGTAGGTCTTGCCGCAGCCGGTGGGCCCGATGAGCAGGATGTTGGACTTCGCGAGCTCGACCTGGTCGTCGCTCTTGCGGGTCGGCTCACCGGCCTGGATCCGCTTGTAGTGGTTGTAGACGGCGACGGCGAGCGCCTTCTTCGCGGCGTCCTGCCCGACCACGTACTCCTGCAGGAAGGTGAAGATCTCCTTCGGCTTGGGCAGCTCGACGAGCCCCAGCTCGCTGGCCTCGGCCAGCTCCTCCTCGATGATCTCGTTGCACAGATCGATGCACTCGTCGCAGATGTACACCCCCGGGCCGGCGATGAGCTTCTTGACCTGCTTCTGGCTCTTCCCGCAGAAGGAGCACTTGAGCAGGTCCGCGCCATCTCCGATGCGTGCCACGGACGAGTTCCTCTCCTCGGGGGGCCGGATGCCGGCGCCCTCGCTGTCCCCTGCTGCCTACCTGCGGACCCCGGGGTCCATTAGACGCCTTGCGCCGTCCCCTGTCAGCGGGTGCACCCGTTCGGCGCGCCGGGAGGCCACCCGCTCGGGCGTGCCGCCGCCGTCCCGGTGACGGGGGTGCCCCGCCCGCCCGCGGCGGCCGGACGGCTCAGGACGTGGTGTGGATGGGGGCGCCCTTGCGGGACTCCAGGATCGTGTCGACCAGGCCGTACTCCAGCGCCTGGTCGGCGGTGAGGATCTTGTCGCGCTCGATGTCGCGCTTGACGTCGGCCTGGCTGCGCCCGGACAGCTCGGCGAGCGTCTCCTCCAGCCAGGTGCGCATGCGCAGCACCTCGTTGGCCTGGATCTCGATGTCGGAGGCCTGCCCGTAGTCGCTGCCCGCCATCGCCGGCTGGTGGATCAACACCCGTGCGTTCGGCAGGGCCAGCCGCTTGCCCTTGGTGCCCGCGGCGAGCAGCACCGCGGCCGCGGAGGCGGCCTGGCCGAGGCAGACCGTCTGGATCTCGGGCTTGATGTACTGCATGGTGTCGTAGATCGCGGTGAGCGCGGTGAACGAGCCGCCCGGCGAGTTGATGTACATGATGATGTCGCGGTCGGGGTCCTGGCTCTCCAGCACGATGAGCTGGGCCATGATGTCGTCCGCCGAGGCGTCGTCGATCTGCACCCCGAGGAAGATGATCCTGTCCTCGAAGAGCTTGGTGTACGGGTCGGAGCGCTTGTAGCCGTACGGCGTGCGCTCCTCGAACTGCGGGAGGATGTACCGGCTGCTGGGCGCGCCCGGCGCCGGCACGCCGCGGCCGGCGCCCGGCAGGTGCAGTCCGCCGTAGGGGGTGGGGACGCTCATCGCGTGTCGCTCCTCGTGGGTGCGGGCTCGGGTTGGGTGCGTGCTCGGGCGCAGTGCCGGGCGGTCGGAAGGCTGGTCGCGAGGGCGCCGCCGGGTCGGCCGGCGCCGGACGCCGTGCCGGCGGTCAGGCGGTGGTCCCGCCGCCCCCACTGACGTCGTGGGCGGAGGAGACCACGTGGTCGACCAGGCCGTACTCGTGCGCCTGCTGGGCGGTGAACCAGCGGTCGCGGTCGCTGTCGCGCTCGATGGTCTCGACGGTCTGCCCGGTGTGGCTGGCGATCAGCTCGGCCATCTGCCGCTTCATGTGCAGGATCAGCTCGGCCTGGATGCTGATGTCCGTGGCCGTGCCGCCGATGCCTCCCGACGGCTGGTGCATCATGATCCGCGCGTGCGGCGTGGCGTACCGCTTCCCCTTGGCGCCGGCCGAGAGCAGGAACTGCCCCATAGAGGCGGCGAGGCCCATCGCCACCGTCGCGACGTCCGGCTGGATGTACTCCATCGTGTCGAAGATGGCCATGCCGGCGGTGACGGACCCGCCCGGGGAGTTGATGTAGAGGTAGATGTCCTTCTCGGGGTCCTCCGCGGCG
>DASTPU010000022.1:0-44425 GCA_035762105.1 Nocardioidaceae bacterium | reverse complement strand
CGGACCACGACCACGTCGCCCTGGTTGCACTGGTCGAGGCACTCCACCTCGTGGATGGTGGCCGCGCCCCGGGCGGCGACGTCGCGGAGCCTGCCGAGCTGACCGCCCTCATGCGGGTCCGACTCGCCGAGGGTCTCTCCGGCACAGAGGCTGCAGACGGTGAGGCCCGGGACGAGGCGATGGTCGGTCACGGCGCGAGAGTCTAGGTGCCGCTGCCCGTCGTACCGAAATGCGACACTTCGTCCCATGACGTCCTGGCACCGGCACAACCTCGACCCCGTGCACACGCTGGCCCCCGCCGCGAGCCCGTACCTCAGCCCGCGACGGCGCGGGCTCGTGCAGACCTGCCGGGCCTTCGCGATGGACGAGGTGCTGCCGGTGGCCAACGACCTGGACCCGCGGCACGAGGACATCCCCGAGGCGCTGCTGGACCGGATGGCCGAGCTCGGCTACTTCGGGATCCTGATCCCCGAGGAGGAGGGCGGCCTGGGCCTCGGGGTGCTCGAGTACTGCATGGTGTCGGAGGAGCTCGCGCGGGCCTGGATGAGCGTGGGCAGCATCATCGCCCGGGGCAACGGCACCGGCTGCGACAGCGCCGACCCGGACCGGCGGCTGGAGCTGCGACGGCGCAGCGCGCAGGGCAAGCGGATCGGCGCGATCGCCTTCTCCGAGCCGGAGGCCGGCTCAGACCTCGCGAACGTCTCGTGCGCAGCAGAGCGTGACGGCGACGGGTGGGTGGTGACCGGCACGAAGCGGTGGGTCGGCCACGCGCTCTCCGCGGACTTCATCCACCTGCTGGCACGGACGCGGCCGCCCGGCGAGGGCCGCGGGCCGTCGGACGGGCTCGAGCTGTTCCTCGTCGAGAAGGAGCGCGGAGAGCTCCCCGAGGGGGTCACCGGGACTGCGATCGACAAGATCGGCTACTTCGGGCTCACCACCTGGGAGCTCGAGATCGACGGGTTGCGACTGCCGGCCGAGGCGCTGCAGGACACCGGCGAGGAGGAGGGGCAAGGGTTCAAGCACAGCCTCACCTGGCTGAACGTCGCACGCGTGCAGACCGCCGCGCGCGCCGTGGGGTTGGCCCGTGGGGCGCTGGAGGACGCCCTGGTCTACTCCCGGCAGCGGGTGCAGTTCGGGAGGCCGATCGGCGACCAGCAGGTGATCGGCCACATGCTCGCCGACATGTCCGCCGAGGTCGCGGCAGCCCGGCAGCTGTACCAGCACGCCGCGTGGCTGGTGGACTCCGGAGAGGCCGCGAACACCGAGACCTCCCAGGCGAAGCTGTTCGCCTCCGAGATGGCCGAGCGGGTCACCAGCCAGGCGTTGCAGGTCTTCGGCGGCAACGGCTACACGACGCGGTACGCCGCTGAGCGGTACTGGCGCGACGCCCGGCTGACGAAGATCTTCGAGGGGACCTCGGAGATCCAGCGCCGGATCATCGCCGACGCGCTGGCCGAGGTTGCACGCTCGGCCGGCTGACCCACAGTCCCGCCCCCAGCAGGAGCCCCCACACCAGGAAGAGCGGGTCCCAGAGATACGCGTGGCCCACCATCGCCGGCCGGTCGTAGCCGCCCTCCGGCCGGAGGGCACCGCCGAGGACCAACCAGGCGGTCACGGTGTTGGCAGCGCCGTAGCCGACGAGCACGACGGCGGACAGCCAACCGAGCAGTCGCCATGAGCGCGGTAGGGCCTGCCCTTTTCGGACCACCAGGAAGGGCGTGAGCGCCAGGACGGCCTTGACCGCGGTGACCACGAGCAGCAGCAGTGCGGCGGACAGCGGCGCCTCCCGCGCGTAGACCACCGCCCATTCGCCGACGGTCGGCAGGAGCCTGCGCCCGCCCAGCGCCCAGTAGAGGCTGAACCCGGCATGGACCAGACCGACACACGCCGCAGCACCCAGCAGGACGGTCGCCGTGGACGTCTTCGGCACAGCACCAACGCTAGGCAGTCCGGTCCACGCCCGCGAATGGCTTTCCCCGCAGCGGGTACCGTCGAGCCATGGGACTGATGAGCAAAGTAGTGAAGCTGGGCATCGCCAAGAAGGTCTACGACGAGGCGCGCAAGCCCGAGAACCAGGCGAAGGCACGCGAGGCCTACGCGAAGTTCCAGGCCAGCCGCCAGAAGAAGCGCTGACCCCTACGTGGACGAGGCCCCCGGCGGATCCGCCGGGGGCCTCGTCCGTGCTCGGAGGTCAGTCGCGGGTGAGCTTGCGGTGCGTCACCCGGTGCGGGCGAGCCGCCTCGGCACCGAGACGCTCGACCTTGTTCGCCTCGTAGGAGGCGAAGTTGCCCTCGAACCAGAACCACTTGGCGGGGTCCTCGTCGTCGCCTTCCCAGGCGAGGATGTGCGTCGCCACGCGGTCGAGGAACCACCGGTCGTGGGAGGTGACCACGACACAGCCGGGGAACTCGAGCAGCGCGTCCTCCAGGGACTGGAGGGTCTCGACGTCCAGGTCGTTGGTCGGCTCGTCGAGCATCAGCAGGTTGCCGCCCATCTTCAGCGTGAGCGCCAGGTTGAGGCGGTTGCGCTCACCACCGGAGAGGATGCCGGCCTTCTTCTGCTGGTCGGGGCCCTTGAACCCGAACGACGCGATGTAGGCACGACTCGGCATCTCGAAGTTCGCGACCTTGATGTGGTCGAGCCCGTCGGAGACGACCTCCCACACATTCTTGTTGGGGTCGATGCCGCCGCGGCTCTGGTCGACGTACGAGATCTTCACCGTCTGGCCCACGACGAGCTCGCCGTTGTCGGGCTTCTCCTCACCGACGATCATCTTGAACAGCGTGGTCTTGCCCACGCCGTTCGGACCGATCACGCCGACGATGCCCGCGCGGGGAAGCGTGAAGGACAGGTCGTGCATCAGCACGCGGTCCTCGAAGCCCTTGGTGAGGTCCCTGGCCTCGAGCACGACGTCGCCGAGCCGCGGACCGGCCGGGATGTTGATCTCGGCGAGGTCGACCTTGCGGTTGCGCTCCGCCTCGGCCGCGAGCTCCTCGTAGCGGGCCAGACGCGACTTGCTCTTGGCCTGGCGGGCCTTGGGGTTCGAGCGGACCCACTCGAGCTCGCGCTCGAGCATCTTGGCGCGCTTGGCGTCCTTCTGGCCCTCGATCTGCAGGCGGGCCTTCTTGGTCTCGAGGTAGGTCGAGTAGTTGCCCTCGTAGGGGTGAAGCCGGCCGCGGTCGATCTCGAGGATCCAGGACGCGACGTTGTCGAGGAAGTACCGGTCGTGGGTCACCGCGAGGACGGCGCCCGGGTACGACGCGAGGTGGCCCTCGAGCCACTGCACCGACTCCGCGTCGAGGTGGTTGGTGGGCTCGTCGAGGAGGAGCAGGTCGGGCTGCTGGAGCAGCAGCTTGCACAGCGCGACGCGGCGCCGCTCGCCACCGGAGAGGTTGTCGACCAGGACGTCCGGCGGCGGCGTGCGCAGCGCGTCCATCGCCTGCTCGAGCCGGCTGTCGAGGTCCCACGCGTTGGCGTGGTCGAGGTCGGTCTGCAGCTCGCCCATCTCGGCGAGGAGCTTGTCGTAGTCCGCGTCGGGGTCGGCGAGCTCCTCGGAGATCTGGTTGTACCGGTCCAGCTTCGACTTGATCTCGTGGACCGCCTCCTCGACGTTCTCGAGGACCGTCTTGCCCTCGCTCAGCGGCGGCTCCTGCTGGAGCATGCCGACGGTCGCCTCCGGGTCGAGGATCGCGTCGCCGTTCGACGCCTGGTCGAGCCCCGCCATGATCTTCAGCAGCGAGGACTTGCCCGCGCCGTTGGGTCCGACGACGCCGATCTTCGCCCCGTGCAGGAACGACAGGGTGACGTTGTCGAGCACCACCTTGTCGCCATGGGCCTTACGCACGTTGCGTAGCGTGTACACATACTCAGCCATGCCGGAGAGCCTACGGCGCGGTCGGGCCCCGGCTCCAATCGGCCTGCACCGGTGGCCGCCGCACCCTGCCCCCGGATCAGGCCGCCGGCTCGTCCCCCGGCTCCTGGCCGAAGAACGGCGGCTGCGGCACCGGCTCACCCCAGCTGCTCATCTTGGTCTCCACGTCCGCCTCCTGGTGGATCATCTCCGCCACCTCGTCGTGGATGTCGGACTCGACCCTGTCCGGCCGGCTCGAGCGCGTGAACGTGCTGGTGCCCTTGCACATGTCGTGCCCGACGAAGCTGGCGTCCACCACCAGCGTGGTGGACACCTGGCCGTCCTCGCGCCGCCACGCCTCACTGCGGAGCTTTCCGTGCACGATGACCGCGTCGCCCTTCTTCACCGAGTCGGTGACGTGGTCGGCGAGGAGGCGCCAGGCGGCGACGGAGTACCAGGTGGTGTCGCCGTCGACCCACTCCCCCTTGCGCTTGAGCCGCGGGGTGGTGGCCACCCGGAAGTTCGCCACGCTGATGTTGTTCACCCTCTTGTGCGTGACGTCGTTGCCGACCCAGCCCTGGAAGGTGACGTAGGTGTCGCTCATGAGGTTGCTCCTCTGCATCGGTGCCTGGTGCTGTCCGATGCACAGGCTGCCGCGCGAGGACGACTTCTCGGCAGGTCCGGGACCCGACCTGTGGAGAGCGCAGGCGTCGGCCGACCTGTGGAGGGTTCCGGGCCCGCGCCGGCAGCCTCAGCGCAGCGCGGTCGCGAGCCCGTCGCGGACCTTCCGGTACGCCTCGATCTCTGCCTCGATGGGCTCGATCACGAGCTCCTCGGTGACGTCGCTGATCGCCGCGCGCAGCCGTCGGTCGGCCGAGCGCGCCTTGCGCCGCGCCGCGAGCGAGCTGAGCAGGCGTGCCAGCAGCGCGACGAGCACACCGGCCACCACCCCACCGAGCAGCATCAGGGTCGGGATCGGGAAGCCGCGGTAGTCCGGTGTCTCCGGCTGCGGCATCTGCAGGTAGCCCATGACCGCCAGCCCCGCGAGCCAGAGTCCCCCGGCCACCGCGGTGACGAAGAGCAGCCACTGAAGGACCCGGACGAGCTGCCACCAGACCGGCGTGCGCCCGACACCGAGGTCGGTGCCGCTGACCGCGCGGTCCAGCGCGTCGTTGAGGTCGTCGAAGCGGGACACCGACGCGTGGCGCACGGCGACCTGCCACGGGTGCGAGAGCTCGGCGGACGCGTCCTCGGCGACGGCGCGCACTGCGGTGTCGACGCGGGCACGCTGGACCTGGGACGCCTCGGGCACCGACGCCCTCGCTCCGCCGGTGAGCTCCTTGCCGCGCGGACCGAGGTCTAGGTGCAGCCGCTTGAGCGGGTCGGGGCGCAGCCTGGCCAGCCACTTGGTGACGGGCCAGCCGGTCGCCTGGCGAGCGCGGACCCGGGTGGCCTTGTCGACCGCGTGCACCACCGTGGGCACCCCGGCGGCGTCCGCGAAGGCGTCGACCAGCTCGGCCTTCTTGGCGCGTGCGACGTCGGATGGCTTCGCCGTACCGTTCTGGTCCTGCATCCGCTGGGCCACGCCCTTCACGTCGGCGAGGAGGCGGGTACGGGTGGCCTTCTTCGCCGCGACCTTCTCCGCCATCGCCTTCTTCAGCTCGGCGATGCCCTCGCCGTGGCGGGCGGAGGTGGTGAACACCGGGACTCCGTCGAGCCCGTCGGCCTTCAGCAGCCGCTCGAGGTCGGCGACCATCGATGCGCGACGGTCCGCGGGCACCTCGTCGATGTGGTTCAGCACGACCAGCATCACGTCCTTGTGCGTCGACAAGGGCTTCAGGTAGCGGTCGTGGACGGCGGCGTCGGCGTACTTCTGCGGGTCCAGGACCCACACGAGTACGTCGACCAGCTTCACGAGCCGGTCCACCTCGACGTGGTGGGCCACTTCCGTCGAGTCGTGGTCGGGCAGGTCCAGGAGGACGAGACCGTGGAGCTCCTTGTCCTCGCTGACCGGGGTGTCGAGCATGCTGTTACGGCTCACCTGGTGACGGCGTGGCACACCGAGCCAGTCGAGGAGGTCGCCGGAGCCCTCGGCGCCCCAGGTGCAGGCCATCGTCCACGAGGTGGTCGGGCGCCTGACGCCGACCGCCGCGAGGTCGATGCCGGTGAGCGCGTTGAACGTCGAGGACTTGCCCGACCCGGTCGAGCCGGCGAGACCCACCACGGTGTGGTCGGCCGACAGCTTCAGCCGGGCGGCGGCCCGCTCGACCACGCCCGCAGCGTCGTCGACGAGGTGGTCGTCGAGGCGGCCACGGGCGTTCTCGACCGCCTGCTCCAGGCCCTCGACGCGCGCGGGGACGTCCGAGGAGCCACGGCCGACGAGCCGCTTGGCCCCCTCGACGAGAGCCGTCATGCCTGCTCCCCCGTCTTTTCCTCGGTGGGCAGGGCGATCGCGACGGGCTCGTCGGCGAACTGGGCAGCGAACCGGAGGTCGTCGATGCGGCGGGACACCTTGCGGATGTTCTCGGCGGCCTGGGGGTCGACCTCGAGGTTGTCGAGCACGTCGAGGTAGCGCTGCCGCTCGGTCGCGAGCACGATCTCCACGCGACGGTTGAGGTCCTTGCGAGCGTTCGCCGCGAGCCGCCGGACGGCCTGGTCGCCGAAGACCGCCTCGAGCACCTTCTGGCCGATCACCGCCGAGCCGCCGGCGATGCCGACCTCGGCGCCGGTGACGCCGGCGGTCGAGGCGAAGACGACGACCATCAGCGCGACTCCGAGGCCGTTGACCCCGAAGGCGAGGAAGCGGGCGGTCGAGCGCTTGTCGGCACCCTCGCTGCGCACCATCTCCAGGACGCCCTGCTGCCAGTCGCGCACGGTGCGCTCGGCGCGGTAGCGGAAGTCACGCGAGGCACGGCCGAGGTCGCGGCCCGAGTCCTCGAGGAGGTGCTGCCCGGCCTGCACGGAGCGCCACGAGGCCTCGGCCCGCTCGGCCGCCTCCTCGGCGTTCTCGAGGATCAGCGTCTCGAGGCCGGACTCCACGGCGACGGCGACCTTCTCGACCTGCTGCGGCCGGCCCTTGATGACGCCGACGACCCGGTCTCGCAGCCAGCCGACCTTGCTCTCCAGGTTGCGGAGCAGCTCGCCGGTTCCGACGAACTCCTGCCAGCGCGCGAGCACCTCACCGCGCAGCAGCGTGCCGTCGGCCGAGGCCTCGTCGACCCGGGCGACCGCGTCGTCGTACGCGCGGTCGACGTCCTCGCGGAGCCGGGCCACCATCGCGGCCTGGTCGGCCGCGGCGTCGGCGACCTCGTGGGAGTGGCGGGCCAGGGTGCGGATCGCGCCCTCGAGCGTCTGCCGCACGACAGCGGCTCGGGCAGTGGAGTCCGCGGCGAGGGCGTGCAGCCAGCCGCGGATCTCGGCGACGGCCTCGGGAGGCAGCAGGCCGTCGCCGTCCACCCGGCCCTCCTCGACGGCGAAGAGCGGAGAGTCCTTGAGCCCGCGGGTGGTGAGCATGCGAGCCAGGTGGGCGCTGACCTCGCCGACCGCCTCGGGCGGTGTGCGGTCGAGCACGATGGCGACCGCCGTGCTCCGCTCCGCCGCGGCCTTGAGGAAGTCCCACGGGACCTGGTCGGCGTACCGCGCGGCCGAGGTGACGAAGAGCCAGAGGTCCGCGGCCGCGAGCAGCTGCGCGGCGAGGGTGCGGTTGCGCTCCTCGACCGAGTCGATGTCGGGGGCGTCGAGGATGGCCAGCCCGGCCGGCACGGCGTCGGACGGGACGAGCTGCAGTGCGCCCGGGTCGCCCGTCGCGCCGGTGGTGCGCGCGAGGTCGGGGAGGATGCGGTCCTTGTCGAACCAGTCGGCGTCGGCGGGGTTGTGCACCAGCACGGGCGACCGGGTGGTGGGCCGGAGCACGCCGGGCTCGGTGACGCGCTGACCGACGAGGGAGTTCACGAGCGTCGACTTCCCGGCACCGGTGGACCCGCCAACGACGGTGAGGAGGGGGGCGTCGATCTGGATCAGCCGAGGAAGCACGTAGTCCTCGATCTGGTCGACCATCTCGTGGCGTTCCTTGCGGCGTTCCTCCACGCCGGGCTGGTCCAGAGGCAGGTTCGCCGCCTGGAGCGCCTCTCGGAGACGCACCAGCGCCGTGATCATGTCAGTCGGCGTCGCGGGCGTCGTCAACGGTTACCTTCCAGCCAGGGTTGGGTCAGGGCAGTTGTACCAGGGGTCTGCGGGAACACGACGTACGGCCGGAGGGCGACGAGGTGGTCCACCATGGCCTGCCCACGAGGAACCGCGTCGGCGGGCGCCGTACCGCGCAGCAGCCGGTCGTGCAGGAACGCGAGCTCGATCGCCTGCTCCTGGTATTCCTGCATCGCCTGGAGGGCCGGCTCACCCCCGACCTCACGCGCGTGCGCCCGGGCCGCGCGTCGGCCGGGGATCCGGGCCAGCCACGGCACCTCGTATGGGGCGAGGAAGCCGCGGTCGGCGGCGTCGGTGAGGGCCCGGGCGAGCATCTGGCCCTCGCGCCAGCGGGCCCAGACCGCGAAGCCCGCCATCATCGTGAACGCCGGCACCATCAGGAACAGATAGGTGACGACGAAGAGCTCGCCGCCTCCGTAGTAGGCGGCGCTGTTCCAGAGGGCATGGGCGAGCACAGCGACCGCGTACCCCAGGAGGGGCGCCGCCACACGCCAGAGCCGGCTGCGGGTGACGACGGCGTAGCCGATGCCGACGCCGATGGCTGCGGTGAACAGGGGGTGCGCGAAGGGGCTGAAGATGCCGCGCACGACGAACGTGCCGGTCGCGGCGCCGATGCCACCGGGACCGAGCTCGTCCCCACCCATGTACGCCGCGGCGAGGTAGAGGATGTTCTCGGTGAACGCGAACCCGACGCCGACCATGCCGGCGTACACGATCCCGTCGAGGACGCCGTCGACGACCCGGCGGCGCGCGACCACGAGCAGCAGCACGAAGACGCCCTTGGCCGCCTCCTCGGTGATCGGTGCGACGACCGCGGCGCTCAGCGACTCGGGACGCCCGAACGCGAACTGGTCCAGGGCCTGGAGGATGAGGGCGACGGCGGTGGAGACGAGGGCTCCCCAGCCCAAGGACATGAGGATCAGGCTGCGCGGCTCGGGCTCGTAGCGGTCGAGCCAGAGGAAGGCTGCCACCAGCGGGCCGAGTGGCACCGCCGCGAGGAGGGCGCCGACCACGAGGGCGCCGGGCGCCCCGGAGCTGATCATCACCAGCGCCATGACCCCGGCTCCGGCCAGCATGACCAGCGTGACGACGACGGTGAACACGACGTTGCCGCGCTGTCGTCTGGTCGCCGCACTCATGTGCCCGAGCCTATCGGGCCGCCGGGGGACGATTCCGCGTCGCGACGGCCGCGCGGCCCGTCGTACAGTGCACGTGTGAGTGACGACACGCGCGACGACCACGGACTGCCCGCCGACGCGGCGACCCCGCCCGAGGGCACGGACAACCACAAGCTGAGGACCGAGAGCCACGATCCCGCGGTGCCGGAGGCCTACGCGGCCTTCATGCGCACCGGCTGGGGCGACCGCGACCTCGACCTCCCGCCGCACCCGGTCGGCCCCTGGGCCGAGCAGCGACGCAACCGTCTCGCCGAGACGTTCCCGGGCGAGCGGCTGGTGATCCCGGCCGGCACGTTCAAGGTGCGCTCCAACGACACCGACTACCGGTTCCGGCCCGAGACGGCGCACACCTATCTCTCCGGCAACCAGACCACCGACGCCGTCCTCGTCCTCGAGGACGGCGAAGCGACGCTCTATGCGCGCCCCCGTTCCTCGCGACAGACCGACGAGTTCTTCCGTGACCGGCAGTACGGCGAGCTCTGGGCAGGGCGCCGCCCCTCGCTCCACGAGATGCAGTCGTCCCTCGGCCTGCCCTGCCGCCACATCGACGACCTCCCCTCGGCACTGGAGGGTTCGGGCAAGACCCGGGTCCTGCGTGGCGTGGACGCCTCCGTCGACCAGCTCGTCGCGGCCGACGAGGGCCGTGACACCGATCTGGCCCGTGTGCTGAGCGAGATGCGGCTGGTCAAGGACTCGTGGGAGCTCGAGCAGCTGCAGGAGGCCTGCGACATCACCACGCTCGGCTTCGCCGACAGCGTGCGCGAGTGGGACAACGTCCTGAAGTACGGCGAGCGGTGGATCGAGGGCACGTTCTTCCGCCGTGCTCGCGCGATGGGCAACGACATCGGCTATGACTCGATCGTCGGAGGCGGCCGCCACGCGACCACGCTGCACTGGATCGAGAACAGCGGCCCGATCAACCCGGGCGAGCTCGTCCTCCTCGACATGGGTGTGGAGGCGTCGTCGCTCTACACGGCCGACGTCACGCGCACGCTGCCGATCGACGGTACGTTCACGCCGCTGCAGCGCGACCTCTACACGCTCGTGCTCAACGCGCAGAAGGCCGGCATCGAGGCGGTGAAGCCGGGCGTGCCGTTCCTCGCCGCCCACAACGCGGCCATGAGCGTGATGGCGCACGGCCTCGAGGACCTCGGCCTGCTGCCGGTCCCGGCGGAGGAGGCGCTCTCCCCCGAGAGCAAGGTCTACGCCCGCTGGACGCTGCACGGCACGAGCCACATGCTCGGCATGGACGTGCACGACTGCGCGAAGTCCTCGCCGGACATCTACCCGAAGGGGAACCTCGAGGCCGGCATGGTGCTCACCGTGGAGCCGGGGCTGTACTTCCAGGAGGACGACCTGCTCGTCCCCGAGGAGCTGCGCGGGATCGGCATCCGCATCGAGGACGACATCGTCGTGACCGAGGACGGCCGGCGGAACCTCTCCGAGGCGCTCCCCCGCGACGTGGACGCGCTCGAGGAGTGGATGGGCGCCCTGCGCGCCTGAGGACCCGTCCGTGACAGAGCACGTCTCCTCGGAGACGCGGCGACGGCTGCGCAGGACCGTACTGCTCGTCGCCGCGATCAACTTCGCCTACTTCTTCGTCGAGTCCGGCGTCGCGCTCGCCATCGGCTCGGTCTCGCTGATGGCCGACAGCGTCGACTTCCTCGAGGACACCGCGGTCAACCTGCTGATCTTCATCGCTCTGGGCTGGTCGCTGAGCGCGCGGGCACGGGTCGGCAAGGCGATGGCGTTCATCATCCTGGTGCCGGCCGCCGCGGCCGCCTGGCAGGCGTTCTCGAAGTTCGGCGACCCCGTCGCTCCCGACTGGCTGTCGCTGACCCTCACCGCGGGGGGCGCCGTCGTCGTGAACCTCGCGGCGACGCTGCTGCTGGCGCGGTTCAGGCATCACGGTGGGTCGATGACCCGGGCGGCGTGGCTCGCGGCCCGCAACGACGTGGTCGTCAACATCGCGATCATCGTGGTGGGCCTCCTGACCGCGGTCGTGGACAACGGCTGGCCGGACATCATCCTCGGCCTGGTCATCGTCGTCGTGAACGTGCGCGCGGCCCGGGAGGTCTGGGAGGTCGCCGAGGAGGAGCGGCTCGCCGCCATGGCGCTCGCCGGCGAGGACATCGACTGACGCTCGGGCGGTCTCAGGCCGGCCCGCGACGCCTGGCTCCCGGAGCGTGCGGCGCCTGGAGCGCCAGGAGCCGGCCGATGAGCCAGATGAGCCCCGACTGCCAGGCCACGGCAAGGACGACCAGCAAGGGCCACCACCGCGCGAACCCGTGCGCCACCGCGAAGCGAGGCATGGCCGCGAGTGCGGCCGTCACGGCGAGGACCACCGCGCACATCGCGACAGCGGCGGCCCGGTACGCCCGGCTGGGGTCAGCGGGCGGGTCGATGCCGAGGGCGCTCACGTCCTGCGGCGGATAGTCCTTCAGCATCCGCCGCGCCGATCGGTAGACCTGGGTCAGCGGGTACCGCTCGGTCAGCATGCGACGCGCGCGATGTGCCGCCGCGGGGTGCCAGCGGACTGCTGCGGGCAGCGTCACCGCCTCGATCCGGGCCTCGGCCGCCCGGAACCCCCGGTCGCCGAGGACGCATCGACCGCGAGCGGCGACGACGGCGCTCGCCGGGCCGAGTGCCACGGTGGCGCTCCCTGGGAGGTACCACGCGTACAGGCCGCAGCGGCAGTCGGCCGCAGGCGGCGCATGGTCCGCCCCGGTGGCGCATCTCGCACGTTCGAGCTGTCCTGCCCAGGGGCCGGTGCCGGGGTGCACGAGCGGGTAAAGGCCGTCGGCACGTAGGTCGAACTGACGGTAGCCACGCAGCTCCCCCGGCACGAGTGCCGGACCTGGGCGTGACTCCGATGTCGGGAGCGTCATCTCTGTGCCGGCACGGGAGACGGTGGGAGGACGGGATCCGCATCCGGTGCCGGCTCGGTCAGGGGCTGCGTCGGAAGGGGTTCGAACTCGACCTCACGGCGCTCGGTTCCGATATCACCCATCTCGTCCTCCAACCTCGCCGGATCCTCTCCTGCCCATCGTGCGCACCGGCGTCACCCTTGTCGAGACCGCTACGGGCAACCGCTCGTATCGGCGGTCTCTCTCAGGCTCTCGTCGTTGGCGAGGGGACGCCTCTTGGTGGGGGCATTGCCGTAGACGAGCTCTGCTCGTTCACAGTGGTCCAGCCAGAAGGCATCGGCGTCGTCGAACATGGTGTCGGGTGCCCAGACCCCTACCGTTGACACGTGCGGCCCGGGCGGGGGCGAGAGAGATCCTGCTCACGTCCTGAGCGCGGGGGTTTCCGCGGCGCCCCACCCGGGGATGATCCGCCGGGGCGCGGAGGGTCGCCCTTGGAGCTTGTTCTGTGGGAGGGCCTGTTGAGCGCGCGGTTGGACGACATGCACGGGAACCCGGTTTTCGATGCTCATCCATCACCGACCTTGGTGGTGGACACCGAGTTCGTCATCCGGGCGGCCAACCGGGCCTACCTGCAGCTGACCGACCGCACGAGCGAAGATCTGATCGGTGCCGGCGTCTTCGAGGCGTTCCCCGACAATCCGGACGCCCCCGAGTCCGACGGGGCGGCAAACCTCCGCGAGTCCTTGACGCGGGTGCTCCGCACTCGACGCGAGCATCACATGGCGGTGCAGCGGTACGACGTCGTCACAGCCGACGACAGCGGGGCCTTCGTCAGGAAGTTCTGGGCACCGGTGAACTCCCCGATCTTCGAACAGGACCGCATCATCGGTGTCCTGCATCGGGTCGAGGACGTGACGCAGCTGGAGGAGGACCTCCGCAGCGTGCTCAGCCACTACCACCGCATCGCGGGCGACGTCAGGGTGACGCCGGAGGAGGCGCGCCGGTTCACCGACTCCGCGGCGGCATTCGTCGCCGAGGCTCAGCAGTTCCGCGGACTGGCCGACGAGGTTCTGCAGCTGCGCCGCGCCCTGTCCTCGCGGGCGACCATCGACCAGGCGAAGGGCATCGTCATGTCGGAGCGGCACTGCAGCGCCGACGACGCGTACTCGCTCCTCGTCCAGATGTCGAACGAGACGAACGTGCGACTGGCCGATGTCGCGGCGGCGCTCGTCTACCAGGCGCAGGGACCCGCGTGCCGTCCGGTGCAGGACCGTGCGACCGGGACCGTCGCGTCCACCCGTCCGGTCAGCCGACCCCGCCGTAACGCCTCCTAGCGGCTTCCCACGCGTGGGTTCCCGCGCGGCGGGTACCCGGCCGGTGAACCCGGAGGGAACAACGTGGAGAATCACTGGCAGTGGCGGCCCGAGTGGAGGACCGACCGACCCTGTCTCTACTGGTACCTGACCTTTGCAGGGCAGGAGTCACTGCGGTCCCTGAGTCACAGTATTCGGCCGCACCTGCACCGCATAGCCGGCGTGGACGCCGTACCCACAGACTGGCTGCATCTGACCGTCCAGGACGTGGGGTTCTGCGACGAGCTGCCCGAGGCGAACGTGCAGACCGCGGTCCAGGCTGCGGCCCGGGCCATCGCTGACCTTCGGGCTCGCCCGCTGACGCTCGGACCGGTCACCACCATGGGGTCCGCCGTGGTCCTGGCGGGGTGGCCGGCGGACCATCTTCGTCGTCTGCGGAACCGCCTCCGCGAGGCCATGGCCGCGGTCGGGCTGACCGTGCCGGGGCCCGACGAGTTCCGTCCTCATGTCAGCTTGGGCTACGTCAACCGCGACTGCGACGAACGGACGGTCATGGAAAGGCTCCGCACGGTTCGGGATCTGACGACCACGCTTCACGCACCGAGACTGACCCTGGCCGCCGTCACGCGGAGGGACCGGCACTACCAGTGGCGCTCCGTCGCCGAGCTTCCGCTCGACGGCCAGGGGGCCACGAGTCAGCATGCGATGTCCCGGGGGTCCTGCTCGTAGCCCTCCCGGCTGCGCGGGGCTGATCCGGCCTGGCACCGCCACGGTCCTGCCCCTAGACACATGTCCGGCATTCTGGGCCATGGTCGCACCGCCCCTCCCCGTGGTGGGTAGGAGATCCAGTTCTGACCTCGCGGCTTCTGTTGCATGTGGTCGGTGATGTTGCTCTATCGGGAACGCATGGCTGCCAGAAGCCGACGTGAATCCGGCTGGTCCCTTCGCGCGGCCGGGCGGGCGGGTCTACCACTCGTGACGCAGCGACAGTCCGAACCGTTGTCGTCCGGTTCGAGAAATTTCGTCGCCTTTCGAATCTCGCTGCTCCAGAAACCGACCCGGATCATGCCGGGGCTCACAGGCCAGTCCTCAGGGCGCACCCCAGCGACCTGAGCGGTCGACACGGTATCGGGCATACTGGGCAGCGGGTCGGCGCCGCAGGCTCGGGATGGCCGAACGTTCATCCCGTGTTGGCCCGATGGCATTTCCGACCCCCCGCCCCCGTAGCTCAGCTGGATAGAGCGGCAGACTTCTAATCTGATGGCCGCAGGTTCGAATCCTGCCGGGGGCGCTTTTTGATGACCAGGCCGTTCTTTGTCGTACATGAGGCGTAGGTCCCCGAAGGCGGATACGCCCTTGTGATGACGGCCGGGGTGGATATCCCGCCGACGATGATGCGATGGGGAGAAACGCACTCAATCGTCGGGTAGGCCACCTCGTCGTGGCGACGTCCTTGGCAACAGGCTGGCTCGTAAGCGGCCCTGCGCTCGCACCCGCTATGGGGGCGACGGGCTCACCACCGACCGTCACAGCCGGCGCCGACCAGACGGTGACACTGGTGGACACGGCGTTCCTCCCGGGAAGGGTGAGCGACGACGGCCTGCCCGATCCCTCCGCCCTCGCGCTGAGCTGGAGCAAGGTGAGTGGCCCCGGGACCGTCACCTTCGGACGGTCGGACGAGTCACTGACGACCGCCGAGTTCAGTGCGGCGGGGGCCTACGTGCTGAGACTGACCGCCTCGGACGGCGGGGGCACCGGGTTCGACGAGGTCACCGTGAATGTGCGCAGCTCGCACAGCGTCACCGTCCGGGTGCCCGCCGACTACCCGACGATCCAGGCCGCGCTGGACGCCGCTCCGACGAATGCCCTCGTGCTGGTGTCTCCTGGCACCTACAAGGAGGCTCTCTACGTTCCGCGGACGCTCACTCTGGCGTCGACCTTCTACACGTCCCGTGACCGGTCGATGATCGACCAGACCGTGATCAGCAACCCGTCCCCTGACTCGGAGACCGTCGTGGTCTCGTCCGCCTCCGGCCCGGACACCCGCGTGGTCGGGTTCAGCGTCCGTGACGGCAAGGATGGCATCAAGGTCCGCGGCGCCGCGGTCGTCGAGCACAACCTCCTCACGAACCTGGCCACGGACGCGGTCGACTTCCCCCGCGACAGGACCGGACTCGCCCAGCACAACATCATGGAGGACAACGGTGACGACGCGGTCGACGTCAACGAGTCCTCGGTGCTGATCCTCGACAACGTGATGCGCAACAACGCCGGCGACGGCGTCGAGATCCGGGTCACGAACATGGTCGCGCCCGTGGACGAGGTGATCATCCGGGGCAACGACATCCGGGACAACACCCAGGACGGCGTGCAGATCATCGACGACGACGAGATCACCGCATCGGCCGCGGGGAGCGCGACCGTGTTCACCATCGACCGCAACGTCATCGCCGGCAACGTCCAGGCGGGCCTGGGCCTGATGGACGTCGGCAAGACGTCCGAGGACTACCGCGGCGCCAGCCTGGTCGAGAGGGTCACGGTCACGAACAACACCTTCGACGGCAACAACCACGGCATCGCGGGCGGTGACAACCTCGTGGCGGTCAACAACGTGTTCGCCCGTCACACGAACTACGCGCTGAAGAACGTCGACGCGAACTCGGCGACCGGTTACAACCAGTTCCACGCCAACGGGGCCGACTACGTCAACAGCAACCTGGCCGCCGCCACGTCCTTCTCCGGTGACCCGATGCTCGACACGTCGTTCGCCCCGACGTCCGGCAGTCCGGTGATCGACGCAGGCACCGCCGCCTACACGCTGGCGAGCGGGGAGCGCGCCGTCACGGTCAGCGACTTCGGCGGCACCGCGCCCGACATCGGTGCCGTGGAGTCCGGCATGGTCCGCACGAACCGCGCCCCGAGCGTGAGCGCCGGCCCGGACACCGAGATCACGCTGCCTGCCTCGGCCACGCTCGCCGGTACGGCGGCCGACGACGGCCTGCCGACGAACACACTCGACATCACGTGGCAGAAGGCCGCCGGGCCCGGCACGGTCACGTTCACCACACCGAACGCGGCCTCTGCGTCGGCGACGTTCTCGGTGGCCGGCACCTACGAGCTGCGCCTGACCGCCGACGACGGTGCCTTGAGCAGCAGTGACACCGTCCTGGTCACGGTCAACGCAGCCACAAGCACCCCGACGAACGCCGCGCCGACCGTCAACGCGGGCCCGGATCAGGCTGTGACGCTCCCGAGCACGGCCGCACTGGACGGAACGGCGGACGACGACGGCCTTCCCACGGGCACGCTCAGCACCACCTGGTCCACGGTCAGCGGCCCCGGCCCGGTCGACTTCGCCGACGAGACAGCCGAGGACACCTCAGCGACCTTCTCGACCGCGGGCAGCTACGTGCTCCGGCTTACCGCCACAGACGGGGCGCTGAGCACCATCGACACGGTCACGGTCACCGTGAGCGCGACCCCGACCGGCGGCGGCGACACAGGCGGGAGCACCGGCGGGGGCGACACAGGCGGGAGCACCGGCGGGGGCGGCGGCGGAGCACCGGCGCCGGCACCGGCGCCGGCGCCCACGGACCCGGAACCCACCGAGGCGGTCGCCGGCCCGCCGGACATGCCGAGCGACGTGCTCGCGACCTACGGCAACGCGTCAGCGCAGATCACGTGGACGGCTCCGCGGGACAACGGCTCGCCGATCACGGGGTACGTCGTCACGGCGTCGCCGGGTGGCAGCAAGGTCGCCGTCGGCGGTGACACCACGACCGCAACCGTGACCGGCCTGACGAACGGGGTCCCCTACACGTTCACCGTGGTCGCGACCAACGCCGTGGGCACCTCGCTGGTCTCGGCCACCAGCAACCGCGTCACCCCGGCCACGACACCCGGCAGGGTCCGCCGGCCCAGGCTGCTCGTCCTCGGGAAGCGCGTGGTCGTCTCCTGGGCCGCCCCCAGCAACGGTGGTAGCGCAATCAACCGGTACCGGGTGACGAACGGCAAGGGCAAGGTCATCGTCGTGCCGGGATCGGCCCGCAGGGTCGTCTTCCGCGGCCTGGCACCGGCTCGCTACGCCTTCCGGGTGGTCGCGGTCAACCGTGTCGGCCGGTCGCCCCGGAGCCTTCCGACTGTGGTGCGGATCAAGCGTCCGGTCTGAGCCCGTGAGGGGCGGGGCGCGCAGAGTCACGCGGGGAGGTGACCGTCGCCTCCGCGGAGCTCGAGATCTTGGATCACGACCGGGGCAACGCGCCTCACTCCCGGTGCCACGCCTTCACCCACTCCCTGGATTCAGTTCCTGGCTGCTGAATCCAGCAGCCGGTTCGCGGACCCCAGGATAGGCGCCGCCCACCCGAGCGCCGCCAAGCGCGTGGGTTCAGTTTCCGGCTGCTGAATGAGCAGTCGGCCCGGGACTCACGCAGTCTGACCGAGCTCCTGCTCGAGGTCGTCGAGCTCTGCGAGCGTCTCCTCGTCCAAGCCGGTCCGGTCGACCGGGGACGGCTTCTCGGCGTCGAGGACCTGCTGCAGGGTCACCCCTCGGCGCAGGACGGGCGGCGGCTCGGGCGCGGACGGGTCGTCATCGTGATCCAGCCGTGGATCTCCTCGTCGTCCGCCTCCGGGTAGGAAGCGCGGTAGTCGGCCCAGAGCTGGTCGACCTCCTGCAGCCATCGACCGGTGGACTCCATGCTCTTGCGCTGCTGCGCCAACCACGACAACGCATCACGCAGCTCCGCGAGGGTGACCGGCTCCTCCCAGATCGCCGGGTCACCCCAGTCCTCACCGACCGGCTGCTCAGCCTTGGACACCGGATGGCTGAACCCCGCCGCGGTCTTGAACCAGAACCGCCCTCCGGGGTCCTTCAACAGCCCGAACCCCGGCGCGTGCTTGCACTTGTGGTGACCCTTGCAGCCGGGTCCCATGTTCTCGGTGCTCGTCGGCCCTTTCGGCGCAGGCACGCGGTGGTCGAGCTCGCACTCGGTCGCGGGACGCACACACGTGCTGCTGAAGCAGGTCAGCCAGTCGGCCACCGTCTGCCGGACGATCGGCCCGGCGGGCTTGTACGAGGTCGTGGACAGCTCGACGCACTCCCGGGCCGGGTCTGTCAGCATCCGGTACCAGGTCGAGTCCGGCTGCTCCGCGATCGCTCGCACCGGGCCAGCCGGTAGCGACTCACCGCCGGAGAGGACGCCCGGCTCGTCGCTGACCCCCATCAGAGTCTGGATCGGCACCGTGACGTTGACCACCGGGCGCGCCCAAGCGCCGATCTCGTGGAGCTCGACCGTGTCCAGCGGTTCACCGGTCGGGCTCGTCTCGGGACGCTCGAGCTCACCATCCTTCGCGCCCACGGTCAGCTTGCCCAGCAACAGCTCGACGCTGAGGTCAGCCCGCAGCTGAGCGAGCGTCCTGGGCTCCCCTGCCGTCTGCATCGCCTTCGCGATCAACGTCAGCCGATGCTCCACCGCTCGCAACGACATGACGTCCGAGGTGAGGTACAGCGCCGCCATCCCGTCGCCGGTCGCGTCCACCCTCACCGACCGGTCGGCGTACCGCCTGTCGTGCCGCTCCTGCGCGGCTCTGGGTCGGAGCTTCTTGGTCCACTGCTCGGCGAGCCACGACCCCATCTTCTCTGCGAGCTGCGCCACCGCGGCCGGATCGGTCAGATGCTTCTCGGCGGCGGTCGGCAGCATCGACGCGCGGTACAGGTCCAGGCTCCCCGACTCCACCCATGACCACACCACCGGGAACTGACGCTGGAGCCGCCTCGTCGTCCGCAGGTCGGCCCGGACCTTCGACTCCGTCATCCCGAGAAGTGGCGACAGCTCCACCGCGGTCTCGTGACCCGGGGTCAGCGTGACGTGCGGCTGCGACGCCGGCCTCGTAGTCCCGAGCCCGCCGGTCGTACAGCTCGACGATCTTCACCTGCCGCGACGCCTCCAGACGGTTCAACTGCCGCTGGTCGGCGACCACGGAGAGCAACAGCTCGCGATCCGACATGTCAGCCAGCCGCTGCGGCGTCAACACCTCGACATCCATCCAGACCTCCGGAAAAGTTCGAACGCTTGTTCGAACGGTAGGACTGAGCACCGACACACCTTCGCCAGCGGGCGTCCCCGGCCGGCAATGCTCTGGAGCGTGGCGAACACGACCCTCGATGCCGTGGACTCCCCCGCCGACCGGGCCGTGAGGTTCGACCCCTATCGTCCTCCGGAGCGCGAGGTGCTCGAGGTGTCCGACGCGGAGCCGCGCCGGTCTGCCCAACGCCCTCGACGTGGCGTCACCTTCGGCGCCGGCGACGCGATGACAGTCCGGTACATACCGGCGCGCCCCCGGGTTTCGCGACCAAGGCCGAGGGTAGACGTAGCGAGGCCCCGCAAAGTACGAGTTTGCGGGGCCTCAATCTTTGACGGCCGCTTGACGACGGCCATCTCACGAACGCGTTCACCGGATCCCCGGCCGCGTCAACGGCCGCAGGTACGCGTAGTCCCTGTCCGGGATCCGAACTTCGTTCGATCCCGCCGGCGGGCGGTCCTCCACCGGCGTGACCCAAGTCTCGCCCCGGATTCACGAGAGCGCAAGGGGACGTTGGTCCCGTTATTCAGCCAGAACGGGCGATTCCCGGGCAGGAAAGCTACTGCTCGGCGAGTGCGTCCGCGATCGCCTTCTCGGTGTTAGCGAGGAGATTCTCCGCGTCGGTGAACTCGACCTTCTCGCCGTTGACCGCGACCGCAGGGGTGCCGGTGAAGCCGCGCTCGGACCACTCGTTCGTCGCGTTGACGACGAACTGCTCGAACTTCAGGTCCTCGATCGGGCCCCGGATCGCCTCCTCGTCGGCACCCGCCTCGACGGCGAGCTCGATCATCTGCTCGTCCGAGAGGCCGGCCCCACCCTCCTCCGGCTGGTTCGCGAACAGCGCGTCGTGGAACTCCACGGCCACCTCGGAGCCGGCGGTGTCCTGGACGACGGCCAGAGCGTTGGCGGCGCGGGTCGAGTAGTCGTCGGAGGACTGCGCGTCGAGGAAGGAGACCACGTGGTACCTGACCTGGACGTCGCCGCCGTCGGCGTACTCCTTGAGCTTCTCGGAGCTGACCTGCTCGAACAGCCCGCAGTACGGGCACATGAAGTCCTCGTAGACGGTCACCGAGACCGGCGCGTCGTTCGGCCCCATCGGCACTGAGTACCCGTCGACCACCCCGCCCGGCGCACCCGCGGCCTCGCCGGAGGTGTCGCTCTTGGAGAGTGCCACCGCGACGGCGACGACGATCAACAGCATGGCCACCACCACGGAGGCCACGATGATCAGGCGGTTACGACGCTCCTTGCGCTCGTACTCCGCACGGATGGCAGCAGCACGCTCGGAGGCAGCCTGCATGTTGGCCTGCTTGGTGGCGTTGGACTGCTTCTTGCTCATGAGGTGGGCTCTCCGGTCAGCGTGCGATCAGGGGCGGTGCCGTACAGAAGTCGATTGTCCAACGCCCAGGGCGACCGGGGCCGCCAAACCAGCCAAGCCGACGCAAAGAGGAGACCAAGGTCCCGTGCAATCTCCCACGGGTACTTCTCGGTGGCGTTGGCGTCGTAGCCACCGCCGCCGAAGCACCCGCAGTCGATCTGCAGACCCCGGGCCCACGCGGCGGAGATGCCCACGATGAAGGCGAGGAAGAGAACACCCGAGAGCACCGCACCGATCCGCACCAGGAGTCCGATCACGAGGCTGACCCCGACGAGTACCTCGATGATCGGCAGGGCATAGCCGACCGCGGGCACGATCGCCTCGGGCAGGAGCTGGTAGGCGCGTACCGCGCGCACACTCGAGGCCGGGTCGGGCAGCTTCAGCAGCCCGGCGACGATCCAGACACCGCCGACGAGCAGCCGCGCGGCAAAGCTGATCCAGCCCATGGCGACCATGCTAGGCAAGCGGCTCACGCCGCAATGAGTAGGGTGCTGTGCGTGAATGACCGTCTGGTGTGGATCGACTGCGAGATGACAGGGCTGGACCTCGGCGCGGATGCGCTGATCGAGGTGGCGGCCCTGGTCACCGACTTCGACCTCAACGTCCTCGGCGAGGGCGTCGACGTCGTGGTCAAGCCTCCCCAGGAGGCGATCGACCAGATGGACGAGTTCGTCCGCAACATGCACACCGTCTCCGGCCTGCTAGACGAGCTGGACAACGGGATCACGCTCCGTGAGGCCGAGGAGCAGGTGCTCGCCTACATCAAGGAGTACTGCCCCGAGGGCAGCCGACCTCCCCTGGCCGGCAACACCGTGGCGACCGACCGCGCCTTCCTCCAGCGGGACATGCCCGAGCTCGAGTCGTTCCTGCACTACCGGATCGTCGACGTCTCCTCGATCAAGGAGCTCGCCCGCCGCTGGTACCCCCGCGCCTACTTCAACTCACCGCCCAAGACGGGCAACCACCGCGCGCTCGCCGACATCCAGGAGAGCATCGAGGAGCTGCGCTACTACCGCGCCGCGGTCTTCGTGCCCCTCCCCGGACCGGACTCCACCGCAGCGAAGGCGCTCGCTGCCGAGCACGGCGGGTCGCTCACCGGTGTCGGCGACGACGAGGACCCCCCTGGCCTGGCCGGCGACACCTCCGCCGGGGAACAAGACCCTGGTCAGAACGGTTCCTGAGAACGGGTACACTTTTCCTCGCTTCGGCTCCTCCGTGGCCTGTGCCTCGAGGAGCCGTGTGACTGAGAAGTCACGGGCATGGTGGGCGTAGCTCAGTTGGTAGAGCACCTGGTTGTGGTCCAGGATGTCGCGGGTTCGAGTCCCGTCGTTCACCCCAGGACAGCAGGGCCCCCGTCGATGACGGGGGCCCTGTCTCGTTCCGAAGCGCTCGGGATCGGCAGTGAAACCTGTACGACAGCCCGCGGAGCAGAACCAGAACCTCTGCCCCTGCCAGTCAGCGTGTGGTCCGCCCGGTTCGACCTGCGTCCGGCCGGCGATGTTGGCGGTGTCCGACGGTGAGCGCACGCCCCTCGAGAACCCAGGACCGGCTCACGAAAGTAAGGGTAGCCTTACCTCGGGACATGCGCACCACCTGCGACCCGGCGTACCGCGTCGCCGTCGGCGGATCCGCGCGAGGGCTGACACGTGCCCCGTGATCTGCCAGGGTTGACCCGCGACAGGCACCACCAGGTGGCTTCGAGGAGGGCCCAGCCATGACGTTCCGGATTCCCGAGCCGTCTGTCGAGCAGCTGCGGGAGACCCAGCTCGAGCGACTGCGCGCGACCCTCGCGCAGGCCTACGAGCACGTGCCGCACTACCGAAAGGCGTTCGACGACGCCGGTGTGAAGCCGGGCGACGTGCAGTCGCCGCAGGACCTCTCCCGGTTCCCGTTCACCACCAAGGCGGACCTGCGCGACAACTACCCATTCGGGATGTTCGCGGTGCCGCGGGAGGAGGTGGCGCGCATCCACGCCTCCTCGGGCACCACCGGCAAGCCCACCGTCGTCGGCTACACCCGTGCGGACATCGACACCTGGGCCGACCTGATGGCCCGGTCCATCCACGCCGCAGGCGGCCGCCCCGGGGACATCGTGCACGTCGCCTACGGCTACGGGCTCTTCACCGGCGGTCTCGGGGCCCACTACGGAGCCGAGCGGCTCGGGTGCACGGTCGTGCCGGTCTCGGGCGGGATGACCGAGCGCCAGGTTCAGCTCATCCTCGACTTCGAGCCCCGCGTAATCATGGTGACGCCGTCCTACTTTCTCGCGATCCTCGACGAGATGGAGCGCCAGGGGGTCGACCCGCACGGCACCAGCCTCCGGATCGGCATCTTCGGGGCGGAGCCGTGGACCAACGAGATGCGCCTGGAGGTCGAGCGACGCAGCGGCATCGACGCCGTCGACATCTACGGCCTCTCGGAGGTCATGGGCCCGGGAGTGTCACAGGAGTCGGTGACGACCAAGGACGGCCTCCACATCTGGGAGGACCACTTCTACCCCGAGATCATCGACCCGGTCACGCACGAGGTGCTGCCCGACGGCGAGGAGGGCGAGCTCGTCTTCACCAGCCTCACCAAGCAGGCGATGCCGCTGGTGCGCTACCGCACCCGCGACCTGACCCGCCTGCTTCCGGGAACGGCCTACCCGGCGTTCCGCCGGATGCAGAAGGTGACCGGGCGCAGCGACGACATGATGATCATCCGCGGCGTCAACGTGTTCCCCACGCAGATCGAGGAGCAGATCCTGAAGGTGGAGGGGCTCAGCCCGCACTACCTGTGCGTGCTGACCCGGCCCGGCAACCTCGACGTGCTCACCGTGCAGGTGGAGGCACACGAGGACACTCCGGCCGACCGCCGGCCCGCCCTGGCCGCCGAGGTCGCGCACCACGTGCGCAGCAACATCGGCGTCGGCGTCGAGATCCAGGTGGTGGACCCCGGTGCGCTGGAGCGCTCGCTCGGCAAGGCGAAGCGGATCTCGGACCTCCGCAACCGGTAGACCGGAACTCGGCAGGAACCGTGTCTCACAGCGACTCCGGGCCCGCGGCCGCCAGGCACCGGGAGACCGCTTCACGCAGGCGGGTGCGGTCCGACGACGGCACGACCGCCGCGACGTAGGCATCGGGCCGCAGCACCCACACCTCGTTGTCCCGTGCCCGCAGTGTGTCCCGCAGCGTGCCGTCCGGCGACAGCTCCGCCATCGCGTGCACCCGCACCGGCGGGCCGGTCAGGTGCTGCGTCGCAGCGACGGCCGCGTCCACGTCCTCGGGGTCCGTGACGAGCAGCAGCAGCCCGTGGCGAGCCAGCAGCCGGAGGCGCGACGCGTCGCCCCGGACGGGACAGTCCGGGACGATGACTCCGACACCGGGCGTCGGGGCGTGGCCGCGCGGCGGACGAGTCGCCGGCGGCCGGGTCGGGTCGGGCGTGGTGAGTGGCGAGTCGACGTACCAGAACGGCTCGGACAGTCGCCCCGAGTCCACCCGCGCCCGGGCGTCCGGATCCCACAGCGCCTGCTCCAGCGTCGTGCGCCGTCGCTCCCAGGCCTCCTCCGTCTGCGGCACGAGGAAGTCCATGGTCGCCGTGGTCACCTCGAGGTTCTCCTGGGCCGCGGCCCGCCGCTCCTGGTCGTAGGTGTCGAGCAGCGACTCGTCGGACCAGCCGCGGAGCACGAACGCCAGCTTCCACGCGAGGTTGTCCGCGTCACCCACCCCGGAGTTGAGGCCGCGCGCCCCGAACGGCGCCACGACGTGTGCGGTGTCACCGGCCAGCAGCACCCGGCCGGCCCGCATTCGGTTGGCACGGCGCGAGTGGAACCGGTAGACCGACTTCCAGACGATCTCGTAGTCGGACTCGCCCACGATCCGACGGATCCGCCGGTCGAGTGCTCCGCTCCGCTCCTCCTCCGCCAGGTCGAACGTCCTCGGCACCTGCCAGTCGATCCGGTAGGTGGAGTCCGGGCAGGGATGGATGAGCACCTGCCGGCCCGGGTTCCACTCGGGGTCGAAGTAGAACCTCCGCTCCTGCTCCCACCCGGGCAGCTCCGCGCGGATGTCGCAGATCAGGAAGTGGTCCTCGAAGGACCGCCCCTCGAAGCTGACACCCAGCTGCCCGCGCAGGTCCTCGCAACGGCTGCCGGCGCACAGCACGACGTACGGCGCATGCAGCACGTACTCGCCCGCCGGACCGGTGACCGTCAGGTCGACCTGCTCGCCGTGCCGGTCCGGCGGGGGCACGGCCGTGACCGTGTGGCCCCACCGTTCCTCGACGAGCGGGAGGTGCGCCACCTGCGCGGCGAGCAGCTGCTCGGTGCGGGACTGGGAGATGTTGACGAACGGCGGGAACACCGACCGGCCGTGGTCGGCGAACTCGATGCAGAACAGCTCGCGGTCCCGGTAGAACGTCCGGGCCCGGACCCAGGTCACCCCCTCGTCGGCGATGGCGCTCCCGACGCCGACGGCGTCCCAGACGTCGAGAACGTCGCGTTGTTGGCAGATCGACTTGGAACCGACCACGTCGCGCTCGGCACGCCGGTCGAGCACGACCGTGGGGACGCCCCAGCGGGCGAGCAGGAGCGCCACGGTCTGGCCGACCGGGCCGTTGCCCACGACGACAACCGGCGGACCGTCGTACGCCGGCAGGTCGACCGCGTCGAGACCGTTCATGCCTGGAGGGCGTCCCACACCTCGCGGTCGCGCTCGGCGGTCCAGATCCGCGGCCGCAGGATCCCGTCGAGCTCGTCCCACAGCCGCTGCACGTTGAACGGCATGGTGTGCTCGAAGATGGGCCAGCTGCCGTACTTGGGTGCGAGCGCCTCGTGCGCGCTCTCGAATGCCTCCTTCAGGCTGCCGCCGGCGGCGTGCACCGCGCCGACCTTCTTCCGCATGACGTCCAGGAAGCCCCGGGTCTGCTCGATCGCCGCGTCGACGGCGTCCCTTCCCTGCGCCACCGCCCCTCGCCCGCCGACGAGTGCCTCGGCGCGGAAGTCCTTCACCTGGTCCAGGGTCTGGGTGGCCCAGTCACGGTGGAACGCGTCCCCGGTGTAGAGGGCCGCCTGGGCCTCCACCAGGTCGCCGGCGAACAGCACCTGGTGGCGGGGCAGCCAGGCGACGATGTCACCCTCGGTGTGGCCGAGGCCGCAGTACTGCAGCACCAGGTCTCCGCGGTCGCCCCCGAGCGGGATCGTCATCCGTTCGCTGAAGGTCGCCGTGGGCCAGGTCAGCCCGGGGATCGAGTCGGGCTCCTTGAACAGGCGCGGCATCCGCCCGAACTCGGAGTCCCAGTCCTCCTTGCCGCGCTCCGCGATCAGGTTGCGGGTGTTCTCGTGAGCGACGATCACCTCGGCGTCGAAGGCGCTGGCACCCAGCACCCGCACCGCGTGGTAGTGGCTGAGCACCAGGAAGCGCACCGGCTTGTCGGTGTGCTCCCTCAGCTTGGCCAGCCACTCCTTCGCGGCCACCGGCGTCGCGCGCGCCTCGAACGCGACGAGGAAGTCCTCGCCCTCGATCGCGCCGACGTTGGGGTCCCCCTCCGCCGTCAGCGCATAGACGCCGTCGGCCAGCACCTCGAGCGTCTCGGTCTTCTCCGCGAGGTCCGCCGACGACGCGAACGGCTTGGTGCTCATCGCGCGCTCCCTTCCTGCTCCTGCTGTCGGTGTAGTTCGGTCTCACTCCGCCTCGACGGTGTAGCCGCCGCCGAGGTAGGCGTGCTGGACCCGATGGTCGCCCAGCAGCTCGGTCGTGCTGCCCTTCAGTGCCACCCGCCCCCGGTCGAGCAGGTAGACCCGGTCAGCGATCTTGAAGGCCGCTCGGGCGTTCTGCTCGATCAGCAGGATGGTCATCTGCTGCTCCTCGCGCAGCCTGGCGAGAGCACGCATGATCTCGGCCACCACCCGCGGGGCAAGCCCCACGCTGGGCTCGTCGAGCGCCAGCACCGTGGGCCGCGCCATGATGCCGCGGCCCACTGCGAGCATCTGCTGTTCCCCTCCGGACAAAGTCCCGGCGAGCTGGCTGAGGCGGTGGCCGAGCCGCGGGAACAACTCGAGCACCCGCTCGCGGGCGGCCGCCATCTCCCGGCTCCCGTCCCGGCGCCGCGTCCACGCGCCGAGGCGCAGGTTGTCCTCCACGGTGAGCGTCGGGAACACCAGACGGTTCTCCGGCACGTGCGCGAGACCGGCGGCCGCGATCCTCTCCGCCGACCGCCCCGCGACGTCGGTACCGTCCAGCTCCACCCGACCCGACGTCGGCCTGATCAGGCCGGAGACGGTGCGCAGCAGCGTGGTCTTGCCCGCACCGTTGGCGCCGATGACCGCGACGATCTCGCCGTCGGCGACCTCGAGGTCGATGCCGTGCAGCACACCGAGTCGGCCGTAGCCGGCATGCAGATCCGCCACTTGGAGCATCTACGCCTCACCGCCCGTCGCCGCGCCGCCGTCGCGGGCCATCTGCTGGACCGCAGCCTCCGCCTCGGCGTCGTCCTCCTCGACGCCCAGGTAGGCCGCCACCACGGCCGGGTCGACCCGAATCTCCGCGGGCCTCCCCAGCGCGATGAGCCGGCCGTCCTCCAGCACCGCGACCCGGTCAGCGAGCGCGAGGACCGCCTCCACGTCGTGCTCGACCAGCACGATGCCCATGCCTCCTGCGCGGAGCCGGCGGAGCAGCCGGGCGAGATCGCGCCGCTCGGTCGTCGACAGGCCGGCCATGGGCTCGTCGAGCAGCAGCAGATCCGGCTCCAGGGCGAGCGCCCGGGCGACCTCCATCAGCCGCTGCCGCCCGAACGGCAGGTCTGCCGCCGGACGCAGCGCCTCGTCGCCGAGCCCGAGCATCTGCACGATCTCGTACGACGTCGAGGCGATCTGACGCTCCTCGGCCCGACCCGGCAGCACCAGGGCGCCGCGGAGCATGCCGGCGCGCCCGCGCAGGTGGCGCCCGACCATCACGTTGCCGAGCACGGAGACGGAGCCGAACACCTGCAGGTTCTGGAAGGTCCTTGTCGCCCGCGCCCGCGCGAAGACGTGCGGCTTCTTGCCGTCGATGCGCCGGCCGCCCAAGGTGACGGTGCCCTCGCTGGGCTCGAGCACACCGGAGATCATGTTGAAGCAGGTCGTCTTGCCGGCGCCGTTGGGGCCGATCAGCGCGAGGATCTCGCCGGCGTGGACGTCGAGGTCCACGTCGTCGACCGCGGTCACGCCCCCGAAGTGCTTGGACAGCCCGCGCACCTCGAGCAGCGTCTCGCCGGGTGCCGGCCTGCCCTCGCGTGCCAGCAGCGGCGAGTCGTCGTCCTCCGGCTCGGCTGCCTCGGTCTCGCCGTTCGGGGGCGGCGCCCCGGTGGATCTGCCACCGGCGAGACGGGCGGTCAGCATCTGCCAGCCCTGGTGCAGGCCGCCGGGGAGCAGGATCACCAGGAGGACCAGCACGATGCCGAAACCGATGAGCTGCACCTCTCCGGTCGCGCCCGGGACCACCTGCGGGATCCACGTCTTCATGGCCTCGTCGAGGAACTCCACGACGAAGGCACCGACGACCGCGCCCCACACGGTGCCGAGCCCGCCGAGGACGCTCATCAGGAGGAACTTCACCGACAGCGGGAAGTTGGCGCTGTTCGGGTTCACCACCGCGAGCCAGTGCGCGAAGAACACCCCGGCCAGGCCGGCGTACGCCGCGGACAGCGTGAAGACCTGCAGCCGCAGCCGGAAGGTGTCGACCCCCAGGGTCTCGGCAGCCACCTCGCTGTCGTTGACGGCGCCGAGGGCGCGGCCGATCCGGGAGGCCACCACGTTGCGAGCGACGACCAGGCCGAGCACGACCACCACGCTCACCAGCCAGAAGTACTCCGCCGCGGAGTCGTACGTGCGGCCGTTGAACTCGGGCTTGGGGATGCCGAAGATGCCGGAGGTGCCGCCGGTGAACGCCGACTCCGCGGCGACCACACTGACGATGATCCCAAGGCCGAGCGTTGCCAGCGCGAGGTAGTGGCCGCGCAGCCGCAGCAGCGCCAGGCCGAGCACGAACGCCGCCGATGCGGCCACCGCCACCGCGGCCACGGCGGCGAGCAGGCCGGACCAGTCGTACCTCGTCACCAGGATCGCCTGGGTGTAGGCGCCGATCGCGAAGAAGGCGGCCTGCCCGAGGCTGACCTGTCCGGCGAGCCCCATCAGCAGGGTGAGGCCGATCGCGGCGAGAGAGTAGATCAACGCGTAGACGCCGACGTTGACCCACGAGTTGGGTGCGACCAACGGGAAGGCGGCCAGCAGCGTGATGAGGACGACCAGCCCGATCAGGTCGGAGCGGCGGCTGGGCAGCAGCTTCATACGCGGGCCTCGGCATGTCGGCCGAAGACGCCGCCGGGGCGTACGACGAGGATGACGATCAGCACGATGAAGGCCACCGCGTCACGGAAGCCGGTGTCGACGTACCCGGCGACGAGGCTCTCCAGGACCCCGAGCGTGATCCCCCCGAGCAGCGCGCCGCGGATCGAGACCAGCCCGCCGAGGGTCGCGGCGACGAAGCCCTTGAGCCCGATCGCGAGCCCGGTCTCCCACGAGGTGAAGTAGATCGGGCTGGCCGCCACGCCGGCGATCGCCCCGGTGATCCCGGCGATCAGGAACGACAGCATCGAGGCCCGGGCCAGGGAGATGCCGACCAGTCGGGCGGCGGTGGGCTGGACGGCGCAGGCGCGCAGCGCCTTGCCCCAGTCGGTGCGCTCGTAGAACCAGGTCACCGCCACCGCGACCACCGCGGTGATGCCGAGGATCCACAGCTCCTGGGCGCGGATGGACACGCCGCCGACGTCGAAGGTGCCGCCCGGGAAGTCCTGGAGGCCGCGCGCGTTGGGCCCCCACACCAGCAGCATGAGCGCCTTCAGCGCCGTGGAGACGCCGAGGGTGAGGATGATCGAGATCAGTGTGTTCATCCGCTTCACGGGTGCGATCGTGATCCGCTCCATGAGCACGGCGACCACGGCGACCGCGGTCACGGCGATCACCACCGCGACGACGAGCGGCAGCCCGCTGGCCACCGAGCTGATCGCGATCAGCCCGGCCAGGGCGGCGAACTCGCCCTGGGCCAGGTTGATCACCTCGCTCACCGTGAAGATCGCGACGAACCCCACGGCGATGAGCGCGTAGACCGCTCCGACCGACAGCCCCGCGAACGTGAGCTGCAGGAAGTCAGTCACGGTTCGCGTCTACCAGCTTCCACTCGCCGTTCTCGACGGTGACGATGGCCAGCGCCGTCTTGTCCAGGCCGGAGTGGTCCTCCGCGGAGAAGTGGAAGACCCCGCTGATGCCGACGAACTCCTCGAGGTTCTCGATGTAGTCGCGCAGCGCCTCGGGGTCGGTGCCGGCCTCCTCCAGCGCCTGGACCGCGATCTTGAAGCCGTCGTAGGCGTGGCCCGCGAACGTCGAGGGCTTCTCGCCGTACTCGGCCTCGTAGTCGGCCATGAACTGCTCGATGACCTCCTTCTGCGGGTCGTCGTCGGGCAGCTGGTCGGCGACGAGCAGGCGGCCGAGCGGAGCGAGCAGACCGTCGGCGGAGGCACCGGCGGTGTCGAGGAAGACCTGGTTGCCGATGCCGTGGCTCTGGAGCACCGGCGCCTTGATGCCGAGCTGGCGGTAGGCCTTCTGCGCCAGTGCGACCGCCGGCGGGATGCCCCAGATCAGGTTCGCGTCGGTGCCGGCCCGGCGGACGCTGAGCATCTGCGCGGTGAAGTCACTTGCATCGGGCGCGAAGTCCTCGGTGACGGTGACCTCGATGCCCTGCTCGGCGCCGAGCTCGCTCAGCATCTCCTGGATGCCCTCGCCGAAGGCGGAGGCGTCGCGGATCAGGCCGAGCTCCGTCCACCCCTCCTCGACGGCGAGGTCCACGATGTTCTCGAGCACCACGCGGTCGTTCTGGGCGGTCTTGAAGACCCACTCGGAGCCGTCGACGATCGCGGCGTTGGCGGCCAGCGAGATCATCGGCAGCTGGTTGCTCTCGGCGATCGGACGCATCGCGAGGCTCGGGCCGGTGCGGCTGGCCCCGAGCAGGATGTCGACCTCGTCCTCGGTGATCAGCTTGGTGGCGGCCTTCGCCGCGGCGTCCTCGAGGGACTGGTTGTCCTCGATGATCAGCTCGACGTCACGACCACCGATGCCCCCGTCGGCGTTGACCTGGTCGGCGAGCATCTCGAGGGTCTGCCGCTCGGGCACGCCGAGCGACGCGCCGGCACCGGTGATGTCGAGGACGGCGCCGATCTTGATCGGGCCCGTGTCGTCGGCGGCCTCGCCCCCGCCGTTTCCTCCGGTGTCGGACTCGGCACACCCGGCGAGCACCAGGATGCTTGCTGCGAGCCAGGCGATGGTACGCCGGATCGAACGTGACGCCATGCTTGAACCTCCCGGATAAGGGGCACGGGAGTCCGATAGCCGGACATCCCGCTTGCGACTTGGCTGCACCGTATGTGGTCTACAACACAGTGCACAAGAGCGGACTAATCCCGGCGTTGTCGGATCGAATACAGGCGCGGCGCCCCGCGGTCAGCGGCAGGCGCCGACGGTCCACACGTCGTCCGTCTGGTCGCTGCTCGTCGCACGGTCGAACGCCTCGTCGAAGGTCATCCGCCCCAGCCCCCCGCCTCGACGGAGCACGACCACGGTCTTCGGCACGTCGACGCCGTCCCACCGCGCCATGTCGACGCAGTCAGGGAACCGCTTCGCGTAGGCGGGTCGCCAGGCAAGGCCCTCGGTGACCCGGTTCAGAACACCGTGCCCGCCCCGCGCGGACGCCGGCTGTCCCGACTCGACCGACAGCAGGGTCGCAGGCACGGCGTACGCGATCACCGCGGCGTAGGCTAGACCGGCGAGCGCGAGGGAGCGCGTCAGCGTCTGGCTGAAGCTGCGCTGCTTGGTGCGCACGGGCTCTCACCCCTTTCCGGTCGCATGTCCAACGCGACAGGACAGGAGGGGTTACGGGCGCGACTTCCCGGCCAGGCTCACAGGCCGTGGACGGCCGGGATCGTGCCGAGGCGGCCCTTCTGGAAGTCCTCGTAGGCGGTCATGACCTCGGCCTTGGTGTTCATCACGAACGGGCCGGCCCAGGCGATGGACTCACGGATCGGCCTGCCGCCGAGCACGAGCACCTCGAGAGCCGGGGAGCGGCTCTCCTGCGAGCGGTTCGCCGCCAGCGTCACGAAGTCACCGCGACCGAGGACGGCGAGGTTGCCGGACCGGACCGGCCGCCCCTCGGTCCCGACCGTGCCGGAGCCGCTGAGGACGTAGACCAGCGCGTTGAACTCCGGGTCCCAGGGGAGGTCGAGCGACGCGGTCGGCTGCAGCGTCGCGTGCACCATGGTCATCGGCGTGTGCGTCGAGCCCGGACCCTTCTGGCCTGCCACCTCGCCAGCGATGATCCGGACCAGCGCGCCGGCGTCGGCACTGGTGACCAGACCGACCTGGCCGGCGCGGAGGTCCTGGTAGCGCGGCGCCGCCATCTTCTGGGCACGCGGGAGGTTCACCCACAGCTGGACCCCGTGGAAGAGCCCGCCCCTCTGCACGAGCCACTCCGGAGGCGCCTCGATGTGGAGCAGCCCGGAGCCCGCGGTCATCCACTGGGTGTCGCCGTCGGTGATCGAGCCGCCGCCGCCGTTGGAGTCCTGGTGGTCCAGCAGGCCGTCGATCATGTAGGTCACGGTCTCGAAGCCCCGGTGCGGGTGCCACGGGGTGCCCTTCGGCTCGCCCGGGGCGTACTCCACCTCGCCCATCTGGTCCATGTGGATGAACGGGTCGAGGAGCTGGAGGTCGACGCCCGCGAAGGCCCGTCGTACCGGGAAGCCCTCCCCCTCGAAACCGCGCGGGGCTTCGGTGACCTGGAGCACCGGGCGGACGGTGTCGCCGAGTCCGGGGCCCTTGACGCGAGGCAGGACGGTGAGGTCGTCGACGGTGAGTGCTGGCATGCCTCCAGAGTAGTTCAAGATTCAACAATTCACCAGGCCGACCACTCCCCGGTATGGAGCAGGTAGCGTTCACCCGTGACTTCCGGGAGCAAGCTGCGCAAGTACGACGTCGTCATCGTCGGAGGTGGCCACAACGGCCTCGTCTCCGCCGCCTACCTCGCCAAGGCAGGACTGTCCGTCCTGCTGCTCGAGCGCCTCGACAACACGGGTGGCGCCGCGATCAGCGCGGAGGCCTTCAGCGGCCTCGACGCGAGGCTCTCGCGCTACTCCTACCTGGTCAGCCTGCTCCCCGAGCAGATCATCAAGGACCTCGACCTCGATCTCGAGCTCAAGTCGCGCCGCACCGCCTCGTACACCCCGGTCGTCCGCGACGGCAAGCACACGGGCCTGCTCGTCGAGCGTCCCGAGGGCACGCTGACGGCCGAGTCCTTCCGCGCGCTGACCGGGTCCGACGAGGAGTACGACACCTGGCGGTCGTTCTACGGAGACGTCACCGACTTCGCGCAGGCGGTCGCGCCCACCCTGCTCGAGCCGCTGCGCACCGAGAAGGAGATGCGCGAGCTCGTCGACGCCGAGACGTGGGGCGCGCTGGTGTCCAACCCGCTCGGGAAGGTCATCGAGGAGCGGTTCCGCGACGACACCGTGCGCGGCGTGGTCGCCACCGACGCACTGATCGGCACCTTCGCGGGCATGAACGACGCCTCCCTCGTCCAGAACCGGTGCTTCCTCTACCACGTGGTGGGCAACGGCACCGGTGAGTGGCGGGTGCCTGTCGGCGGGATGGGCGCGGTCACCGACGCGCTCGCCGACGCCGCCCGTCGCGCCGGCGCCGAGATCATCACCGGGGCGGGCGTGAGCCGGATCGACGCGGACGGCACGGCGGCCGACATCCTGTGGCACGACGGACAGCTGACCCACACCGTCGAGGCCCGCTGGGTGCTCTCGAACGTCGCCCCGTGGGTGCTGCAGATCCTGCTCGGCGAGGAGCCCGGCGAGCCGCCGGTCGGGTCGCAGCTGAAGGTCAACTTCCTCCTGGACCGCCTGCCCCGCCTGAAGTCCGGCGCGGACCCGGAAGTCGCGTTCGACGGCACGTTCCACGTCGCCGAGGACTACACCCAGCTCGAGACCGCCTTCGAGGAGGCGTCGTCGGGGAAGATCCCGACCACTCCCCCGGGCGAGCTCTACTGCCACTCCCTCACCGACCCGTCGATCCTCGGCAGCCTGGCCGGCTCCGGGAAGCAGACGCTGACCTACTTCGGCGTCCACATGCCGTCGCAGCTGTTCGAGGACGACCACGACGCGCGCCGCGACGAGGCCGTGGAGCGGGTCCTCGACGCGATCAACGAGCACCTCGAGGAGCCGATCGAGTCGTGCCTGGCCACGGACTCCCACGGCAGGCCGTGCCTGGAGGCGAAGACCCCGCAGGACATCGACAACGCGCTGGCCATGCCCGGCGGGCACATCTTCCACGGTGACCTGTCCTGGCCGTGGGCGCCGAACCGGGCCCGCATGGACACGCCTGCCCACCGCTGGGGCGTCGCGACCGACGTGGAGAACGTGCTGCTCTGCGGCTCCGGCGCACGTCGCGGCGGCGCGGTCAGCGGGATCGCCGGCCACAACGCGGCGATGGCCGTGCTGGAGGCCCACAAGGAGGGCTGATCGACGTACGCGAGGGCCCGGCCGCGGACTGCGGCCGGGCCCTCGTCGTCATCAGATCTCGCTGGGGTTCACCCGCATGATCGGCTCGGTGGTGGGCTGTTCCGAGCCACCCACCGGCTCGACCGTGATCGCCACCTCGGTGTCGGGCGTCGGCATGTCCATGTAGGCGCCCTTCTCCGGCTCGAGGACCGTGACCGACTCCATGGCGTCGCCGTGCACCGCCCAGAGCTGGTACACGTGCTGGTCGTCCAGCGGCGGCAGCTCGTCGGTGTCGACGGCCATCTGGTTGAGCTCGGGCGACGCCGCGACGCGGATCTTGCCACCGTTCTCGGTCGGCATCTCGGCCTTGTGCGCGTCCTCGGCCTCGAACACCCGGACGACACCGTCGGCCAGCAGGCTCTGCTGCTCGTCGGAGTCGTTGCCGAGCTGGCTGATGCCGATGCCTCCGGCGACCACGAGCACCACGGCGGCGGCCGCGAGGAGCAGCCTCCTCCCCCACCGATGCGGCGGGACCTCGATCACGGTGCCACCACCGGTGCCGCCTGCTTGGGCTGTGCCGGCGCGTGGCGGCAGCTGCGGGGTGCGGTCCGCGGCGGAGAGCACGCGCGCCTTGAGGTACGCCGGCGGCGGGACCGCCTCGCTCATGCCCATCCGGGCCGCGGCCTGCTGGAGCTCACGGACCTCCTGGCGGCACACCGCGCACGCCTCGAGGTGCTGGCGGAACTGCTCGGCCTCCTCCGCGCTCAGTGCGTTGAGGGCGAAGGCGCCCGACAAGGTGTGGAGATCGGTGCTCATCGTGCCCCCTCCAAGCAGTCGCGGAGACGGATCAGGCCGTCTCTCATTCTCGTCTTGATCGTGGGTAGTGGCTTGTCGAGCAATGTCGCCACCTCCCCATATGTGTACCCGTTGAAGTAGGCCAGCCGCACCGACTCGAGCTGCAGGTCGGTCAGCGTGCCCAGACAGTCGCGCACCGCGCTGTGCTCCTCTGCGGTGATCACGGCGTCGGCCGGCTCGTCGTGCGAGATCTCGTCCGGTGCTCCGTGGTGGTCCTGGCGCTTCTGGGCCTCACTCCGTCGTACGGCGTCCACGGCGCGTCGGTGGGCGATGGTCATGACCCAGGTCTTCGCCTTGCCGAGATCGACGTCGAACCTCGTGGCCTGGCGCCACACGTCGAGGAAGACCTCCTGGGTGACGTCCTCCGCCCTCGCCGGATCGCGAACGACGCGTCGCGCCAGCCCGAAGACGGCCGACGACAGCTCGTCGTACAAGGCCTCGAAGGCCTGCGCGTCGCCCCGCGCCACACGGCGCATGAGGGCGTCGACGTCGGCTGGTCCCCCGGCGGGAACCAGCCGCAGGTCGGGCTCGGGCATCAGGCCTCCTGGCAGAGCGAACGGGTGTTGTGACCTTAGTTCGCATCCGGAGGTCGTGGGGATTGCTCCGGGAAAAGGCCTCTTGACAGGTCACCGAGGCGGAGTATGTTTAACACAGTTGTTAATTAACGAAGGGGTTAAGCACGATGGCGACCGACCGGCTCAGCGCAATCTTCTCCGCGCTGGCCGACCCGACCCGGAGGGCGATCCTCGCCCGGCTGGCGGAGGGCGACGCCACCGTGTCCGAGCTCGCCGAGCCGTTCTCGATCAGCCTGCCGGCCATCTCCCGTCACCTGAAGGTGCTCGAGCAGGCGGGGCTGATCACCCGGACCCGTGCGGCTCAGTGGCGTTCCAGCAGTCTCCAGGCCGAGACCCTGCGGGAGGTCCTGGACTGGGTGGAGCCGTACCGCGCCCTCTGGGACTCGCGGCTCAACCGGCTCGGCGAACACCTCAAGCGCATGCAGAACCAACAGAACATCGACGGCTGAGCGCCGTCTCGACCAGAAGGGCAAGACCATGGCAGAGCTGCACATCGAGCGTGTCTTCGACGCACCGCGCGAGCTGGTGTGGAAGGCGTTCACCGACCCCGACCAGATCTCCCAGTGGTTCGGACCGGTCGGCTACTCGGTCCCCCGAGACACCGTCGACATGGACGTCCGGGTGGGCGGCCACGAGCGGTTCATGATGGTGGCCGACAACCCGGACTACCCGCCGGGAGGGCCGGTGAACGCAACGTTCACCGAGGTCCTCGAGCCCGAGCTGCTGGTCGCCCGCGAGCACCTCGAGGGCGAGATGCGGGAGTTCTTCGGCTCCGACCACATCGACATGAGGCTCGAGCTGCACGACGAGGGCGACGGCAGGACGCGCCTCGTGCTGCACCAGGGGCCGTACAAGGACGAGATCTCCAGCGACGCCCAGGATGGATGGAAGAGCTCCTTCACGAAGCTGGACGCGCTGCTGGCGCGCTCCGCGGCCTGAGCTCCGGATGACCGGCGCCGCCCGGTGTGGGCGGTGCCGGTCGTCACACCCGCCCGATTTCGTGGAGGGACGTGAGTGTTGCTAGAGTTCCACTCGCTTCACGCGCCATTAGCTCAATTGGCAGAGCAGCTGACTCTTAATCAGCGGGTTCGGGGTTCGAGTCCCTGATGGCGCACAAAACCCCAGGTCAGCGGCCCTCCCGGCTGCTGACCTTCTTCTTTGGCCACGCTTTTGCCACGCTTTATCTCTTCGAGCGTCATGCCTCTTAACGTCAGCCTCCAGAGCGAGCGCCGCCTGCGAGTCCACCGCTCGGCGGCCCATGTAGACGTCCTGCGTCTTCGACGGCCGGCTGTGCCCGAGCTGGTCCGCGACCAGGCGAGCCGACAGCGCGGCGTCGTAGAGGATCGTCGCGGCGGTCTTGCGGAAGGTGTGCGAGGTGATCCACGCCAGCGTCTCCTTGCCCCTCGCCTCGCGGAGCTCGCGCCGCGTGTTAGCTGGGTCCCGGAAGCCACCGTTTACGTCGGGAAACACCGGCTGGTCGAGTCGGGCTCCGGTCATGAAACGTCGTTGCAGCATCGCGACCGCACTCATCGGCAGAGGAAGGGTCCGCTCCCCCGCTCGACTCTTGGTTCCCTTCCGGAGCAGGCCCTCGCCCTTGACCCGGACCAGTGTGCTCGTGATCTGAACCGTGCCCGCCTGGAAGTCCACCTGCGACCAGACGACCGCCAGAGCCTCACCGATCCGAACCCCGGTCGCGAGCATGAAGAACCCGAGATCCGGAAGGTCACGACGGCGGGCCTTCTCGTCCTCCTGCAACTGCGTCAGTAGCTCGACCCGCTCGGCCATGGTCAAGGCCCGCGGCTCACGCTTCGGCTTGGCCTCGATTCGCTCGATCTCACGGACCGGGTTGGCCATGACCGCCCCGTACCGCACCGCCAGACCCATGACGCCGGAAAGGACGCTCCGGCAGCTCTTGGCCGTCGAGGCACTCACCTTCTTCTTGATCGAGGCGATCACCCGGTCGACCTTCGGCGTGGTGGCCTCACCGAGACGCACCTCGCCCATTGCGGGCAGGACGTGGTTCTTCAGTGGACGTCGGTAGGTTTCGACCGTTCCCGGGGGCCGCCGCCCCTCATGGACCATCTCCTCGACCTTCGAGAGCCAGAGGTCGGCCGCGTCGGAGAAGCGGCTCATCGCGGTCAGCTCTCCGTGGCGGCCCGACTGGGTCCGGTTCTGCAGTGCCTGCCTCAGGTTCTGCGAGGCCTGCGTCGCGGTCTTGCCACTCGCCTGGACGACCCGCGTCACCACGTCGAAGTCGCGGTACTGGGCCAGGGCCCGGAAGCGCTTCGGCTTCCCCTTCTCGTCCTTGCCGATCGGGTACGTGCGGATCAGTCCCTACGACCCGATCGGCAGAGGCTTACGTCCCACCGGCTCGCCTCAGGAGGCGAGCGCGTTCTGGGCGTCGACCCAGGCGCGCACTTCCTCGGGGCGATACCGGACCTTGTTGCCAGGCCGGTAGCTCGGCGGCCCGTACTTCCGGCAGCGCCAGTCGTACAAGGTCTTGGTCGAGAGCGCGAGATGCTCCGCGGTCTGCTCGATCGACCACAGCTGCTCGAATCGGCTCGGCACTTCCTGCTCCATCTGTTCTTCCCTTCTCTTCTTGGTTTCCGAGAATCGCGCCGTGAACCGACATTGATCGCGACCGCGCAAGGGCTGCGGCGGTAACCGCAGCGGCTGCAGTGTCGAGGTCCAGGTAGCCCGGCCGACGAAGACCCAAGAGGAGACGACCTCGAACCCCGCGGGGAGGTCGTCGTCGGGGTCGAGGATCTGGCGGATGTCGGCCTCGGGGCCCAGGCCAGCCGGGTTGTGCCGGAACCGGCGGCGAACGCGGCGGATCTGGCCGGCGGTGACCGGGTAGGCGCGGGACTTGGTGATCGGGTGCCCGCGGTAGCCGAGGGTGGCGAGGTTGGCCAGTAGGCGGGCGTAGGCCTCGCCTTCGGCGGCGAGCTCCTGGGCGGTCTCGATGATCCGAATCGCGTGGGCTGAGGCGCCGGCAACGCGCGCGTGGCTGGCCGAGCGGACCTGTGAGGAGAGGCCGAAGGTCCTCGGTGGCCTTGGTCAGGTACTTCGCCAGGTAGGCCGCGACCTGCTCGTGGTGCACCAGCCGGGCGGCCCGCCCGGAGTCGCGAGGCGCTACGTCGGTGATGGTGCGGGTGTCGACCTGCGTGCCCCAGTGCAGTCGGTAGACGGTGCCGTCGCTTAGCGGGGCCGAGTCCAGGTGCACCCTGGCGGCTGCGGTCTTGATCGCGTCCTCGAGGTCGGCCGTGCCGACGGGCAGATCCGGGGCGGGTCCGTCTGGGCCGTCGGGCCGTCGAGGCGGATCGGCACGTGCAGGTGGATCAGCCCGCGAGCCTGGAACTCCACGACCTTGGAGTAGGAGACCTTGCACCGCTCCCGGAACGCCTTGACCGACAGCCCGCACATCCGGGCGAGGTCGCGCTGCAGGGTGATCGTGGACCGGCGCCACAGCTCGGGGCGTGCCACTGCCAGACCACGTGGCCGACATAGTCGTAGCAGTCCGCGCACAGCGGGGTGCCGAGCCGCCTGTCGTTCTCGTGGTGGCGGGCGTTGCACCACAACGGCCGACCGTGCTCACAGACAGGGGCCGCACAGGATCAGGTGCCAGGCATCCCCCTTGTACTCCGCGCTGCACGAGGGACAGACCTCCGCACGCCGGTTCCCGCACCGCACGTAGGTGGTGCCGTCCAGCTCCTGGCTCGAGGAGTAGCTGTGGCCGATCTCGCCGGTGGACCTGTTGAGCACCGTCGTCGAGCCGACCAGCCGCACCGGACGGGCACAGCCGCGGCCCCGCTTCTCGGCATCGCCCACGCCAGCATCGGCAAGCAACCGGCGCAGGTCCTCGGTCACCAGAGGCGCGGGAGCGTCTGTCTGGTGCCGTCTCCGGGTGTATGAGGTTGTCTCTGGCCGTCTTGAAATTGACTGCAAACCGCCCGGCGTGCTCTGTCTAGACCAGCCTCCCGAGAGATCCGATACGCCCAAGCCCAGCGACCGCAAGCGTCATTGCGCCCACTATGGGCGCCCACCCCGCCCACTTCGACTCTGCGTCAAAGTGACGACGGTCAGCAGCGTCTCCGGCACGGTATGGATTACTCCCGGGGCCGACCGGAATGTGCAGCTGGGGGATCATGCCGGCGCTCTCGGGCCGGGTTGACCGGCGGTGTCACCGCCGTCGATTCTGGTTCCGGGGTGAGGCCGATGCTGGGTGCGGTTGCGCTCGACCGGGGTCGAGCGGCTTTTGCCCGCATGGCTTGGCGGGAGGCGTTCGAGCAGTTGTCGGCGGCGGACGATGAAGCGTCCCTGGAGCCCGCTGATCTCGAACGGCTCGCGACGGCGGCCTATCTCGTCGCCGAGGAGGCCGACGCAGCCGCGGTGTGGACGCGCGCGTTTCACGAGTTCCTCGATCGAGATCAGCCCGAGCGGGCAGCCCGGTGCGGATTCTGGCTGACTCTGACGCTGCTGCTGCGAGGCGATGCTGCGCAGAGCAGCGGGTGGCTGGCCCGAACCCAGCGGCTTCTCGATGAGCGGCGGCTGGAGTGTGCGGAGCGGGGGCTCGCCCTGACGATGGCTGCCCTCATGGCCATGGGCGGCGGGGACGCCGGTGCCGCCCTGGCGACGAACGACGAGGCCGCCAAGATCGGCGAGCGGTTCGGCGATCCGGATCTGGTCGCCCTTGCCCGGCTGCAGCGGGGTCAAGCGCTGATCCAGAGCGGCCGGCCCGCCGAGGGCGTGCGGCTGCTCGACGAGGCCATGATCGGCGTCGTGGCGGGTGAGGTCTCACCCGTCGTGGCCGGCATCGTCTACTGCGCCGTGATCCTGACCTGTGCACGCGTCTTCGACCTGCGCCGGGCGCATGAATGGACCGCAGCGCTAGACGAATGGTCCGCGTCCCAGCCCGAGCTGGTCCCCTTCCGCGGGCAGTGCCTGGTCCACCGCTCGGAGATCTTGCAGCTGCACGGCTCCTGGGCAGAAGCACTGGTCGAGGCCCGTCGCGCCTGCGAGTGGCTGTCAGACACCACCGAGGGTACGGCCGGGATGGCGTTCTACCAGTCGGGCGAGCTCCACCGGCTCCAGGGTGCGTACGACCGGGCGGAGGAGGCGTACCGGGAGGCGAGCCGCAGGGGCTACGAGCCACAGCCTGGCCTGTCGCAGCTCAGGTTGGCCCAAGGTCGCATCGATACCGCAGTGGCGGCCATCTGCCGCGCCGCAGCCGAGGCCGGGAGCACGCAGGGTCCCGGGGCCGGCACCCCGCTGGCCAAGCTGCTCGGTCCGTATGTGGAGGTGATGCTGACAGCAGGCCGGGTAGGCGCGGCGCGCACCGCTGCCGAGGAACTGTCGACGATCGCGTCTGTGTTGGATGCACCGTGTCTGCACGCCATGTCCGCGCAGGCGATGGGGGCGGTTCTGCTCGCGGAGGGGAGGACCCGGGAGTCGCTCGATGCCCTGCGGGCGGCGCGCAGGGTCTGGCAGGAGCTGGCGGCGCCCTATGAAGTGGCGCGGGTGAGGGTCCTGATCGGCCATGCGCTCAAGCAGCTCGGCGACGACGAAGGCGCTGACCTCGAACTGGACGCCGCACACACAGTCTTCAGTCATCTGGGCGCCACCCCCGATCTCGAGGAGGTGGAAGGACTGTCGCGAACCCGACGCTGGGAGTCTCCCGGCGGGCTCACGAACCGGGAGGTGGAAGTAGTCGCGCTCATCGCAGCGGGTCGATCGAACCGACAGATCGCCTCCGCGCTCGGCATCAGCGAGCGGACGGTCGCCCGGCACGTGAGCAACATCTTCACCAGGCTCGATGTCTCCTCGCGGGCCGCCGCCACGGCGTACGCCCTCAAGCACGGCCTCATCTGACGTGCCTCCTGGCGTGAAATGACCAGGCGGCCACCCCGCGAGTTTGGTCATTCCAGCCGACGCGGTCCCCACCGGCTCCTGGCTACGGTGACTCATCTTGCCTCGCGGAAGCACGACAGGACACGGCGATCGGCGAGGACACGCTGACTGATCCAGAAAGGAGCTGGACATGTCCAAGTCCGACTATGACGCGATCGTGGTGGGCGCGCGGTGCGCCGGATCGCCCACGGCGATGCTGCTGGCGCGCAAGGGCTACCGCGTCCTCCTCGTCGACCGAGCAACCTTCCCGAGCGACACGGTCTCGACACACCTCATCCATCACCCTGGCGTGGCGTCCCTGAACAGATGGGGGCTCCTGGATCGTGTCGTCGCGACCGGATGCCCGCCCATCCATACCTACGCGTTCGACTTCGGCCCGTTCACGATCTCCGGGGTGCCCGGCATCGACGAAGCTCCCGTCGCATACGCGCCTCGCCGAACCGTGCTGGACAAGCTCCTCCTGGACGCTGCCGCCGAGGCCGGCGCCGAGGTGCGCGAAGGCTTCAGTGTCGAGGAAATCGTCTTTGACGACGGCCGGGTCACCGGCATCCGGGGCCATGGCAAAGCGGGCGCGACCATCATCGAGCGCGCGCGCGTAGTCGTCGGAGCGGACGGGCGACACTCGCTGGTCGCCGAGGCCGTGGCCGCCGAGCAGTACAACGAGAAGCCACAGCTCCAGGGCAGCTACTACAGCTACTGGAGCGGCCTTCCCATGGACGGCCGGTTCGAGACCTACATCCGCCCCGGACGGGGATTCGCGGCCTGGCCGACGAACGACAACCTGACCCTGGTCATCGCCGGCAGGCCGTTCGCGGAGTTCCCCGCATATCGGGAGAACATCGAGGAGACCTACATGGCGACCCTCGGGTCGGTCCCAGGCTTTGCCGAGAGGATCAGTGCCGCAACCCGCGAGACGCGCTTCGTGGGCACCGCGGTGCCGAACTACCTCCGCAGGCCGTACGGACCCGGCTGGGCTCTGGTCGGGGACGCCGGCTACAACAAGGACTTCATCACCGCGTTCGGGATGGACGACGCGTTCCGCGACGCCGAACGATGCGCCCGCGCCCTCGACGAGGGGTTCACCGGCACACGCTCCTTCCACGAGGCCCTGGCGGACTACCACTCTGCGCGCGACCAACACGTCCTGCCCTTCTACCAGCTCACCGCCCAGATCGCGGCGCTTGAGCCACCGCCTCCCGACCTCGCCCAACTCCTCAGCGCCGCCTCACGCAACCAGGAAGCCATGGACGACTTCGTCAGGGTCACCGCCGGCGTCACCTCACCGGCCGAGTTCTTCTCCGAGGACAACGTCCGCCGCATTCTCGCGGTCGCGACTGCGAACTGAGAGCCCGCAGATCCGAGCCTGCTGCTCACTGACGGCGGACTCGTCTACCGGTCGGACGAGCCACGACGGCGGGGGCCGTGCGGGCGGACTGGACCGCCTTGCCTTGTCGCTGTTCGTGACCCACATGGACGTCTCACTCCGCCGCCTGTCGCCGCGGCCGGTGATGAGGCTCGCCACGATGATGTCCCCGGCCCGTTCAGCGGTCAGGCCGGAACGGAGACCGCCACGCTGCTCGAGGAGCCGTCCCAGGCCGGTGCGGAGGCCGTGCCGCCATCGACGCGATGTGCGGTGAGAACTTTCTGTACTCCGTTAAAGCGCCGGCTTCGCCGGCGCGCGCCTGCGGGCGGCGCTGGGGCGCCGTCCTCGGCGCCCCCCTACAATCCAGGCATGCCTGGCACGGCTCACTCCACCGAATCTCGCGCGTTGGGCATCGCCGTTGCCGTCCTGGGCATCGCCTTCGTCGGCCTAGCCGCCCTGAACTACAACACCCGGGACTACCTCATGGGCACGTGGGCGCTAACTATGGCAGCCGCAGGCGATCTTCGTCCTGCAATACCTACGGTGGCAGCGGCGCCGGCCGCTCTGGGCCAACATCGTTCTGGGAGCTGTGCTCGCGACGATGCTCATCCTTGGTTACCTCGACCTCAAGGATCTCCAACTCTGATCCGGTCCGCTCCCCAGTCCAGGCCCCGTCCCCCTGCCATTTGACTGTTCGACCACCGCCCGCAGCGTCAAGAGCGGCTTCGCCGTCACACGTGATTCGCTCCACTCACTCTTGACCCTCCGGCCGCTGGCCAAGTGCGGCCGGTTATCAGGGGGACGGGGCAGCTGTGGCCGGGATTGTCCAGGTTCCCTGCAAGCGCCGTCGCACCGTGGCAGCATCTCCAAGGGCTGCCAACCAAGGCTGCCATTAGCCCGACCGATGCTGGGGAGATACCTACCGCCATGGATCAGACCGAAGGCGCCATCGGTTGGGGAACCCTGACGCTCATCAACGCTGGCCTCGCGCAAGGCAAGGGGCGCAGCGGACTCGGGTGGTTCCTCGCATCCTTGCTGCTCGGCCCTGTGGCGACGTTTTTCATCGTCGTGCTTCCGACTATCGAGCCGAGGATCGAACCCATGCCGCGCGAGGGATGGGTGCTGCCGCCAAGCCGCACCGACGCCCCGTAGGCCACGCTGAGTCAGTCGAAGACCCGCAGGCGTTCGCATCCGGTCCGTACGTCGAGCGGATCGACCGGGCCGTCGTAGATCACCACGTCCCGGCCGGGGCCACACCGGATGACGTCGACCGCGTCATCGTTCGGAGCCTGGATCCG
>DASTPU010000021.1:0-6265 GCA_035762105.1 Nocardioidaceae bacterium | reverse complement strand
GTCCTCGTCGGAGTGCACGCTCTGCCCAGGAGTGATCCAGACCCCGCCGATCTCGACCGGGCTGTCGACGACGCCGGCGCCTGACTTGGTGCTCTTCCGGGGGTTCGTCCCCAGCGCCTTTATCCCCAGCTCCAGCAGGTCGAGGGCGGCGCTGTCGCGGACGGCGCCGGAGATCACCAGTCCCGCCCAGCCACGCTGGACGGCGATCCCCGCGATGAGGTCGCCCACCAGCGCCGAGCGCAGCGAACCGCCGCCGTCGACCACCAGGACCTTCCCGCTGGGGTCCGGATGCCCGGCCAGGGTCGACTTGAGCAGGGCGTTGTCCTCGAAGCACTTCACCGTCACGGCCGTCCCCGCGAACCGTGCTCGTCGGCCGAAGCTGCGGAACTGCACGGGGATCGAGGCGATCGCGTCGCCGTAGCGGTCCACCAGGTCGGCGGTGCCCAGCTCGTGGTCGACGTCGTCAGTCATGGTCGGCGGCCTTCACAGCCAGGACCGGGCACGGCGCGTCCATGAGGATGCGGTGGGCGTTGCTGCCCATCAGCATCTTGCCCACCGCGGTCCGGCGCCGGATGCCGATCACGCACAGGTCGGCGTCGACCTCCTCCAGCACGGTCAGCACCTCTTCCGACGCCTCCCGCCCCCGGACGGGCTGGCGGATGTCGAAGTCGACCCCCGCCTCCTCCAGGGTGGTTCGCGCCCAGGCGAGATCGGCCTCGTGGGCGAAGGCGGGGTCGGCCAGGGCGTCGCCGCGGGAGGAGTTGACGACGACGAGCGGCTGATCCTCCTTGCGGGCCGCTCCGGCCGCGACCAGCAGGGCGGCTCGGCCGGCCGCGGTGGGGGTGTAGCCGACGACGATCGTCACGACGACTCCTTCCGGGTGGGCGGTTCTGGATCGTGGGGGTCCGCTCCGGCATCGGGGCCGGGCGCCACGGCGGCGGGCACAGGAGCCTGCGTGCGGTGCGCGGAAGCCCCGGCCGGGTGCACGTGGGCCCCGGCGTCGTGCGACATCTCCTCGACGACCGCCACCTGGCCCGGCAGCTGCCTGCGCACCAGAGCGAAGAGGACGGGCCACAGCAGGACCAGTGCGATGATCACGTAGACCACGATGGCGACCGTCGAGTACCGGAACTGGCCGGTCGCGACGTCCACGCCGCCGAGCAGTCCGCGGAAGTCGCCGGAGGAGAGCTGCAGCGATCGCCGCCCCTGTGCCTCGATGAGCGGCCCGAGGATCGTCCCGACGATCAGCGGCAGGACCGGGAAGCCGAAGCGGCGCATCCCGAAGCCCAGCAGCCCGAGGACCAGCAGCAGCAGGAGGTCGAAGGAGGACCCGTTCACCGCGTACGCACCCATCGAGGCGAAGAACAGGATGCCGGCGTAGAGGTAGGGGCGCGGGATCTGCAGCAGCTTCGCCCACATCGGTGCCAGGGGGAGATTGAGCAGCAGCAGCAGGGTGTTGGCGATGAACAGGCTGGCGATCAGTCCCCAGACCAGGTCGCCCTCCCGCTGCAGCAGCAGCGGTCCGGGCTGGATCCCGCGCGAGGTCAGCGCGACGAGCAGCACAGCGGCCGTGGCGTTGGTCGGCAGCCCCAGCGACAGCATCGGGACCATGGTGCCCGCGGCGCTGGCGTTGTTGGCCGCCTCGGGGCCCGCGACACCTTCGATGGCGCCCTTGCCGAACTCCTCGGGATGCTTGGTGAGCCGCTTCTCGCTGATGTAGGACAGGAACGTCGGGATCTCGGCTCCACCTGCCGGCACCGCGCCGAAGGGGAAACCGAGTGCGGTCCCACGCAGCCAGGGCTTCCACGAACGGGACAGGTCGGCCTTGCCCATCCAGGGCTGGCCCACCGGGATCACCTGAACCGCCTTGCGGCGCAGGTGGGCAGCGACCCAGAGCGCCTCCCCGAGCGCGAAGATGCCCACGGCCACGACCACGACGTCGATCCCGTCCCCGAGCTGCGGGATGCCGAAGGTCAGGCGGGCCTGGCCGCTGACGGCGTCCAGGCCGACGAGGCCGATGGTCAGCCCGAGCGTGAGGGAGATGAACCCGCGTAGCCGCGAGCTGCCCAGTACCGCCGTCACGGCGATGAAGGCCAGCAGCATGACCGCGAAGTACTCAGGTGCGCCGAGCGAGATGGCGAACCGGGTGACGATCGGGGCGGTGAAGGCCAGCAGCAGGGTGCCGATGGTGCCGGCGATCCACGAGCCGATCGCAGCGGTGGCAAGGGCTTGGGCCGCTCGACCGGACTTGGCCATGAGGTTGCCCTCGATGGCGGTGACGACCGAGGACGACTCACCGGGGGTGTTCAGCAGGATCGACGTCGTCGACCCGCCGTACATGCCGCCGTAGAAGATGCCGGCGAGCATGATCAGTGCGCCGGTCGGCTCGAGCCCGTAGGTGATGGGCAGCAGCAGGGCCACGGTCATGGCCGGGCCGATGCCGGGCAGCACGCCGACGGCGGTCCCGACGACGACGCCGATGAGGGCGAGCAGCAGGTTCACGGGCGTCGCCGCTGTCGCGAAGCCCTCGAGCAGGAACTGGAGGTTCTCCATCACAGGATCCCTTGCAGGATGCCGGCCGGCAGACCCACGCCCAGGCCGATGGCGAAGCCGTAGAAGGTGCCCAGCGACAGCGCCGCGCTGACGGCCAGGTCACGGACGTAGTGCCTGCTGCCCAGCGCGATGGCCGCCCCGTAGAAGAGGAGCCCACCGCTGATCACCCAGCCGAGCACGTCGATCAGCAGGATGTTCGCCACGAACACCGCCAGCAGCAGGAGCACGGTCTTGACGTCGACGCGCTGGGTGAGGTCGATGTCCTCCCCGGCCTCCGCCTCACCGCGGCTGCCGCGGGCGACCGCGACGGCCAGCAGCACGGCGAGGCCGATCAGCAGGCTGCCGAGCAGCACCGGGACGGGCTTGGGCCCCAGGGGGTCGACGCCCGTCCGGTTGTCGCTCAGCTGCAGCGCGTCGACCAGGACGACGGCTCCCAGCGCGACGAGGAACAGGCAGACCCCGTACTCGGCGACGTTGCGCGGTCCGGCGGACCGGGCCGCCGCAGGGGATGGCCCTGCGGCGGCGGTGTGGCTCACGCCAGCCCCAGCTCGGTGAGGACGTCCTCGACGGCCGTGGTCTGCTCGGTCAGGAAGGGGCCGAACTCCTCCGCGGGCAGGTAGGCGTCGGTCCAGCCGTTCTTGGTCAGGACCTCCTTCCACTCCGGGCTCTCGTGCATCGCGGCGACGGCGTCGCTCAGAGCCTGCTCGTCGGCGGCGGAGATCCCGGGCGGTGCGACGATCCCGCGCCAGTTGGTGAACTCAAGGTCGATCCCGGACTCCGTGAGCGTCGGGGCGTCGATCGCCTCCACCCGCTCCGCTCCGCTGATCGCCAGCACGCGGACCTCGCCAGCCTCGACCTGGTCGAGGAACTCGCCGAAGCCGGAGGCGCCGAAGGCGATCTTGCCGCCGAGGATCGCGGGCAGCAGGTCGCCGCCGCCGTCGTAGGAGATGAAGTTCACCTGCGTGGGGTCGATGCCCACGGCCTGGGCCAGCTGCATGGGGAGCAGGTGGTCAGGTCCACCTGGCGACGAGCCTCCGCCGACGGCCATGGCCCCGGGGTCGGCCTGCCACGCGGCGACCAGGTCTCCGATCGTCTGGTACGGCGAGTCCTTCGCCACCACGATGGCCCCGGACTCCTCGATGAGCTTGGCGATCGGGGTGGTCTGCTCCAGCGTCGCCTCGGACCCGTTGGTGTACTGAGCGCCGACGACGCCGAGGCCCATCATCATCAGCAGCTTGCCGTTGCCCTCCTCGGACACCGTGCGGGACAGCCCGACGGTTCCGCCGGCGCCGGCCAGGTTGAAGACCTCCACGCTCTCGGTGACCCCGATCTCGTCCATCACCTGGGCGGCCGCGCGGGCAGTGGTGTCGTACCCGCCGCCCGGGGTGTTCGGGACCATGAACCGGAGCCCGGACAAGGATGCGGGGGACTGCGCCGAGCCTCCGGACGCCTCGGGGGCGGCCGTCGCGCCGCAGCCGGCCAGCAGGAGAGCGGTTGCCGCCGCGAGGGCAGCCGTGGAGCGGAGCTTGGTGAACGTCATCGTCCTGAACCTCGCAGCTAGGGGGTGCAACGTCGCAGTCGCTTGCCTGCACCCTGCTCCGGCGGCGCCGGCCGTGTCTGCTTGTGGCCATCAAGAACGTTTCGGTCTTTGTGGTCCCGCTCCGGCGGCTGGGAGACAGGCCCCGGTGGGCCACAATGAGGGCCGGGCGTCGGGAGGACGGGAGGCCGACGTGCGCGGGGTTCCCAAGCTGACGTTGGCGTCGCAGCTCGTGGTCGTGCAGCTCCTGGTCATCGCTGCGGTGCTCGTGGCCGTCTCGGCGGTCTCGGTGGAGCAGACCCGCGCGAGCTTCCACCGCGACCAGGGACGCCGGATCCTTGCGCTGGCCGAGAACCTGGCCGCGAACCCCGTCGTCCGGCAGGCCCCGGTCCGCAGCGCGGGCTCGGCGCTGCCCGGCGCGGTGGCTCAGCTGCAGGCGACCACGGGCGTCGAGGTGGTGATGATCGCTGCCGCCGACGGGTACGTCGTCGCCAGCACCGACTCGCTGCTCACGGGCGAGACCATCGGCTGGCGGCAGCTGCGGGCTGCCCCGGGGCGGTCCAGCTCGGCGACCGTGGAGCTGGGCGGCACCAGCCACCTGGTCGCCGCGGCGCCGATCCTGAGCGACCCCGACGCCGGTGGTCCGGTCGGCCAGCTCGGTATCGCGATGGTCGCCCGGCCGAGCCCCAGCCGGCTGGACTCGCTCGCGGAAGCCGGCCCTCTGCTGCTCACCTACCTCGGTGCGGCGATGGTCCTCGGGCTCATCGGCTCTCTCCTGCTCGCCCGCTGGATCAAACGCCAGACGCTCGGGATGGAGCCGGCCGAGATCGTCGCGCTGGCCGAGCAGCGGGAGGCGGTCTTCGCCGGGATCGCCGAGGGCGTCATCGCACTGGACACCCGGGACCGCGTGACGATGATCAACCCGCTCGCCGTCCGCCTTCTCTCCCTGCCGCACAACGCCGTGGGACTGAGCCTGGACGACCTCGGGGTCGAAGGCCGGCTGCGCGACGTGCTGACCGGCGCGGCCGGGGTCGAGCAGGACGCGGTGGTGATCCGCTCGGGTCGTGTGCTCGTCCTCAACCGGATGCCCGTCCGCCACGCCGGCCGCGAGCTCGGATCGGTGACGACGCTGCGCGACCGCACCCAGCTGGCCGAGCTCGAGAGCGAGATCGGGGCGTTCCGCGGCACCACCGACCTGCTGCGGGCGCAGACGCACGAGTTCGCCAACCAGCTCCACACCATCTCGGGCCTGGTCCAGATCGGGGACTACGAGGAGGTGGTCGGGTACGTGGAGTCGCTCACCCAGAGCCGCGCCGCCATAGACCTGACGGTGTCCCGGCGGGTGCTGGACCGCTCGATCTCCGCGCTGCTGGTGGCGAAGTCCGCGGTGGCGGCCGAGCGGAGAGTGGCGCTGCGGATCACCGACCGCACCCACCTCGGGCCGCTCGACCCACAGTCGTCGTTCGACCTGGGCACCGTGCTGGGCAACCTCATCCAGAACGCCATCGACGCATCGGCCGGCTCCCCGCAGGACGACGGTCGCGGCCCGTGGGTCGAGGCCGAGATCCGCCAGTCGGGAAGCACCGTCGAGATCACCGTGAGCGACTCCGGTCCCGGCGTGGACGCCACCATCGCGACCGAGGTCTTCGAGCACGGGTTCACCACGAAGGCGGCCCGCGACGGTGAACGCGGCATAGGCCTGGCGCTGACCAAGCTGGTCTGCCGCCGCCGTGGCGGTGAGGTCGAGATCCACAACACCCGGGACGGCGCGCAGTTCGTCGCCCGCATGACCGTCACGCCAGCCGAGCCCCGGGAGGCGCCGGCGGCGCCGTCCAGTCCGGCAGGTGCCCGGTGATCACCGTCCTGGTCGTCGACGACGACTTCCGCGTGGCACGGATCCACTCCGCGTTCGTTGACCGGGTCGAGGGGTTCTCCACGGTCGGCGTCGCGCACACGGGCGCCGACGCGTTGCAGGCGGCCCGCACCCTCAGGCCCGACCTGATCCTGCTCGACCTGTACCTGCCCGACGTCTTCGGGCTGGACCTGATCAGCCGGATCCGCGTCCACGGCGTGGACAGCGACGTGATCGCCATCAGTGCGGCCAACGAGTCGCAGACGGTTGAGCGGGCGGTGAAGCTCGGCGTCGCCAGCTACCTGCTCAAGCCGTTCACCCGC
>DASTPU010000020.1:0-5564 GCA_035762105.1 Nocardioidaceae bacterium | reverse complement strand
AGCACCACCATCACGCCCTCGAGCACCAGCGCGATCACCGCGACGACCAGCGCACCCGCGACGACCATCGGCACGTCCTGCCTCCGGAAGCCCAACGTGATGATCCGGCCCAGACCCGGGCCGGCGACCAGGGCCGCGATGGTCGCGGTCGCCCACACCTGGACGACGGCCAGCCGCGCGCCGGCGACGATCAGCGGCATCGCCAACGGCAGCTCGACCCGGCGCAGCACCTGCGTGCCCTGCATGCCCATGCCCCGCGCGGCCTCGACGGTGTCGCGGTCGACCTCGCGCATGCCGACGTAGGCGTTCGTGATGATCGGCGGCAGCGCGAACAGCACCAGGGCGATCAGCGTGGCGAGGCCGGCCCGCCCGAACGGGCCGAAGTCGTCCGACCCCACCGGCCCGATGGACAGGACCAGGAGCACCGCGAAGGTCGGCACCGCCCGGCCGATGTTGGAGATGTTCACCGCCAGCAGGCCACCTCGGCCGATGTGCCCGAGCCAGACGGCGAGCGGGAGTCCGAGCAGCACGGCGACGGCGGTGGCCGTCCCGGTCAGGAGCAGGTGCTCGACGAGCCGGTTGACGAGGCCGTTCTCGCCCTGCCAGTTCGCGGGGTCCTGGAACCACGCGATGACGCCCTGCAGCACCTCACCCATGCGCTACACCGCCCTGGTCCGAGTCCACGGCGTCATCACGCGCTGCGCCCCCACGATGATCAGGTCGAACACGAACGCGAGCAGGACGCACAGCACGCTGGCCGTGAACACCTGCGCCTTGAAGCCCGTGGTGACCGCCTCGAGCAGGAGGTTGCCGAGCCCGCCGTAGCTCACGATGGAGCCGACCGTGGTCAGCGCGACCGTCGACACCGCGGCGACCCGGAGGCCGGCCATGATCGAGGGAAGCGCGAGGGGGATCTCCACGGTCCACAGCAGCCGGCGTGCGCCGTACCCCATCCCCCGCGCCGCCTCGAGCACGTCCTCGGGCACCGCACGCAGTCCCTCGAGGGTGTTGCGGACCAGGATCGTCAGCGAGTACAGGACCAGCCCGATGATCACCGTCGAGGCGGACAGGCCGCTGATCGGCAGCAGCAGCGCGAACAGCGCGAGCGAGGGGATCGTGTAGATCGCGGTCGTGGTGCCGACGACGATTCCTTCGAGCCTTCGGTAGCGTCGCGCTATCAGTGCAAGAGGGAACGCGACGACCAGGCCGATCAGGACGGAGACCACGGTGATCCACACGTGCTGCACCAGCGCGTCGGTGAGCAGCTCCGCGCGGCTGGTCACGTACTCCGGGCAGATCCACTCGTTGCGCACCATGCAGTTGTCACCGACCGGCGGCTCCTGAAGGCGGACCATCCATGCAACCTAGCGAAGAAGTGATGATCCGGCTCGAAGGCGTGGGCAAGACCTACCCCGACGGCACGGTCGCGGTGCACGACCTCTCCCTGTCCGTGCCGCGCGGGTCGGTGGTCTGCCTCGTGGGCCCGTCGGGGTGTGGCAAGTCGACGACGCTGAAGATGGTCAACCGGCTCATCGAGCCGACCAGCGGCACGATCGAGCTCGACGGCCGCGACGTGACCCACGTCGACCCGGTCGAGCTGCGCCGGCACATGGGGTACGTCATCCAGCAGGTCGGCCTCTTCCCCCACCAAACGATCCGCACCAACGTCGCCACCGTCCCCTCGCTGCTCGGCTGGCCCCGCGCGCGGTCGACCGAGCGCGCGGACGAGCTGATGTCGCTCGTCGGTCTCGACCCCTCCGTGTACGGCGACCGCTACCCCCACCAGCTCTCCGGCGGGCAACGGCAGCGTGTCGGGGTGGCCCGCGCGCTCGCGGCGGACCCGCCGGTGCTGCTGATGGACGAGCCGTTCGGCGCCGTCGACCCGATCAACCGCGAGAAGCTGCAGGACGAGTTCCTGCGCCTGCAACGCGAGCTGCACAAGACGGTCATGCTCGTCACCCACGACAGCGACGAGGCCGTCAAGATGGGCGACCGGGTCGCGGTCTTCGCACCCGGCGGCCACCTCGCGCAGTACGACGTACCCGCGCAGGTGCTGGGCAGGCCAGCGGACGACTTCGTCGCGGAGTTCGTCGGGGCCTCGCGTGGTCTGCGGCGGCTGTCGGTCACGCCGATCCGACGGGAGGGCCTGGAGCCCGCCGGGGCATCGAACGCGGCCGGCGGCGTGGACATCGGCGCGTCGTTGGAGGAGGCGCTCGCAGCGCTGATGCGCCAGGACGAGGACCGCGTCGCTGTGACCGAGAACGGCCAGGTGGTCGGCGTGCTCACTCCGACCTCGGTCCATGCGGCACTGCGCCGGTCGATCGCGGAGAGCGCGTCCGAGGGCTCTGTCGACAGCACCGCCGACGACCCCGCCGACGACACCGCGCCCGACCCGGCTTCCGCATGAAGCAGCTGCTCCGTACGGCGGTCGCGGTCGCGCTGCTCGTCGTCGTCGCTGTGCCCGCGGCGTTGTGGGCCTGGCCCAAGGTCGGTGCACTCGCGGCGCACACCTCGGTGCCTCCCGCACCGACCGCGATGGACATCGTCCTCGTGCCACACCCCGGTGACGAGTTCCAGGCCCTGTCGCTGGTCGCCGACGACCCGTCGGCCTACACGGTGTACGTGCTGCTCACCCGCGGCGAGGAGTCCCGCGGAGCCGACCTTGGGACGTGGGTCGAGCAGCTCGACCGTCACGGACGCGTCGACGAGAGCCTGCCGGCCCACCTCGAGCCGCTGGGCGAGCGCGGGCCGTTCCCCGACGAGCACAACATCGTGTGCCGCACCGACCGCGGCGAGGACGACTGCACCGCGGTGCAGACGGCGGAGGTGTGGACCGACGCCGAGGCCCGCGGCGCCGTCGTGGCGTTCGACCTGGGCGAACGGGATCTCACCCGCGGTGAGGTGACCTGGGCGATCCAGACCGTGAAGGGCAACCGCGAGGCGCTCGGCATCGACACGCGCGTGCCGGTGCGGGGTCTCGTCGGGGCGGCGTTCGCGAACACCGGCTACGACTGCGTGAGGTTCGAGGATCCCGACCACGTCGCGGTGCACAAGGCGCTCTACAACAACAACTACTTCGTGGCCTACCAGACCGCGCCGACCTGTGCCGACGACCCGGACGCCGGCCGGTCAGGTGTCGTCTCGGACGCCGCGGTCGACGTCGCCTTTCCCGGCTCCGACGGCAAGGCGACCTGGCGCATCCACGGTTCGTTCCCCACGGTGGACGAGCGTGGCCAGCGCAGGCCCTTCCACACCCACCAGGAGTTCTGGGTCGCGGCCCTGGACTGACCGCCCTCAGGGGCGCAGGTAGATCCGGAACCTGTGCAGCACCGCCGTGACTGCGACCCAGCCGAGCAGCATGAACAGCATGTAGCTCAGCTCCGCGTTGCCGATCACGTCCACGCGCTCCGCGAGCGCGTGCGCCCAGCTGACCTCGCCCCCGTTGGTGTCGAGCACGTGCAGCACCAGGTGGCTTCCGAAGTACACCAGCAGGCTGTTGCGGCCGATCGCGACCAGCGGCCAGGTCAGCGGTCCCCGGGCACGGGCCCATGGCTCCACGGTCCGCAGGTCGAGGAGGGCCACGCCGACCGCGAGGACCGCGATGGCCAGAGCCGCGACGGCAAGGGCGAACGGCGCGGTCCACAGCCGCTTCATCGCCGGGACGTACGTCGATGCGGCGATCGCCATGACCACGACCACGGCCGCCCAGCCGAGGACCCAGGCCGGGGCACGCCACGATCCCCTGCGGGAGAGCGCGATGTGCCCGGCCGTCGTACCCACCATCGCGGTGACCAGCGCCCCCAACGTCGCGACCAGACCTTCGGGATCGTGCCCGCGCAGCCCTTGGGCGTAGACGTGGTCCACGCCCAGCACGGCGAAGTCGACGACCCGCGAGGGGTTGCAGGTCGGCGCGAGCTCGCCGCCGGGACACCCCGCCTGCCAGGCCGCGAGCAGGAAGGTGTGCGCTGCCGCCACGAACGCGGTCGCGATGCCCCAGGCGAGCGGGCTCCGGAGGACGACGTGCAGCGCCCCGATGACGAGCACGAGCACGGCGTACACCTGGAGCGGGCCGGTGAGGCGCAGCTCGGCGAGGTCGGTGGTCGCGGTCATGACCGCGCTGTAGGCCAGGCCGATCACGAGAAGCAGGAAGCTGCGCCGGAACATCCTTCGCCACCCGACGTGGTTGCGGTGCGCGAAGGCGAGCCCGACCCCGGAGAACGTCACGAACAGCGGGAAGATCGTGTCGACGACGGTGACCCCGAACCACTCCGCGTGGACCAGCTGCTCGTGCCGCGGGACGAACGTCGAGATCACCAGGATGTTGAGGACCAGGAGGACCCCGCGCACCGTGTCCAGCGAGGTGACCCGCGTGTGCCGCGGGACGTCAGTGACCGGCTCGTCGTGGTGAGGCTCGTGCGGCTCGACGGTGTCGCCGACGTCGCGTGTGAGCGTTCCCCCTGACATGGGACGCAGGGTATCCACTCGGCCGGTGCTGGTGGCGGCTGCCTGCTCAGCGCTGCCCGATCGGGCTATTGCCGCTCCCTCGCCCCGGTCGCACGCTGAAGGTCCGCGGCGACTGCGGGGGTGAGCCATGACCGACCGACGACTTCTCGGTGTGGCCTCGGTCTACACCCTGGTCACCGCCTACGGCGCGGTGGTCTCGCTCCGGCGAGACGTCCCCGGCGAGGCGTTCGGCATCCCGTGGCCGGACCGGGTCCCCATGACGCTCGCCGTCGGCATGGGCAGCGGCACGTCCGCGCCCTGGCCGATGCCTCTCGCCACGCTCGTGGCCGCGATCCGCGCCGACGGCGACGCCGACTGGCCGGGCAAGGTGTGCATCGCCGTCGGTTGGTCGACCGTCGTCGGCACCCTCGGCGAACCCGCCACGTGGGGGAAGCACGGAGGTTCCTGGGACATCCGGTCCACCGCCGCCCTCAACGTGCTCTGCGGCCTGGCGCTGGTCACCGCCGGTCGCCGCTACCTGGGCGGGCGAGCGCTACCGGTCAGCTTCTAGTGCGCATGACGACCACGTCGCCGTGGGTGCCGTAACCGAGCACCCGCTGCCGGTGCGTCGTGCCGTCGAAGGTGAGCATCATCCGGCTGCCGTCGGGGAGGTCGACGACGTTCGGGTGCGGCAGGTTCGTGCCGAAGTGGGCGTCCAGGTCACCGACCCGGCGCATCGACAGGTCGAAGACCGGGTAGACGCGGGCCTTGCCGTCGCTGGCCAGCACCCGCCACTCGCCGTCCAGGTGAGCCAGGACCGGGCCCTCGCAGAAGCCGAGCTCGTCGGCCTCCCCCACCCGCTCGAGCCCCTCGGTCCAGTCCGCGGCGTCCGCGGGCGCGACGGCCAGCGCCGGGTGGAACCGGCTCGGCCGGTGCGACACGCTCTCGACGTAGGACACGTGCCAGCGCCCGTCGATGCGGGTCATGCCGGGGTCGTAGCTCCCGCGCCCGGTCGGCATCGAGGTCCGCTCGGTCTCGAGGACGTGGGCCCCGTGGAGCAGGTCGTCGGCGGTCCTCAGGTGGCGCACGTGCACCCCGCCGTGCGGCGTGAAGTCTCCCCA
>DASTPU010000019.1:0-22233 GCA_035762105.1 Nocardioidaceae bacterium | reverse complement strand
GTGAACCGGTCACCCGGCTCGACGACCTGACCACGTCGTACGACGTGGTCGTGGGCGCCGACGGACTCTGGAGCACGACGCGTGCCGAGCTCCTCGGCGACCGGCACGTCCCGAGATACGCAGGGGCCACCGTGTGGCGCGGGGTCGCGCCGATGGACGTCGACCGGGGCGGCGAGACCTGGGGACCCGGCGCCAAGTTCGGGATCACGCCGCTCGAGCCGGGCCGCACGAACTGGTACGCCGTCGTGGCCGTCCCCGAGCAGTGGCGCCCCACCGGCGGCGCGGAGGCGGAGCTCCGTCAGCGCTTCGGCGGGTGGCACGAACCCATCCCGGCGGTCCTGGACCGGTTCGCGGACTCCGAGGTGCTGCACCACGACCTCTACCACCTCGCCCCGCCACTGCGCTCGTACGTGCACGACAACGTCGCGCTGGTCGGCGACGCGGCCCACGGGATGACCCCGGACCTCGGCCAGGGAGCGTGTCAGGCCCTCGTCGACGGCGTCGTGCTGGCGCAGTGCCTCAGCGGCTCCGACGTGCCCACCGGCCTCGCGACGTACGACGGACAGCGGCGCCGGCCCACGCAGCGGCTGGCGCGCGTGTCGTCCCTGGCGGGCCGGCTGGTGCAGGTCCGGCGATGGACGGCGTTGCGGGACCTGACGCTCAAGGCCGCGCTCCTGGCCGGTCCGCCCGCCTGACCCTCCGGGGAGAGGGTTGACGGGTCGCCGCCTTCGCGGCGGATGATGCCGATGGACGAAAGGGAGGGCACGATGTCACGCAGCGTGACGCCGCTCCGTCGTACGAGCATGGACCTTCTCGCACTGGGCGCGACCGGAGCTGCCGGCCGCTCCACCCTCCGCGCGCTCGCGACAGCCGGACACCGGGTGAAGGCACTCGCCCGATCCCACCGTGTGTCGGCGCAGCGGTTCCGGGAGACGAGCGGGTGGCGGCCCGCCGTGCCGAGCAGGCGGGTCGGCTGGCCCGGGCTACCGCTCAGCGCGGAGGGGGTCCGTCGGTGACCGGGGAGCACCGGCCTCGTGAAGTGGCGACGCTGGCGGAGGACTACGCCGCGCTGCGGCCGTACCTCACCGGGGTGGCGTACCGGATCGTCGGCAGCCGCTCCGACGCCGAGGACGTCGTCCAGGAGGGGTGGCTACGCCTCCAGCGGCTGGTGACCTCCGACCCGGACGCACGTCCGCGGGACCTGCGGGCATGGGCCACGACGACGGTGTCCCGACTCGCCCTCGACGTCCTGGGCAGCGCCCGGAACCGCCGCGAGACCTACGTCGGCCAGTGGCTTCCCGAGCCGTGGATCTCCTCCGACGGGCTGACCCGCCCCACGAGTACTCACCCCGACCCCGCGGACCGGGTCACCCTGGCGGACTCTGTCTCCTACGCCCTGCTCGTGGTGCTGGAGACGTTGAGCCCGGCGGAGCGGGCCAGCTGGGTCCTCCACGACACCTTCGGGATGCCCTTCGACGAGGTCGCGGAGGTGGTCGGCCGGACACCCGAGGCCTGTCGCCAGCTCGCGGTCCGCGCCCGCAACCGGATCGCCGCAGGCGCTCCGCGCTTCGAGGTCGACACGGGCGAGCAGCGCCGGGTCGTCGAGTCCTTCCTGTCCGCGGCCGCAGGCGGAGACCTCGAGGGCCTCGTCTCGCTACTCGACCCGGACGTCACGCTGCGTGGTGACGGCGGTGGCAAGGTCGCCGCCGCGCGGCACCCGGTCGAGGGTGTGGACCGCGTCGCCCAGCTCATGCTCGGGATCGTCCGGCGGGCCAAGCATGTGACCCGTGTGGAGGTGCTCCCGGTGAACGGCATGCCCGGTGTGCTCGGCTACGCGGGGGAGGAGCTCGTGTCGGTCATGTCGTTCGCCGTCTCCGCCGGCCGGATCACCGAGATCGACGTACTCGTCAACCCCGAGAAGCTGGCCCGCGTCCAGGCGACGCTGGATGCCGCCGGATGAGACGGGGCACCCGGACGAGACGCTCATTCCAACAATCCGTGGAATGACGTAGTGTTGCCCGGGTGGCGGTAGCGCTCGGTCTGCGGCAGAACGCCGCGCAGTTCACCCTCCTGGTCGTGGTCAACGCTCTCGTCGGCGGCATGCTCGGTCAGGAGCGCACCGTGCTGCCTCTGCTCGGCGAGCAGGAGTTCGGCCTCCGCGCCTACACCGCCGGCCTCTCGTTCATCGTCGCGTTCGGCATCGCGAAGGCCCTCACGAACTACTTCGCCGGTGCCTGGTCGGACCGCTACGGCCGCAAGCCGGTCCTGGTCGCCGGGTGGCTGGTGGCAGTCCCCGTGCCCCTCTTGCTGATCTGGGCCCCCACGTGGGGATGGGTGATCGCGGCCAACGTGCTCCTCGGCGTGAGCCAGGGGCTGACCTGGTCCACGACCGTGGTCATGAAGATCGACCTGGTCGGTCCGGCACGCCGGGGCCTGGCGATGGGGCTCAACGAGGCAGCCGGGTACGCCGCCGTCGCGGTGACCGCCCTGGCGACCGGCTACCTCGCCGAGGCCTACGGCCTGCGGCCGGCGCCGTTCCTCCTCGGCCTGGCCTTCGCGGCGCTCGGCCTCGGGCTGTCGACGCTGGCGGTCCGGGAGACCCGCGGTCACGCCCGCCTCGAGGCGGCCGGTCACGTGGCCCGGGCCGACGGCCGTCACGACCACCTGCACGAGGAGCTCACCGACCGCGAGGTGTTCAGCCAGACCAGCTTCAAGGAGCCCGCGCTGTCCTCGGCCAGCCAGGCGGGCCTGGTCAACAACCTCAACGACGGCCTTGCCTGGGGTCTCTTCCCGATTCTCTTCGCGGCGACCGGGCTCTCCGTCGGCAGGATCGGTGTGCTCGCCGCGCTCTACCCGGCGGTCTGGGGCGTCGGCCAGCTCGTCACCGGTGCGCTCTCGGACCGGTGGGGCCGCAAGTGGATGATCGTCGCGGGCATGTGGGTGCAGGCGGTCGCGCTCGGCCTGGTCGCAGCGGGCGAGTCGTTCGCGGCCTGGGCGGTGGCGGCCGTCCTGCTCGGTGCCGGCACGGCCATGGTCTACCCGACCTTGCTGGCATCCATCGGCGACGTCGCGCACCCTGCCTGGCGAGCCCGGTCGGTCGGGGTCTACCGGCTCTGGCGCGACGGCGGGTTCGCCGTGGGCGCGCTGCTGGCCGGGGTCGTCGCCGACGCCCTCGGTGTCCGGGCGGCCGTGTGGACGGTCGCCGTCCTGACTGCCCTGTCGGGCTTGGTGGTCGCCGTACGCATGTACGAGACTCACCACAGGCCCGCCGCCGAGGAGGAGGGAGCCGCACATGGGTGACCGGGACTCCAAGCATGCGTTGTACGCCGAGTTCGCCGCGGTCGGCAAGGTGCTCGGCAACCCCAAGCGGCTCGAGCTGCTCGACCTCCTCGCCCAGGGCCCGCGCAGCGTCGAGGAGCTCGCGGTGGCAGCCGAGCTCGGGATGAGCACGTGCTCCGCCCATCTCCAGCTGCTGCGCGAGGCCGGTCTCGTGGAGACCCGCCGGGAGGGCAAACGGATCTACTACTCGCTCGCCGGCGACGACGTCGCAGGTCTCTGGGACCACCTTCGCCGGGTCGCGCAGCAGCACCGGCCGCGCACCGAGCTCGCCCGCCGCGCCTACCTCGGCCCCGAGGACACGACCGCCGTCGGCACCGACGAGCTGTTGCGCCGGCTCGGCTCCCGGGACGTGGTGCTGCTCGACGTGCGGCCCGAGCCGGAGTACGTCGGAGGCCACCTGCCCGGTGCGCTGCACATCCCACTCGAGGAGCTCGCCGACCGGCTCGCGGAGCTGCCGAGGGACAAGGAGATCGTGGCCTACTGCCGAGGCCGGTACTGCGTGCTCGCCCACGACGCGGTCCGGCTCCTCGGCCGGCACGGGCTCACCGCGCGTCGCGCCGCGGAGGGCGTGCTCGAGTGGCGGCTGGCCGGTGTGCCCGTGGAACCCGGCGCTGCCTGACACGTTACGGGAGGACTCGGGCACTCGACACGACCGGGCATTCGGATGTGCGACAGTGCTGTTGTACCGCACGGGCGCTGCACGCGTGCCTTTGCGGGGAGGTGCTTCGAATGGTGCAGATCGACGACAGCCGTCGGCTGTTGATGATCGCGGACCTCCTGGAGCGTCTTCCCACGGCAGTCGCCTACCTCACCGGGCGCCGGCACACCTTCGAGTTCGCGAACGAGGCCTACCGCCGACTCGTCGGAGGGCGGGAGCTGGTCGGGCTCCCGGTAGAGGAGGCGCTCCCCGAGATCGTCGGGCAGGGCTACTTCGAGATGCTCGACGCAGTGCGTCGTACCGGACAACGCCAGGAGGGACGCGCCGCCGAGGTGTGGGTGCAGGGTGACGACGGCGGGCTTCGACAGGCCTTCCTGGACTTCCTCTACGAGCCGGTCCGGGATCGGCAGGGGGAGGTCACCGGGATCCTCGTCCACGCCAGCGACGTGACCGACCACGTCCGCGACCGTCAGCGGCTCGAGCTGCTCACGGACGAGCTCACGCAGGCTCACGAGCGTTACCGGACGTTGTTCATGACCATGCTGGACGGCGTCGTCTACCACGCCGCGGACGGTGCGATCGTCGCCGCGAACCCCGCGGCGGCGGCCATGCTCGGGCTCGACGTCGACGACCTGATCGGGCTGCGACCCCAGGGGCCGAACTGGCAGGCGGTGCGGGAGGACGGTTCACCGTTTCCGGGCGACGAGCACCCCGCGACCGTCGCGCTGCAGACAGGACGCGTCGTCCGTGACGTGGTGCTCGGGGTCAGGCACGGGCGCACCGGCGAACGGCGGTGGCTGTCGGTCACCGCGATCCCGGATGAACGCGACGACCAGGGGCGTCCGCAGCGGGCTTACGCCATGTTCAAGGACATCACCGAGGAACGGCGGGCAGCCACCGCGCTCCGCGACCGCGATGCCCTCCTGGGCCGCCTGCGGGATGCGAACGTGCTGGGCATCGTCGAGGCCGACGAGGAACACGTTCGCGATGCGAACAAGGCCTTCCTGGACATGGTCGGCTACACCGAGGAGGACTTGGCGGCGGGCCGGATCGACTGGCGCGCGATCACGCCCCCCGAGTGGGCGCCGTCCGACCAGAAGGCACTGGAGCAGCTGCGCCGCACCGGGGCATGTGAGCCGTTCGAGAAGGAGTTCGTCGACGCCTCCGGGAGGCGGGTCCCGGTCATGCTCGGCGCCGCAGTCTTCGCCGAGGAGCCGCTCTGCTGGGTCACATTCATCGCCGACCTCTCCGAGCGACAGCGCGCCGAGAGGGAGCGGGTGAGCCTGGTGGCCAAGGCGCAGGCGGCGCGCGCTGAGGCCGAGAGCGCCGAGGAGAGGCTTCGGCTTCTGCTCGGCGCCGGGGCACTCGTGGCCGCCACCCGCGACAGGGACGAGGTGCTGGCCCACGTGACGCGGCTGGTCGTCCCCGCTCTGGCCGACTTCGCCGCCGTCTTCCTCCCGGTCGAGGACGGCAGTCTGCGAGCCGCCGCAGCCGCGCACCGCGATCCGGCCCTCGACTCGAGGATGACAGTGATCTACAGCCGGTCGGTTCCTGCGGACAGCGTCGTGTCGCTGCAGAGGGCATTCCGGTCAGGCGTCAGCGAGCTGCTGGTGGACCTGGCGGGCCGGCCCGAGGACCGGCCCCAGCCGGACCCGTTCTTCGCAGACCTGACGGCCCGGCTCAGGACGGACAGCGCGATCATGGTGCCCCTCGTGCAGACCGGTCAGACGCTCGGCGTCCTGACGTTGGGACGCATGGAGGGCCGCGAACCGTTCGAGGAGTCCGACCTCGTGGTGGCGGAGGAGCTCGGGCGCCGGCTCGCCGTGGGACTGGCCAACGTGGATGTCTTCGCGCGTGAGCACACCGTCGCGGAGATGCTGCAGCGCTCCGTGCTGCCGGACGCGCTCCCGACCGTGCCGGGACTCGACCTGGCGGTCGTCTACCTCCCCGCCACCGAGGCGGTGGACGTCGGTGGCGACTGGTACGACGCGTTCCCGCTCGGCGGGACCAGGGTCGGTATCGTGCTGGGTGACGTGGTGGGGCACAACCTCGTCTCCGCATCGATCATGAGCCAGGTGCGCAACGCGCTGCGGGCCTACGCGGTGGATGATGACGCCGACCCCGCCGAGGTGCTCCGGCGCACCAACTGCGCTCTCGCCCGGCTCCTCCCGGATGCCATGGCCACCGCCTTCTACGGAGTGCTGGACCCCGCCACGGGGGAGCTCACGTACACGAACGCCGGTCACCCGCCGCCGCTCGTCTCCACGAAGGCCGGGCCGCGGTTCCTCACCGCGGCGAGCGGACTGATGCTCGGCGTGGGCGACGACACGGTCTACGAAGTTGCCACCCACCGTCTCTCACCCGGGACGGCGCTCCTGCTCTACAGCGACGGGCTCGTCGAGGACCGGGGCCGCTCCATCGACGACGGCCTCGCCACGCTCTCGGACGCGTTCTCCGACGGCGTTCCCGCGACGGCTGGGGAGATGTGCGCCGCCGCTCAGGCGAAGCTCCTCGACCCCTCGGCCAGGCAGGACGACGTCTGCCTGCTGGCTGTCCGCGTCCCCGGCTGAGAGAGGCCCCAGCGCGCCCGCGGGGAGGACTGCCTGGGGCCGTGCTCGAGTGGCGGGAGGCGGGAGCCCGGCGCTGCCTGATCGCCTCCATGTGGCTCCGGACAGCAGAAGTGGTCACATACTGCAGTTCCGGGGTGCCGAGATCTGCGGTATGTGACCACTTCTCAGTGCGCGGAGCCGCTCAGTCCCTCCGGCGGCGCAGCAGGCGCCTCAGGATGAGCAGGGCCAGGACCGCCCCGGCGATCTGTTTCCAGTAGGCCTTCAGCACGATCGGAAGGACGGTGGCGCCCAGGTCGATGGCCTCGACCTGCTCGGCCTTCCGCTTGCCGGCGGCGGGGGTCGTGGTCGGCGGTGCCGCCGACGGGGCGCCCGCTGCGGCACCTTCCGCAGCACCCGCGCCGGCCACCTCGACGGGCGAGATCTCCGGCGCCGCTCCGGTGACAACCTCCGGGCCGCCGGCCGGCGCGGGAGCGAGCTGCTCCGGTGGCGGAGCCTCGGCGGCCGCGGCCGCGGCAAGGGCCGGAGCCTCCTCGGCCGGCGCACCGACCTTGCTCTCGAGGCAGTCGATGAACTGCTGGAGGAGCTTGTTCGAGACGTCCTGGATGACACCGCGGCCGAACTGCGCGGGCTTGCCCGTGATCGACAGGTCGGTCTTCACCTCGACCGAGGTGCTCTCCGGCGCCTCGGCGGTCATGACAGCGGTCACCGTGGCAGCCGCCGTACCGTTGCCGCGCTTGTCCTTGCCCTTCGCCTCGACCACGAACCGGTGCGCCGACTCGTCACGCGAGACGAAGGCGCCGGTGCCGGCGTACTGCAACGCGATCGGGCCGAGCTTCACCTTGACGGTGCCCTTGAACTCGTCGCCTTCGACCGAGGTGACCACCGCACCGGGGAAGCAGGCGCCGATGTCCTCGATGTCCTGGAAGGTGTTCCAGGTCTCCTCCAGCGAGGCCGGGACCGTGAACGAGTGGGTCAGGTCCACGACGTCACGCTCCCGCTGCCGCGAGCACCGCTCGGCGGGTGAGCACGGTCGCGAGGTGCCGCCGGTAGTCGGAGTCGCCGTTGAGGTCCGAGGGCGGGTGGGTTCCCTCCGCTGCCGACGCCGCTGCCGCCCGCACCGCCTCGTCGGTGGCAGGCTGACCCGCCAGCGCCGCCTCCACCGAGCGCGCCCGCAGCGGGGTCATGCCCATGTTGGTGAGCCCCACGCGGGCCTCGGTGATGGTCGCCCCTGCGTCGGTATGGGCGACCTTCACCGCGGCCGCGACCGCGATGATCGGCCACTGGTGGTGCACGCGTACGAACTTCTCGTAGTGGGCTCCCCAGCCGGTGTACTTCGGGATCCGCACCTCGGTGAGCAGCTCGCCCTCCTCGATCGCGGTGGTGAGCAGACCCTGGAAGAAGTCGTCCGCTTCCACGGTGCGCGTCCCGGAGGCACCGACGACCGTGAACGTCGCACCCAGCGCGAGCGCCGGAGCGCCCAGGTCTCCTGCCGGGTCCGCGTGCGCGAGCGCGCCGCCGAAGGTGCCGCGGTGGCGGACCTGCGGGTCGGCGAGCTGCTCGACCGCCTTGGTCAGCAGCGCGGCGTGCTCGTTGACCAGCGGGTCGCGCAGCACCTCGGCGTGGGTGGTCATCGCCCCGATGACGATCGCGTCGCCGTCGTCGCGGACGCCACGCAGCGACTCGATCCGTCCGAGGTCCACCACCAGCGACGGGGCGTTGAGCCGCATCCGCAGGACCGGGAGCAGGCTCTGCCCGCCGGCGAGCACCTTCGCGTCGTCGCCGCCCTCGGCCAGTGCCTGCAGGGCCTCCTCGACGGTCGCGGGTGCGACGTAGTCGAACTGTGCCGGGATCATTCCACCGCTCCTTCGGTCCGGTCCGCCGTGTCCTTCTCGTCGAAGTGCGGCATCGCTTCTGCCTCGGTCGGCGCGTCCCCGCCGCCTCCGGTGTCGTGGATCGCCTTCCAGATCCGCTCGGGCGTGCACGGCATGCGTACGTCGGACACCCCGAACGGCCTCAGCGCGTCGACCACCGCGTTGACCACCGCCGGGGTGGAGGCGATCGTGCCCGCCTCGCCGACGCCCTTCGTGCCGAGGGTGTTCGTCGTCGACGGGGTGACCGAGGTGCCGAGGTCGAAGCTGATCGTGTCCGCCGCGGTCGGCACGAGGTAGTCCACGAACGACGCCGAGACCAGGGTCCCGGACTCGTCGTGCACCGCCTCCTCCCACAGCGCCTGCGCGATGCCCTGCACCAGGCCGCCGTGCAGCTGGCCCTCCACGATCAGTGGGTTGACGATCGTCCCGACGTCGTCGACGGCGGTGTACTTGCGCATCGTCACGCTGCCGGTCTCGGTGTCGATCTCGACCGCGCACAGGTGCGTGCCGTGCGGGTAGGAGAAGTTCACCGGGTCGTAGGTCGCGTCGGAGTCCAGCGAGGGCTCCATGCCGTCGGGCAGGTTGTGGCCGGTGAACGCGGCGGCCGCGAGCTCGCCGATGGCCATGCCCTTGTCGGTGCCGCGGACGCCGAAGCGGCCGTCCTTGAACTCCAGGTCGTCGGCCGACGCCTCGAGCAGGTGCGCGGCGACCGTCTTGGCCTTCTCGATCACCTTGTCCGCGGCCTTGACGACCGCCTCACCGCCCACGACGAGCGAGCGCGAGCCGTAGGTGTCCAGGCCCTTGTGCGAGATCTGCGTGTCGCCGTGGAGCACCTCGACGTCCTCGAACGGGACACCGAGCCGGTCCGCGACGATCTGCGACCAAGCGGTCTCGTGGCCCTGGCCGTGCGGGGAGACACCGGTGATCACCTCGACCTTGCCGGTCGGGAGCATCCGCACCGATGCGTGCTCCCAGCCACCCGCGCCGTAGCTGAGCTGGCCCAGCACGCGCGACGGCGCGAGGCCGCACATCTCGGTGAACGTGGACACGCCGATCCCGAGCTGCACCGGGTCGTTAGACTCACGGCGCCGCTTCTGCTCGGCCCGGAGCTCGTCGTACCCGAAGATCCTCTTCGCCTCGGCCGTCGCCTCCTCGTAGTTGCCCGAGTCGTACTCCAGCCCGGCGACGGTCGTGAACGGGAACTCCTCGTGCTTGATCCAGTTCTTCTCCCGGATCTCGAGCGGGTCCACGCCGAGCTCGTTGGCGAGCTCGTCCATCAGCCGCTCGATCGCGAAGGTCGCCTCCGGCCGTCCCGCGCCCCGGTAGGCGTCGGTCCAGGTCTTGTTGGTCAGCACCGTCTGGACCTTGAACTGGTAGGCCGGGAACTTGTAGATCGCGTTGAACATGAACGCGCCCAGCACAGGTATGCCACCGCCGACGAGCGAGACGTAGGACCCGAGGTCGGCGAGGAGGTCGACCTTGAGGCCGGTGACCGTGCCGTCCTTGGTGGCGGCGAGGGTCAGCCGCTGCCACTGGTCGCGGCCGTGGTGCCCGGCCATCAGCGACTCGGACCGGGTCTCGGTGTACTTGACGGGCTTGCCGGTACGACGGGCGGCGAGGAACGTGATCCACTCCTCCGGCGTCGACTGGAGCTTGCCGCCGAAGCCGCCGCCGACGTCCGGCGCGATCACGCGGATCTTCGACTCCGACACCCCGGTGGTCGCCGCGAGGAGGTAACGGAGGATGTGCGGGATCTGGGTGGCGGACCACATCGTGATCTGCTCACCCGTGGGGTCGACGACCGTCGAGCGCGGCTCCATGAACGCCGGGATCAGCCGCTGCTGGCGGTACTCCCGCTCGATCACGATGCCCTCGGTGCGGGCCTTCTCGATCGCCTCGTCGACTGCGCCACCCGTGCCGGCCTCGGCGGAGTCGAAGATCCACAGGGCCGACTTGTTCGTGCCGAGGTCCGGGTGCGCGAGCACCTTGTCCTCCGCCGCCTCCTTCAGGTCCAGGGCTGCGGGCAGCTCGTCGTAGTCGACGTCGACGAGCTCGGCGGCGTCACGCGCCTCGGCGGCCGACCGCGCCACGACCACAGCGACGACCTCGCCGGCGAAGGTCACCCGGTCCACCGCGATCGGCGAGTGGACCGGCGCGACCTGTTCGGCCGTGATCGGCCAGGCGTTGGCCAGCACGCCCTGCTCCTCGGCCACCTCGGCGCCGGTGAAGACCGTGACCACGTTGGGTGCGGCCTTCGCGGCGCTGGTGTCGATGTTCGTGATCCGGGCGTGCGCGAAGGGGCTGCGCACCATCGCGATGTGCAGCATCCCGGGCAGGGTGATGTTGTCGGTCCACTTGGTGCGGCCGGTGATGAGGCGCTGGTCCTCCTTGCGCTTGCGCGCGTTGCCGACCTCGCGGGCAGGGGACCCTGCGGAGACGGTGGCAGTGTCGGTCACTGTGTCGGTCACTGGGCACCTCCTGCGGATGCCGCGGACTGCACGGCCTTCACGATGTTGTGGTAGCCGGTGCAGCGGCAGAGGTTGCCCTCCAGGCCGAGCCGGATCTCCTCCTCGCTGGGGTTCGGGTTCTCGTTGAGGAGGTCGACGCTCTGCATGATCATCCCCGGCGTGCAGAAGCCGCACTGGAGCGCGTGGCACTCGTGGAACGCCTTCTGCATCGGGTGGAGCTCGCCGTCCTGGGCGAGGCCCTCGATCGTGGTCACCTCGTGGCCGTCGGCCTGGACCGCCAGCACGTTGCAGGACTTCACGCTCTTGCCGTCGAGATGGACCGTGCAGGCCCCGCAGTTGCTGGTGTCGCAGCCGATCACCGTCCCGGTCTTGCCGAGGCGCTCGCGCAGGTAGTGCACGAGCAGCATGCGGGGTTCGATGTCGTCGGAGTAGGACACCCCGTCGACCTTCACGTTGATGCGAGTCATGGATCAGCTCCCTGGGAGGAGGACAAGGTGCTGTCGATCCTTGCGCGTTCAACGATGGGTGACAAGGGTCACATGGGCTACTTGGACATGCCGTGGCTCACCGGTGGGCGCCGTGGTGGATCGGCCCGGCGAGCTCGCCGAGCCGCTCGCCCTTGCCGCCCCAGCGCAGCGCGATGATCTCCGCCGCGATGCTGACCGCGGTCTCCTCCGGCGTCCGTGCGCCGAGGTCGAGGCCGATGGGGGAGGAGAGCCGGCTGATCTCCTCCTCGGTGAGGCCGGCCTCGCGCAGCCGTTTGAGCCGGTTGTCGTGCGTACGGCGCGAACCCATCGCGCCGACGTAGGCGACCTCGGGCATCCGGAGCGCCACCTCGAGCAGCGGTACGTCGAACTTCGGGTCGTGCGTCAGCACGCACAGCACGGTGCGCCCGTCGACACGTCCGGCGTCGATCTCCTTCTTCAGGTACCGGTGCGGCCAGTCCACGACCACCTCGTCGGCCCCGGGGAAGCGCGAGGCGGTGGCGAACACCGGCCGGGCGTCGCACACGGTCACCTCGTAGCCGAGGAAGGAACCGATCCGCGCCACCGCCGCGGCGAAGTCGATGGCGCCGAAGACGATCATCCGCGGCGCCGGCGCGAACGCCCACACGAACACCCGCATGCCCTCCCCGCGGCGCTCCCCGTCGGGGCCGTAGGTCAGCGTCGCGTTGTGCCCGGTGGCCAGCAGGCCGCGGGCGTCGTCGGCGACGGCGTCGTCGGCTCGCTCGCTGCCGAGCGAGCCCGTGCGCGGCTGCTCGGCGTCCTCGGGCCGGATCACCATCCTTCGCCCGAGGCGTCCGGGGTCGGGGTGCTCGATCACCGTGGCCACCGCCACCGGCCTGCCGGCGTCGAGGTCGGCCGCGATATCGCCGAGCTCGGGGAACGTCTCCCGGTTCACCTTCTCGACGTACACGTCGAGGATGCCGCCGCAGGTGAGCCCGACCGCGAAGGCCTCGTCGTCGCTGACGCCGTACCTCTCCAGCACCGGGACGCCGGTCTCGAGAACCGACTCGGCGAGCTCGTAGACCGCGCCCTCGACGCAGCCGCCCGAGACGGACCCGACCGCCTCGCCGCCGGGGCCGAGCAGCATGGAGGCGCCGGCAGGGCGCGGGGCGGAGCGGAACGTGGCCACGACGGTGCCCATGCCGACCGTCTCCCCGGCCTCCCACCAGCGCATCAGCTCGGTCAACACGTCACGCATGGGACACCACCTCGACCAGGTCGGCGAACGTGGCCATCGAGTGACCGGCCACGAAGTCGTCAATGTAGGGCAGGGCCGCGACGATGCCCTGCTGCACGGGCTCGTACCCGGCCTTGCCGCGGTGCGGGTTCATCCAGACGACCCGGTGCGCGAGCCGGTGCAGCCGGCGCATCTGCTCGGCGAGCAGGGCGGTGTCGCCGCGCTCCCAGCCGTCGGAGACCAGGACCACGACCGCGCCGCGGGCGGTGCCCCGCTGGCCCCACCGGTCCAGGAACACCTTCAGCGTCTCGCCGAGCCGGGTGCCGCCCGACCAGTCCGGGACGGTCTGCCCCGCGGCCACGATCGCCTGCTCGGGATCCCGCATCCGCATCGCGCGGGTGATGTGCGTGAGCCGCGTGCCGACGGTGAACACCTCGACGTCACCGGGGCGGAGCGGTGACCCGGACGGCGCGGCGGCGTGGGTGAACCGGTGCGCGAGCCGCAGCAGCGCGTCGGCGTAGGAGCTCATCGAGCCGGAGACGTCGATGAGCAGGACCACCCGGCGGGCCCGTGTCCGGCGCCGCCGCCACGCCACGGGACCCGGCTCGCCCATCCGGGCCCGCATCCGCCGAAGCGTGCGTGCGGCGTCGAGGTCTCCCCGGTGCCAGGCGGTGCGCCGGTTCGCCGTACGACGGGGGGCACGGGGGTGCAGCCCACCGAACATCGCGGCCAGCCGGGCCTTCTCCATCGCGTCCATCGCCGCGATGTCGCGGTGCCGGAGGATCTCCGCCGCGCTGGCCTTGGCACGGATCTCCTGCTCCTCGACGTCGCCCGACTCGCCGCTGCGCTCGCTGTCGTCGAGCAGGTCGGTCTGCGGCACGGTCCGCTCCGGAGCCTCGCGGGGCACCGACCCCTTCTCCTGGGAGACGAACCAGGAGTGGAAGACCTGGTCGTACCTCTCCAGGTCGTCCGGCCCGGCGCAGAGGGTGGACCGCCCCGCCCAGTAGGTCGCGCGCTGGTCGTCGAGACCCACCACGGCGACCGCCTTCACGAAGGTCTGTGCCCGGTCGGAGGTGACCGGCAGGCCGGCGGCACGGAGCGCGCGGGCGAACCCCAGCAGCAGCTCGTCGGGGGCGTGGCGCACCGCGGTGTCCATGGCTAGCCGGCCAGCATCCGGTCGAGGGCCTTGCGGACCCGCTCCGCGTCCTCGCGGTACTTCACGACGGCGCCGAGGGTCGCGGCCGCGGTCTCGATGTCGAGGTCGGTGGTGCCCAGCCGCTCCAGCGCGCGGGCCCAGTCGAGGGTCTCGGCCACACCCGGCGGCTTCAGCAGGTCCTCGCGGCTGCGCAGCTGCTGCACCAGCGTCACCACCTGCCGGGCCAGCCGCTCGGAGACCTCCGGCGCCCGCGAACGCACGATCGCGACCTCCCGCTCGAGGCCCGGGTGGTCGATCCAGTGGTAGAGGCAGCGCCGCTTCAGCGCGTCGTGGATCTCGCGCGTCCGGTTGGAGGTGAGCAGGACGACCGGTGGGGTGGCCGCGGTGACCGTGCCCAGCTCGGGGATGGTCACCTGGTACGTCGAGAGCACCTCGAGCAGGAACGCCTCGAACTCGTCGTCGGCGCGGTCGATCTCGTCGACGAGAAGCACCACCGGGCTCTCCCGCAGCGCGCGCAGCACCGGACGGGCCAGCAGGAACCGCTCGTCGAACAGGCTCTTCTCGACCTCCTCCACGTCCGCGTCGCCGTGCGATGCGGTCTCGACCGCACGAAGGTGCAGGATCTGCCGCGGGAAGTCCCAGTCGTACAGCGCCTGGCTCGCGTCGATGCCCTCGTAGCACTGCAGCCGGATCATCGGCACGTCGAGCGCCTGTGCCAGCGCCTCGGCGAGCGCGGTCTTGCCCGTGCCCGGCTCGCCCTCGAGCAGCAGCGGCCGCTGCATCTGCAGGGCGAGGTAGCCGATCGTGGCGAGGGCCTCGTCGGCGAGGTAGCCGGTGGATCCGAGGCGCTCGGCGAGGTCGGCCGGCGAGGTCACGCTCGACGCGGGGTCCATGCAGCAAGCATTACCCACCGCACCTAGGCCGGTCGACCGACCGGTCTACAGCGACTCCGGGGTGTCGGTGTCCCGGCCGGTGGCCAGGTCGCCGCACTCCACGAGCACGTGCGGGTGCGCGCGCAGGTACTCCCGCGCCCCGCGGTCCCCCTCGGCGGTCGCGGCGACCCCTGCCCAGTGGTCCCGCCCGATCAGCACCGGGTGTCCCGGCACCCCGTCGTACGTCGAACGGGCGAGCGCCGCAGGTCCGGTCCGGACCGAGCCCAGCAGCCGCCGCACCACCTCCTTCCCGACGTCGGGGAGGTCGACCAGGGAGACCACGACGGCCTCGGCGCCGTCGAGGGACGGGTCGGCGAGCCCGGCGCGCAGTGAGGCGCCCATGCCCGAGCCCCAGTCCGCGGCGACGGTGACCGCGACGTCCGCGTCGGCGAGGACCCCGCCGACCTCCTCGGCCGCCGCGCCGACGACGACGGTGACGCCCTCGCAGCCGCCGTCCCGGAGCACCCTCACACCGCGGGTCACGAACGCCTCGCCCGAGTCGTCGCGGAGCAGTGCCTTCGGGCCGCCCATACGGCGACCCGCGCCGGCGGCGAGCAGGAGACCTCGGACGTTCGGCACGCCCCCATCATCCCCGCCGCGTCGCGGGCCTGGACATTGACACGGGTTCCGCGCCGTCATGAGAATGCGGAACCTTCGGGAAGAAAGGCCACCTCATGCTGCGCGCACTGTCCCGTCCCCTCGTCGGGGTCGTCGAACGATGGCTCCCCACCGCACTGGTCTTCGCTGTCGCCCTGACGGGTGTCGTCGCGGTCCTCGCCTTCACCCTCACCGACGCCGGCCCGGTGGACGTGATCCGCGGCTGGGGCGACGGGCTGATCGGTCTGCTGGCGTTCATGACGCAGATCTCGCTGGTCCTGCTCTTCGGCTACACGCTCGCGCGGACCCGCCAGGTGAGCCGGATGCTCGTCGCCGCCGGCTCGCTGCCGCGCACCCCCGTCCAGGCGTACGGGATGGTGACCCTTGCCGCGGCGCTGGCATCGCTGCTCTCGTGGGGACTCGGCCTGATGGTCGGTGTGCTCCTCGCGCAGCAGGTGGCCAAGCAAGGGCGTGAGCGCGGGATGCGACTCCACTTCCCGCTCCTCGTCGCCTGCGGCTACGCGGGGTACGTGGTGTGGCACATGGGCTACTCGGGCTCCGGCCCGCTCGCCGCCGCGACGCCGGGCAGCTTCGTGGAGGAGCAGATCGGCACCACGGTCCCGGTCTCCGCGACGATCTTCGCCGGCTGGAACCTGCTCGCGATCGCCGTGACCGTCGTGCTCGTCGTCGCCGCGATGGCCTCGCTGCGTCCGCACCACGACGAGAAGATCTTCGAGCTGCCCGCCGACGCGCCGGTCGCGGAGCCGGTGCCGCACGAGGTGTCCGCCGTCCGCGCCGTGGGCGACACCCCCACTCCCGCCGAGAGGGCAGACGGTTCCCGCGCCGTGACCACCGTCCTCGGCATCGCGCTGGTCGGCTACCTGGCCGTCTACTTCGCCCAGGAGGGGTTCGCACTCACCCTCGACATCGTCAACTGGACCTTCCTCGCGGCGATCCTGCTGCTGGTCCGCTCACCCAACGAGCTCGGCGAGCTGGTCGGGGACGCCGCCCGGAACGTCGGCGACATCCTGCTGCAGTTCCCGCTGTACGCCGGGATCCTCGGCATCATGACCGCGACCGGACTGATCACGGTGTTCGCCGACTTCTTCGTCGGCCTCGCGAGCTCCTCGACCCTGGGGCTGTGGGCATTCCTCTCCGGCGGCTTCATCAACATGTTCATCCCGAGCGGCGGCGGGCAGTTCGCGGTCCAGGCGCCGATCTTCCTGGAGGCGGCGGCCCAGCTCGACGTCCAGCCCGAGGTGGTGATCATGGGCATCGCCTACGGCGACCAGTGGACGAACATGATCCAGCCGTTCTGGGCCCTTCCCGTGCTCGCGGTGGCCGGGCTCGGCATCCGTGACATCCTCGGCTACACCACGATCGCCCTGCTCGTCAGCGGCGTCGTCTTCGCCGCGACGATGCTCTTGGTCGGAGCCGGCTAGGCCTTCCGTCAGTCGATGACCCGCAGCCCGATCGTCTCGGGCGTCGAGGTGAGCGCGTCGACGACGTTCCGGTGCAGGTGTGCGGCCGCGCAGCGGCGACTCGAACGAGTCCCCCTGCTTCTGACCCAACCTCAGCACCGGTTGCACCGTTCCGACCGAAAGGTAACGGTCGGGACCGACGCCCCGGGACCGTCGTGGCCTCGTCCTCTGGCGGCGGTTCCGGTGCGAGTGCAGCGTGGAAGACCTAGGAAGATGGGGGGCACATGATGAGCGCTCGACTCATTCCGGTCGTGTCGTTGGTCGCTGTGTCAGCAGTGCTGACCTTCGCGGGACCTGCGACGCTGGCGGTCGAAGGCGACGGGACCCACGGGGGTCCGTCGACACCGAACGCGAACGTTGTCGCCGTCCACACCGGCGCGTCGCCGTCCTGGTTCGTCTCCACGGATCCCGAGCACCCGGATCGCCCGGCCGCCGAGCTCCGGCTGACGCTCACCGCGAGGACGGACGGGGCCGCCGTGCCGTCTGCCCGGCTGCGGCTGCAGGCAGACGGGCTGGAGGTCCTCGGGTTCGAGGTGCATCGTGTCGCCGTGGGCGACACCGAGTGCGGTGGCCACGAGGAGGTCGCCGCCGCCGAGGACGGCCATGAGGAGGGGATCCGGGCGGTGGTCCGCGGCGTCGGGGTCCTCGGTTCCGCCGGGGACGGCCTCGCTGCCGGCGACCCCGTGCAGGTCTGGATCGACCTCGACGACCGGGGTGAGGAGGCGTTCGCCGACCGCGGCAGGGTCCGGATCCGTCCGGCGCCGCACCAGGGCGAGGCCCTCGTGACTCTCGCGGAGCACGAGGACGGGGACTCCTGCTCCGGCGGTGGTCAGGGTGGATGGACCTACGACACCAGGTGGATGCCGATGCAACAGGTCATCGCGCTCGCCAGGACCGCTCGCTGACCAGATGCAGGGTCAGTCGATGATGCGCAGCCGGACCGTCTCGGGCATCGAGGTGAGCGCCTCGACGACGTCGGGGGCGTAGTCGAGGCCGATGTCGGTCAGCAGGTAGCCGAGCTCGCCGTAGGTGTTGAGTCCCTGGCTCTCCACGTTGATGCCGTGGTCGGCGAGGATGCCGTTGACGGTGGCGAGCACCCCGGGGACGTTCCGGTGCAGGTGCGCGACCCGGTGCGTCCCGGGCGCGTGGGGCAGGGACAGGTCGGGCAGGTTGACGCTCATCGAGGTCGCACCGGTGCTGAGGTAGGTCGCCAGCTTGCGCGCGACGAAGACACCGATGTCCTCCTGTGCCTCCTCGGTGGAGCCGCCGATGTGCGGGGTGAGGATGACGTTCGGCAGACCGCGCAGCGGCGACTCGAACGGGTCTCCCTGCCTCTTCGGCTCCTGCGGGAACACGTCGATCGCCGCCCCCGCGAGGTGCCCGTCGACGATGTGGTCGCGCAGCGCCTCGTGGTCCACGACGAAGCCACGCGACAGGTTCACGAGCAGCGACCCCGGCTTCATCTGGGCCAGCTGGGCCTCGCCGAAGAACCCGGCGTTCCCGGCGCGGCCGTCGACGTGGAGCGAGACCACGTCGGACTGGCCGAGCAGCTCATCGAGGGTCGTGCACCGGTGGGCGTTGCCGAGCGCGAGCTTGTCCTCGATGTCGTAGAAGGAGACCGACATGCCGATCGCCTCGGCGATGACCGACAGCTGGCTGCCGATGTTGCCGTAGCCGACGATGCCGAGCCGGCGTCCGCGCACCTCGTGGGCGCCGGTGGCGGACTTGTCCCAGACGCCGGCCTGGAGCGACGCGTTCTTCTCGCTGAGCCGACGGGTCAGGGAGATGATCTCGGCGATCGCCATCTCGACGACGCTCCGGGTGTTGGAGAACGGCGCGTTGAACACCGCAAGGCCCTGGTGCGAGGCCGTGGTGAGGTCGATCTGGTTGGTCCCGATGCAGAACGCGCCGAGCGCGCACAGGTGCTTGTTCTGCTCGAGCACCGCGGCGGTCACCTGGGTCTTGGACCGGATCCCGAGCACGTCGACGTCGGCCAGGGCGGCGGCGAGCTCCTCCTCGTCGAGGGCGCCCTTCGCGGTCTCGACCGACAGCCCGGCCGCCGTCAGGATCTCCTCGGCGACCGGGTGCACGTTCTCCAACAGCAGGGCTCTACGCGACGTCACGGTGTCGGTCCTCTCAGGGGCTTGGACTTCGGTTCGGCGGGACCCCGCCACGCTACCCTCACGACGTGCCCCGTCCGACCGCGCGCCGATCCGCTCTCAACCGGTGGGACCCGCTCACCGTCGGGATCGACATCGGCGGCACCAAGGTGCTGGGCGGCGTGGTCGACGCCGCCGGGCGGGTCCTCGCGCGCGAGCGCCGGGACACCCCGGGCCGCAGCGCGGAGGCCGTCGAGGACACGATCGTCGAGATCGTCCGGCTGCTCGGCCGCGACCACGACGTCGCCGCGGTCGGCATCGGCGCGGCCGGGTTCGTCGACGCCGCCCGCGCGTCGGTGCTCTTCTCCCCGCACCTGGCCTGGCGCAACGAGCCGGTGCGCGACGCCGTGCGCGGCCGTCTCGGTCTCCCGGTCCTGGTCGACAACGACGCGAACACCGCGGCGCTGGCGGAGTCGAAGTTCGGCGCCGGCCGCGGCCACCGGTTCGTGCTCTGCGTGACCCTCGGTACCGGCATCGGCGGCGCGATCGTGATGGACGAGCGGGTCTACCGCGGCGCCGGCGGCATGGCCGGCGAGTTCGGGCACATGCAGGTCGTCCCCGACGGGCACCGATGCCCCTGCGGCAACCGCGGCTGCTGGGAGCAGTACGCCTCCGGCAACGCCCTGGTCCGCGACGCCCGCGAGCTGCTCGTCGCCGACTCCCCCGTGGCGCACGTCCTGCGTGAGCGCACCGGCGGCGACCCGGCCCGGCTCACCGGCCCGATGGTGACCGAGGCCGCCCGCGACGGGGACCCGCTCGCCACCGAGCTGCTCGAGGACATGGGGCGGTGGCTCGGCGTGGGGCTGGCCAACCTCACCGCGGCGTTCGACCCCGGCTGCATCGTCATCGGCGGAGGCGTCTCCGCGGCCGGCGAGCTGCTCCTCGCCCCGACCCGCGAGGCGTTCTCGCGACAGCTCGTCGGCCGTGGCCATCGCATCGAGCCGGTGATCCTCAAGGCCGCGCTCGGCCCCGAGGCGGGGTTCATCGGCGCCGCCGACATGGCGCGCTCGGCCGCGAGACGGTCGCGGCGGCGCGCCCGTCGTACCTCTCGGGCGGCACGCGACCGCGAGGCCCTCCGGCTGCGCTTCCGCGGCGACGGCGGCTGACCGACGGCCGGGCCGCCGGATCGTGCACGAATGTGCACTGCTCAAACACGCAGGTTCTTCCCATAGCGGACGCCGCGGGGACCCGCCTAGGTTCCTCCCACTGTCGCCACGGCCCGGCCGCCGGCAGCCGTGCGGCCAGGGCGGCCGTGCGTCCTCGCAGAACCTCGGAGACCCCCATGAAGAACAACCACTCGCGCCTGGCGTCGGTCGCCGTCCTGGGTGTGGTCGCGGCGTTGACGATGCCGATGTCCGCCACCGCGGCGGACCGCGTACCGGTGCGCGGCACGGAGCAGGCCGACGCGATCCCCGGCCAGTACATCGTCGTGATGGAGCAGGACGCGCCGAAGCAGGCGGCTGACGACGCCCGGCGCCAGGCGCGCAACGAGGGCGCACGGATCGCGTTCACCTACGACCACACGATCTCAGGCTTCGCCGCGCAGCTGCCGCCCCGGGCGCTCGAGGCGATGCGGAGCAACCCGAACGTCGCCTACATCGAGGCCGACCAGAAGGTCGCTCTGACCGCCACCCAGTCCTCGCCGACCTGGGGCCTCGACCGGGTCGACCAGCGGAACCTCCCGTTGAGCAGCAGCTACACCTACAGCACGACCGGCAGCGGCGTCACCGCCTACGTCATCGACACCGGCATCCGCTCCACACACGGCGACTTCGGCGGCAGGGTGGGCAGCGGCTACACCGCGATCAGCGACGGCAACGGCAGCACCGACTGCAACGGCCACGGCACCCACGTCGCCGGCACGGTGGGAGGTACGACGTACGGGGTCGCCAAGTCCGTGACCCTGAAGCCGGTGCGTGTCCTCGGCTGCGACGGCAGCGGCACGAACTCCGGCGTGATCGCCGGCGTCGACTGGGTGACCGGCAACAAGACCGGCCCCGCGGTGGCCAACATGAGCCTCGGCGGCGGCGTCTCCAGCGCCCTCGACTCCGCGGTGCAGAGCTCGATCAACGCCGGCGTGACCTACGCGGTCGCCGCCGGCAACGACAGCGGCGCCAACGCCTGCAACGGCTCGCCGTCCCGGGTCGGCGCCGCGCTGACGGTCGGCTCCTCGACCAACAGCGACGCCCGCTCGAGCTTCTCCAACATCGGCTCGTGCCTCGACCTGTTCGCCCCGGGCTCGAGCATCACCTCGGCCTGGTACACCAGCAACACCGCGACCAACACGATCAGCGGGACGTCGATGGCGACGCCGCACGTCGCCGGCGTGGCGGCGCTCTACCTGCAGGGCAACCCCTCGGCCTCGCCGTCGACGGTCTCGAACGCGATCGTCAACGGGGCGACGTCGAACGTGCTCACCAACGTCGGCACCGGCTCCCCGAACCGGCTGCTGTACTCGCTCCTCGACGGCGGCAGCACCCCGCCCCCGCCGAGCGGGAACCTGCTGGGCAACCCCGGCTTCGAGTCCGGCAACACGGTGTGGGCCGCCACCTCCGGCGTGGTCACCAGCTCCACCGGCCGCCCCGCGCGCTCCGGGTCGTGGAAGGCGTGGCTCGACGGCTACGGCTCCTCGCACACCGACACGCTGTCCCAGTCGGCGTCGATCCCGTCGACGGTCACCGGCGCGACGCTCTCGTTCTGGATCCGCATCGACAGTGCGGAGACCACCACGTCGACGGCCTACGACACCCTCCGCGTGCAGGTCGTCGCCGACGGCGTGACGACCACCCTGGCGACGTACTCGAACCTGAACGAGAACACCGGCTACGTGCAGAGGTCGTTCGACCTGAGCAGCTACAAGGGCAAGACCGTCACGGTCCGCTTCACCGGCACCGAGGACTCGTCGCTGCAGACCAGCTTCGTCCTCGACGACACCGCGCTCACCACGAGCTGAGGCCGGGACAGCACGGGCGCAAGTGGTCACGAACGACACTCGGAGCTGCGGTCTCCACGTCGTTCGTGACCACTTCTGCGCAGTGCGCCGGAGCTTGCCGAGCCGGTGCCGAGGCGGGCGTCGACCGAGATCCCCGGCCTGTGACCCGTTACGAACAAGGGGTTCTGCTGCAACAATCGGCCGGTGCCGAAGCCGACCGCTTTGCGGTGGCGACGTGGGGGCGCGTGTCGTACCCCCGACCGAGAGGAGGTGCCGGTGTGAAGCGGGTGCTGGTCACCGGCGGCAGCGGCTTCATCGGTACGACGCTCGTGGGGCGCCTCGCGTCGGCGCCGGACGTGGGCCTCGTGGTCAGTGCCGATCTCCGCG
>DASTPU010000018.1:0-2058 GCA_035762105.1 Nocardioidaceae bacterium | reverse complement strand
CCGTGGGTGATGCGCAACCCGCTCGTCGACAGCCAGGGCAACTTCGGCTCGCCGGGCAACGACCCGGCCGCCGCCATGCGGTACACCGAGTGCAAGATGGCGCCGCTGGCGATGGAGATGGTGCGCGACATCGACCAGGAGACGGTCGACTTCACGCCCAACTACGACGGCCGCTCCGAGGAGCCGGTGATCCTGCCGTCGCGGTTCCCGAACCTGCTGGTCAACGGATCGGCAGGCATCGCGGTCGGGATGGCGACCAACATCCCGCCGCACAACCTGCGTGAGATCAACGACGGCGTCCAGTGGGCGCTGCAGCATCCTGACGCCACCCGCGAGGAGCTCCTCGAGGCTCTGATCGAGCGGGTCCACGGCCCCGACTTCCCGATGGGTGCCCTGATCGTCGGGAAGCAGGGCATCGAGCAGATGTACCGCACCGGGCGTGGGTCGGTCACGATGCGCGCGATCGTCGACATCGACGAGGACAGCCGCGGGCGTACGACGCTCTCCATCACCGAGCTCCCCTACCAGGTGAACCCGGACAACCTGGCCCTGAAGATCGCCGAGCTCGCCGACTCCGGGAGGATCCAGGGCATCGCCGATGTCCGCGACGACTCCTCCGGGCGCACGGGCCAGCGGCTGGTCGTGGTGCTCAAGCGCGACGCCGTGGCGCGGGTCGTGCTCAACAACCTCTTCAAGCACACCGAGCTGCAGAGCAACTTCTCCGCGAACATGCTCGCGCTTGTCGACGGCGTGCCGCGCACGCTGACCCTCGACCAGTTCATCTCGCACTGGATCACCCACCAGATCGAGGTCGTCCGGCGCCGGACGCAGTACCGCCTGCGCAAGGCCGAGGAGGAGGCCCACATCTACCGCGGCCTCGCGAAGGCGCTCGACGCGCTCGACGAGGTGATCGCCCTGATCCGCGCCTCCGCCACGGTGGAGGACGCCCGCACCGGCTTGATGCAGCTCCTCGACATCGACGAGATCCAGGCCCGCGCGATCCTCGACATGCAGCTGCGCAAGCTGGCCGCCCTCGAGCGCCAGGCGATCATGGACCGCCTCACCGAGCTCGAGCGGATCATCGCCGACCTGCAGGACATCCTCGCCAGTGAGTCGCGCCAGCGGCAGATCGTCTCCGACGAGCTGCAGGTGATCGTGGACAAGTTCGGCGACGAGCGCCGCAGCCAGATCATCCCCGCGGATGGTGACCTGTCGATGGAGGACCTGATCCCCGACGAGGACCTCGTCGTCACGATCACCCGCGGCGGCTACGCCAAGCGCACCCGCGCCGACCTGTACCGCACCCAGAAGCGCGGCGGGAAGGGCGTGCGCGGCGCCACGCTCAAGGGTGACGACGTGGTCGAGCACTTCATGGCGACCAGCAACCACAACTGGCTGCTGTTCTTCACCACCGCCGGCCGTGTCTACCGGACCAAGGCGTACAACCTCCCCGAGGCGAACCGCGACGCGAAGGGCGGCCACGTCGCCGGCCTCCTGTCGTTCCAGCCGGACGAGAACATCGCCCAGGTCCTCGCGATCCGCGACTACGACCAGGCGCCGTACCTCGTGCTCGCCACGCGTAACGGCCTCGTCAAGAAGACCGCGCTCTCGGACTACAACAGCCCACGCCAGGCCGGCGTCATCGCGATCAACTTCCGGGAGGAGGGCGACGAGCTGATCGGCGCCGAGCTGGTCCACCCCGGTGACGACATCCTGCTCGTCTCCAAGAAGGGCCAGGCGATCCGCTTCCCGGCCGACGACAGCCAGCTGCGCCCGATGGGCCGCGCCACCTCCGGTGTGACCGGCATGAAGTTCCGTGAGGGTGACGAGCTGCTGTCGATGTCGGTGATCCGCGCCGAGCAGATCGCCGCCGAGGAGGCGGCCGAGGGGCAGGAGGGTGGCGCCGTGGCGTCGCCCGAGGTCAAGGAGCAGTACGTCTTCACGATGACCGACGGCGGCTACGCCAAGCGCACCCGGATCTCGGAGTACCGCGTCCAGTCGCGTGGTGGTCTAGGCATCAAGGCGATGCAGCAGAACGACGAGCGCGGAAGCCTCGTC
>DASTPU010000017.1:0-9882 GCA_035762105.1 Nocardioidaceae bacterium | reverse complement strand
GAACCCGAGGCACGCTCGACGCGCTCGACCTGGACGGTGTGTCCGGAGTCGCTGGTCCAGGCCCTCGGTCCCGAGATCTGCCAGTAGATGGCGCTTGCCGTGCCGTCGATGTGACCCACGGGATCGTCGGTGAGCCTCCTCGGGATCGCCACGAGGACCCGGCATCCCTGCGGGGAGCCGTTGGCTCGGCGACCGTCGACCGGCACCACCCTGCCGACGGTCTCGGCGAACTCGAGAGTGTTGCGGTCGACGTCGCCGCTGCACGACACCGACGCGCGGAACGCGCGCAGCCGGTGCTCGTCGGCACCGGCCGACGCGCCCGCCGCCCCTGCCGTCGCCACCGCGAGAACGGTCACGGCGCCGGCGACCAGTCCCAGACGCTTGCGCATCCGGGCCGCTGCGAGGATCGCGAATGCGACGGCGGTGACCACGGTCCCCGAGACGCCCGCGACGACGAGGATCTCCACCGGACCCATCGCGCCGCGGCCGTACTCGGTGTTGACCCCGGCCAGCAGCGCGTGGGCGGCCCGGGCCAGACCCCCGGCCACCACGGCGAGCAGGAGCACGGCGACCACTCTCGACACCGTGCGGTTCTTCACCCGACCCACGATGCCAGCCAGCTCCGACGGTCGCAGGCTTTCAGGGGGTGACCGAGCCCTCGCCGACCCGTCGGAGCGCCCTCCGGCTCAGCGGTACGAAGTCGACCTTCTCACGCACCCCGCAGTCGGGGCAGCACCAGCTGTCGGGGATCGACGACCACGGCGTGCCCGCCGGGAAGCCCTCGCGCTCGTCGCCCACCGCCTCGTCGTACACGTACTCGCAGCCGGGGCACTCGCCACCCACCTGGTCGGTGGCCTCCTCCGCCGCATCGGGAGCCAGCTCGGCGACGCCGGCGTGCAGGCCTCTGCCCTCTCCGCCGGCCCGCGCGCCGTACGCCCGGAGCACCTTCGCGCGCCTGGGCGGATGGATGTTCGCCATCGTGATGTCACCGTCGAAGTGGGCGAGCACACGGGGATCCATGACCCGGCGCCACAGCGGCGGCACCAGGGCGAGCAGGATCATCCCGGCGTACCCCGTGGGCAGCACCGGCGACTCCTCGAAGTCACGCAGGGTCTGGTAGCGGCGGGTCGGGTTGGCGTGGTGGTCGCTGTGCCGCTGGAGGTGGTACAGGAGCACGTTCGTGGCGACGTTGTTGGAGTTCCAGCTGTGGCTGGGGTCGACCCGCTCGTAGCGCTGCCGCTCTCCCACACCGACCTTCTGGCGCAGCATCCCGTAGTGCTCCATGTAGTTGACGACCTCGAGGAGGGAGAAGCCGACGACTGCCTGGACGACCAAGAACGGCAGAACCCCGATCCCGAGCCAGGCGACCAGCGCGCCCCAGAGCACCGCGGACATCAGCCAGGCGTTGAGGACGTCGTTGCCGATCCGGAACGGGTGCTTCCGCTTGCGCGCGTAACGCCGCTTCTCCAGGCTCCACGCACTCCTGAGGGAGCCGAGCACCGTGCGCGGCCAGAACGCGTAGAACGTCTCGCCGACCCGGCTGCTGGCGGGATCCTCGGGAGTCGCGACCCGGACGTGGTGTCCGCGGTTGTGCTCGATGTAGAAGTGGCCGTAGAAGCTCTGCGCCAGCGCGACCTTGGACAGCCAGCGCTCGTGGCTCTCCTTCTTGTGGCCGAGCTCGTGGGCGGTGTTGATGCCGATCCCGCCGATGGTGCCGATGCTGACCGCCAGACCGACCTGGTCGACCAGTGACAGGTCACCGGTGCCGATGAGCCAGAACGCGGTCAGGAAGCCGGCGTACTGGACCGGCAGGAAGAGGTAGGTGATCCAGCGGTAGTAGCGATCCTGCTCCAGCGCCTCGATCACGTCGTCGGGCGGGTTCGACCGGTCGAGTCCGGCGACCAGGTCGATCACAGGGACCACGACCAGGACCACGATCGGTCCGATCCAGAACCAGACGCCCCACCCCGTCAGCGTGTGAAGGCCGAGCGCGACGAAGGCCAGGGACGGGACCACGAGGCCGATCAGCCACAGGTAGCGCTTCCTGTCCCGCCACCGCTCGGTCGACCCCGCGGGGATCGTCCCGGTGCTGACCACGCTCGCCATACTGACCTCCTGCCGTCGGGTTTTACAGGAAGTTAGAGGATGTCGCCGTACTTTACAAGAGTTGTCTAGATGTACATCCGCGGACCATCTCGGCGGAGGCGGTGACGGTGCAGGGACCACGGTGGGCGGTGGGCATACCGAACATCGGCGCGTACGCCGACCCGCGGGTGGGGCGCGACCTGGCCGTCCTCGCCGAGCAGAACCACTGGGACGGCCTGTTCCTCTGGGACCACCTCACCTACCGGGGACAGCAGCCCGTGACCGACCCGCAGGTCGCGGTCGCCGCTGGACATCCTCAGCGGCGGGCGCATGGTGCTTCACGGTCCAGGGAGCGACCTTCCGACCCACACCGGTCCAGCGGCCGCGTGTCCCGATCTGGGTAGCGGAATCGTGGCCTGCCCGACCGCCGTTCAGACGGGCCGCCGGGTGGGACGGGACCCCCGATCTTCCGAGACGTGCCCGGAGACGCGAACGTGCCGCCGGAGCTCCCGGCAGAGGGTGGAGAAGCTCGGCTGGTGGCGAGGTGACCTCGAGGCGACCCGGCGGAGGATCGTCAAAGGGCCCGCCGACGCTCTGATCCGGCTCGCTCAGCCCGCCAGGAACGACAACCGCACCTCCCGGTCGCGGTTGTCCACGTTCAGGTCGACCAGGCAAATGCTCTGCCAGGTGCCGAGCGCCAGCCGGCCACCGAGCACGGGGACGGTGGCGTACGGCGGCACCAGCGCCGGCATGACGTGGGACCGGCCGTGGCCCGGGCTGCCATGGCGATGCCGCCACCGGTCGTCGGAGGGCAGCAGATCCGCCAGCGCGGCGAGCAGGTCGTCGTCGCTGCCCGCCCCCGTCTCGATGATGGCGATGCCGGCCGTGGCGTGAGGCACGAAGACGTGCAGCAGTCCGTCGCCCTGCTCCGCGACGAACCTCGCACAGTCCCGGGTCAGGTCGAGAACGGTGTCACGGTCACCGGTCGTGTAGGTCAGTGTCTCCGAGCGCATGTACCAATCCTGCCTCTTGTCCCGGTCGGTCGCCTTCCCGTCTTGACCCACGTGGGCGGTGCCCCCGGCACCAACGCGTCATCTTGTCCCAGAAGGCTGTCTCCGGTCGCCCTCTTTACCTAGCGTCTTTACCAAGGGGTGCCACGGGTCACGGGCGCACAAGGTGTCCGGGGGGTGGCTGGCAGGACGGGGCCTGCAGTGATCCAAGTTTCGGTCCGCGTCGTCTTCGCGGTTCTGGCGGGCGCCTTGGTGCTCGTGGTGGCATCGCTCGTGCCCGGCACGATCTTCGGCGGGCCGGGACACCCGGGGCTGAACGGTCTCGGCGCTGCACCGCCTGAGAAGAGCAGCGGGGCGGCCTCCGAGGACCCTGCCGACGGCCAGGCCGGGGAACCGGTCCTGGACCTGACTGACGAGGACATCCCGGCCGAGGCCCTCGCCGCCTACCAGCGGGCCGCCGACATCATGGCGACGGTCAAGCCGACCTGTGGGCTCTCGTGGACCGTGCTCGCTGCGATCGGGAGGGTCGAGTCCGACCACGGCAGGTCCGACACCGGTGTCCTGAGCGACCGTTCCGCCGGCCCGATGAAGATCCGCCCGACCACATGGAACGAGGTGGGGGTCGACGGCGACGGCGACGGCACCCGCTCGGTCGAGGATCTCGATGACGCGGCGCTCGCGGTCGCGGTCTACCTGTGCTCCGGCTCCGAGGACCTTCGGGCCCCTGGCGCGCTCGAGTCCGCCCTCGACCGCTGGAACGAGTCCGAGGCCTTCCTCACCGCCGTCCTCGCCTTCGAGAAGCTCTACCGCGACGGCGACTTCGAGGTGACCGGTGAGGACAAGAGCACGGTCCTCGCGGCCGGGCTTCTCTACGGGCCCTCGCTCACTGCCTCCCCCCTGGACACGAACGCCCTGCTCCTCACCCAGAGCCCCCGCCTCCTGTCCCCTCGAGTGCTGGCGCGCGTCACCGCCGAGGCGGCCGAAGCCGTCGTGTCCGCGGGGGCCGGGGGACCGCTCAGCACCGAGACGGAGGCGGCCGCGCTGCCCACCTCCGAGGTGACTCCGAGCGAGGTGCAGTCCTTCGTGGCCGGTGCTCCCGTGGGCACGCCGCCCTCGGAGACGACGCCCACGGAACAGCCGGCCGAGCTTCCGGCGGAGCTGCCCGAGGAGCTCGCACCCGACCCGGTCGGCACGGGCACTCCCAGCGCGCCGGCACCGGCGGTCCCTGGCCCCACGGACATCAGTGCCCTGGATCCCACGCCCTCCGAGCCCGCACCGACGACGCCAGGGCCGACGCCGTCCGACCCGTCGCCGACCGAGCCGTCGCCGTCCGACCCGTCGCCGTCGGAGCCGACGCCGACCGACCCGTCGCCGACCGACCCCGGAACCACGGACCCGACGCCGACCGAGCCGGCACCGACCTCCGAGCCACCAGCACCGGAACCCACGGCACCCGAACCGGCACCGACCTCCGAGCCACCAGCACCGGAACCCACGACATCCGAACCGGCACCGACCTCCGAGCCACCAGCACCAGAGCCCACGACATCCGAACCGGCACCGACCTCCGAGCCACCAGCACCAGAGCCCACGACATCCGAGCCCGCTACGTCCTCCGAGCCCGCCCCCTCGGAGACGACCTCCGCCGACCCCGCACCGTCCGACCCTGCGACCACGAGCACGGACTCCGTGAGCCCGTCCGCCGGGTGAAGGCTGTTGTGCTACGCCTCGACGCGTGACAGCTCACCGACGAACTCCGGTGCGAGCTCCGGTGCGAGCTCACGCAGCCGCATCAACGCATGCCGAGTCTGTGACTTGACGGTGCCGACCCTGACGCCCATCGCGGCCGCCACCTGCGTCTCGCTCAGGTCCTCGTGGATCCTGCCCCACGCTCCGCCGGCCTTCATGAGGGCCGTTTGCACGAGGTCTTCGGCGTCGTGGTGGTTGCCGGTCAGCACGTACGCCGTTCGGCGCAGCGCGGAGTAGCGGGCGGCGACGAACTCGCGGTAGCCCTCCTCGTCGCCGGTCACGGCCGTGCCCTTCCCCGGGTACGGCGCACGAGGAACGCCCCGAGGAGCAGGATGGGCAGTGCGACCGCCCACCCCCACCACGGGTGCCAGGGGGACGGGGGCGGCGCACCCTCCACGAAGGGACGTCGCAGGAGGTCCTGGGCGAAGAACGGCTGCAGCCACCGGTGGGGCGGGTCGGTGTGGCCGATGACCGGCCGTGACTCACCGCTGCGGACGTCATGAGCCACGTAGCGGAGGCCATCGCCCCCTCGCGGGTGCGCCTCGGTCAGGACCGTGTTGTCGTCCATCCAACCCAGGACCCGGTTGACCTGCCACCGCTTGCTGAGCAGTCGCAGCTCGGGTATCCGGTCACCATCGAGCTCGCCGGCGCGGAGACCGGTGGTCGAGGACCGAGGGCCGGTCGGCAGCTCCCCACGCGCCGCGATCATCGTCCCCGCAGGGTTCACGAAGGCGTAGTCGAAGTAAGAGCCGTTGCGATCGTCCGGGTCCGTCGCCAGTCGCAGCAGATGCGTACGCCCGGTGTCCGGGTCGATCACCAGCACGCCGCTGCCGTCGTCCACGGACGTCGTCACGCCCCCGAGCCCGCTGCCGGTGCCGGTGTCCAGGTTGCGCACGTCGAGGTCCGTCACGTTGCCGTTGCGTGGGTCCCACGCGACCGTGTCGCCCCATGCGGCCGAGCCCAGCTGTCGCCGGTACTGACCGTAGGACACCACGAGGCGCCTGGAGTCCGGCGACCAGGTGAGGGCGAACGGTGCGAGGCCCCGCTCCGTCGGTACCCGCCGCTGGTGGACCTGTCCTGTCACAGCGTCGTACACCGCATACCCGACCACGTCCGACTGGGCATCGTCCCGAGCGGGATCACCGGCGAGGAAGTAGCCCACCATGCGGCCGTCGGGCGACAGCACGACCTCGGCACCGTCGGTCTGCTCCCGACCCGGCAGCTCCAGCCAGGTGTAGGACTGGTCGACGGCGGAGACCGCGTACCACTGCGGCGACGTCGTGCCTAGCCACGGAGTCCTTCTCGAGCTCTCGGCGATCAGCGCCAGGGGTCCGGGGCGGTCGCCCTCGCCGACGGTCGCTGCCCACTGGCTGGGAGCCCAGACGTGGTCCGGCACGGCGAGCTCCGCGTCGTCGGGCGACGCCGGGCCGTGCGTCGTACGCAGCTGCCCTCTCCCCCGGCCGTTTCGTGCTGTCAACACCTATCACGCGAACAAGCGGGCATTTGGAGGGAAGACGGGCACGGATTTCTCACAGGGTCACGAGCGACCTGACCAGGACGACGACGGCGGACAGCCCGGACACGAGTAGCACACCGGTCCGGATCTGGTGGTGCGGAACCCGGCGGTTGAGGAACCGGGACACGAGGAACCCGATCACGAGCGCGGGGACCATCGCCAGAGCCAGATAGAACGTGGTGGCCTCGAGCTCACCCGCCAGGCCGAGGCCGATGAGGCTGAGGGCGGCGCCCAGGATGAAGAAGACACCCAGCGTCGACCGGATCTGGTGCGGTGGACGGTGCTGGTAGAGGACCGCCATCGGCGGGCCCCCGATGGAGGTGGCGGTCCCGGTCACACCGGAGATGAACCCGGCGGTCGCCAGGGTGCCGGTGTTCACCGGGATCTCCACCGCCCTGACGGTCAGCAGCACGCTGAGCAGCACCATGACGCCCACGGCGATGCCGAGCCCGGCCGGCGGGAAGGTCGCCACGAGCAGCACCCCGAAGTAGGTCCCGACGATCCGCAGCGGCAGCGACCAGCCGAGGCCGCGCCAGTCGATCTCGTGGTGCTCACGCATCAGGGTGACGGCCGGCATCATCATGCCGAGCCAGAGCATGAACTCCGGCATCAGCTGGGGCTCGAGCAGGGTGACCACCGGAGCGGTCACCAGGGCAAGGCCCAGACCGACGAGCCCCTGGACGGTGGCGGCGAGCACAAGGGTGGTGGCCAGGACGGCCACCACCCCTGCGTCCACTCCGAGGATCGTCAGGCCTTGAGGAGGCTGCGGAGCACGTACTGCATGATGCCGCCGTTGCGGTAGTAGCTCGCCTCGCCGGGGGTGTCGATCCGGACCTTCGCGTCGAACTCGACGTCTCCTGCCTTGACCTTGACGGTGCCCGGGATGTCGCCGTCGTTCAGCGCGGTGACCCCGGTGATGGAGAACGTCTCCTCACCGCTGAGGCCGAGCGACTCGGCGCTCTCGCCCTCAGGGAACTGCAGCGGCAGCACGCCCATGCCGATCAGGTTGGACCGGTGGATGCGCTCGTAGGACTCGGCGACCACGGCCTTCACCCCGAGAAGCGCGGTGCCCTTGGCCGCCCAGTCACGCGACGAGCCGGAGCCGTACTCCTTGCCCGCCAGGACGACGAGCGGTGTGCCGGCGGCGACGTAGTTCTCCGACGCCTCGAAGACCGTGGTCACCTCGCCGTCCTTGGTGAAGTCGCGGGTGAACCCGCCCTCGGTCCCCGGCGCGAGCTGGTTGCGGAGGCGGATGTTCGCGAAGGTGCCGCGGATCATCACCTCGTGGTTGCCTCGGCGGGATCCGTAGGAGTTGAAGTCCCGCTGTTCCACACCGTGCTCGGCGAGGTACCTGCCGGCGGGCGAGTCCTTCTTGATCGCGCCGGCCGGCGAGATGTGGTCGGTGGTGACCGAGTCACCGAGCTTCAGCAGGACCCGGGCGCCCTCGATGTCCTCGACCGGAGCCGGCTCGTCCGGCATGCCGTCGAAGTACGGCGCCTTCCGGACGTAGGTCGAGTCCTCCGCCCAGGCGAACGTGTTACCCGAAGGGGTGTCGAGGTTCTTCCAGCGCTCGTCGCCTGCGAAGACGTCGGCGTAGTCGTTCGTGAACATCTCGGAGGTGATCGCCTGGGCGATGACCTCCTCGACCTCGGTCGGCGAGGGCCAGATGTCCTTGAGGAAGACGTCGTTGCCGTCGGAGTCCTTGCCGAGGCTGTCGTTGAACAGGTCGACGTCCATGGAGCCGGCCAGCGCGTAGGCGACGACGAGCGGCGGGGACGCGAGGTAGTTCATCTTGATGTCGGGGTTGATCCGACCCTCGAAGTTGCGGTTGCCTGACAGCACCGACACGACCGCGAGGTCGTTGTCGTTCACGGCCTTGCTGACCTCCGGGATCAGCGGGCCGGAGTTGCCGATGCAGGTGGTGCAGCCGTAGCCGACGAGGTTGAAGCCGAGCTTGTCGAGGTACGGCGTCAGACCGGCACGCTCGTAGTAGTCGGAGACGACCTTCGAGCCCGGGGCCAACGTGGTCTTGACCCACGGCTTGCGCTGCAGGCCCTTCTCCACCGCCTTCTTCGCGAGCAGCGCCGCGCCGATCATCACGGACGGGTTCGAGGTGTTGGTGCACGACGTGATGGCGGCGATCGTGACCGCGCCGTGGTCGATCTCGAACTTCGTGCCGTCGGCGAGCTCCACCTGAGCAGGGTTCGACGGACGACCTTGGGCGTCGCCCACCCGGTGGGTGTGCCAGTCGTCGGGCGCTCCAGCGCCGTTGCCTCCCGCGGAGTGCGCGGGTGCGTCGCTGGCCGGGAAGGACTCGTCGGAGGCCTCGTCGACCTTCGAGGTGACAGCCTCCGGCTTCTCCTGCGAGGGAACGCCGGGCTTGTCCGAGCCGCCTCTGGCGTCATCGTCGGTGACGTAGTCGGAAAGCGCGGAGCGGAAGGCGTCCTTGGCGTCGCTCAGCGACACCCGGTCCTGGGGGCGCTTCGGGCCGGCCAGCGACGGCACGACCGTGGCGAGGTCGAGCTCGAGCTTCTCGGAGTACCGCGGCTCGGCGTCCGGGTCGTGCCAGAGGCCCTGCTCCTTGGCGTACGCCTCGACCAGCGCGAGCTGCTCCTCGGAGCGGCCGGTGAGCTCGAGGTAGTTGACGGTCTCCTCGTCGAGCGGGAACACCGCGATCGTGGAGCCGAACTCCGGCGACATGTTGCCGATCGTGGCGCGGTTCGCGAGCGGGAGGGCCGACACGCCGGAGCCGTAGAACTCGACGAACTTGCCCACCACGCCGTGCTTGCGCAGCATCTCGGTGATCGTGAGCACGAGGTCGGTCGCCGTGGCGCCCTCGGGCAGCTCGCCGGAGAGCTTGAAGCCGACGACGCGCGGGATCAGCATCGACACCGGCTGGCCGAGCATGGCGGCCTCGGCCTCGATGCCACCGACGCCCCAGCCGACGACGCCGATGCCGTTGACCATCGTGGTGTGGGAGTCGGTGCCGACGCAGGTGTCGGGGAACGCGACGGTGTTGCCGTTCTCGTCCTCGCGGGCGAAGACCACGCGCGCGAGGTGCTCGATGTTGACCTGGTGCACGATGCCGGTGCCCGGCGGGACGACCTTGAAGTCGTCGAAGGCGCCCTGGCCCCACCGCAGGAACTGGTAGCGCTCCTTGTTGCGCTCGTACTCGATCTCGACGTTGCGCTCGAAGGCCTCCGGCGTGCCGAACACGTCGGCGATCACGGAGTGGTCGATGACCATCTCGGCGGGGGCCAGCGGGTTGATCTTCGCCGGGTCACCGCCGAGATCCGCCATCGCCTCACGCATCGTCGCGAGGTCGACCACGCACGGCACGCCGGTGAAGTCCTGCATGATCACGCGGGCAGGCGTGAACTGGATCTCCTTGCTCGGCTCGGCGTCGGCGTCCCAGCCGGCGAGCGCGCGGATGTCGTCTGCGGTGATGTTCGCGCCGTCCTCGGTCCGCAGCAGGTTCTCGAGCAGGATCTTGAGGCTGTAGGGCAATGAGTCGACATCCAG
>DASTPU010000016.1:0-3348 GCA_035762105.1 Nocardioidaceae bacterium | reverse complement strand
CCTCGAGTCCGAGTCGAAGGCCAAGGCCGACCGCCTCGAGTCCGACGCCCGGACCCGCTCGCAGATGCTCGACTCCGAGACCGAGGAGCGCCGCCGCCAGCTGTTCGGCGACCTCGAGAAGGAGAAGGAGAAGCTGAACGCAGAGGTGGAGAACCTCCGCTCCTTCGAGCGCGAGTACCGCAGCCGCCTCCGCAGCTACTTCGAGCAGCAGCTCGCAGCCCTCGACGGCAATGGCGAGGGTGGCACGCTCAGCTCCAGCGACCACGCCCCGAAGCGGCTCAAGTCGCTCCTCGGCGAGGAGGAGACGAAGACCCAGCACGGCTGATCTTCGACCGCACGACGTCGCGAGGCCGGCTCCCCAGCAGGGGAGCCGGCCTCGTTCGCGTCAGACGCGGGCGACGGAGACGGTGAGGCCGAGCTCCGCGTCGTGTACGACGGTCGTGGTCGGTGCGCCGTCCGGGCCCACCGCCTCGACCTGGCCGCCCTCCGGCGGCGCGGTCACCTCGCCCTCGTACATCTCCACGGCGAGCACCTCGTCGGCGACCAGGGGGCCGTTCTCGCGCAGCGCCTCGGCGGTCTCGCCGTCGGCCTGCCAGACCAGCACGATCCGGTCGCTGACGTCGAACCCGCTGTTCTTGCGGGCCTCCTGCACCAGCCGGACCACCTCACGGGCAAGACCCGCCCGGACGAGCTCGGGGGTGAGCTCGAGGTCGAGTGCCACGGTCTCGCCCTGCTCGTTGACCACCGACCAGCCCTCACGCGGGCGCTCGGAGACGATCACCTCGTCGGGGAGCACCTCGACGGTCTCGCCGTCGACGGTCACCGTGGCCCTGCCGTCGGTGTCGAGGGCGGCGGCCAGCGCTGCGGCGTCGGCGTCGGTGATCGCCTGCGCGACCCGCGGCGTCTGCTTGCCGAAGCGCTTGCCCAGCGCGCGGAAGTTGCCCTTGGCGGAGTGGTCGACCAGGTCGGCCCCGGCCGACGAGAGCGGCTCGAGCGCGCCGATGTTGAGCTCCTCGGCCACCTCGCCGCGCAGCTCCTCCGACAGCGCCGACCATGCCGCCGTACCGACGAGCGCGCGGCGCAGCGGCTGCCGCGTGCGCACCTTCGCGTCGGCCCGCGCGGCGCGGCCCAGCTCGACCAGGCGCCGGGCGAGAGCGACCGCGGCGGACAGGTCCTCGTCGATGTCGCCGTCGTCGTAGACCGGCCAGGTCGCCAGGTGCACCGACTCCGGCACGTCGGCTCCGCTCGGGCGCACGACGTCCTGCCACACCCGCTCGGTGACGAACGGCGTGAGCGGCGCCATCAGCTTGGTCAGCGTCTCGAGCGTGCTGTGCAGAGTGGTGAGAGCGGCCCGGTCGCCGTCCCAGAACCGGCGGCGGGAGCGGCGGACGTACCAGTTCGACAGGTCGTCGACGAACTGCGCGATCAGGTTGCCGGCGCGCTGGGTGTCGAAGACCTCCAGCGCCTCGGTGACCCCGCGCACCAGACGGGCGGTCTCCGCGTGCAGCCACCGGTCGAGCACCGGCCGCTCGGACACCGCGGGGGCGTCCGCCGAGTCGGGGGACCAGCCGGCCGCACGCGCGTACAGCACGTGGAAGGCGACGGTGTTCCAGTAGGTCAGCAGGACCTTGCGCACCGTCTCCTGGATGGTGGCGTGCCCGACCCGGCGGGCCGACCACGGCGAGCCGGAGGCGGCCATGAACCAGCGCACCGCGTCCGCGCCGTGCTGCTCCATCAGCGGCATCGGCTCGAGGATGTTGCCCAGGTGCTTGGACATCTTGCGGCCGTCCTCGGCCAGGATGTGGCCCAGGCAGAGCACGTTGCGGTAGGACGACTCGTCGAAGACGACGGTGCCGATCGCCATCAGCGTGTAGAACCAGCCGCGGGTCTGGTCGATCGCCTCGCAGATGAAGTCGGCCGGGTAGGCGCCCTCGAACCTCTCCTTCGACCCGGGCAGGTGCGGGTAGCCCCACTGCGCGAACGGCATGGAGCCGCTGTCGAACCACGCGTCGATGACCTCGGGGACGCGACGGGCCTCGGTGCCGCACTGCGGGCAGTCGAAGGTGACCGCGTCGACGTACGGGCGGTGCGGGTCGAGCCCGGACTGGTCGGTGCCGGTCAGCTCGGAGAGCTGTGCGAGCGACTCCACGCAGGTCTGGTGACCATCGGCGCAGCGCCAGATCGGCAGCGGCGTGCCCCAGTAGCGGCTGCGGGACAGCGCCCAGTCGATGTTGTTGTTCAGCCAGTCGCCGTAGCGGCCCCACTTGATCGTGTCGGGGTACCAGCTGGTCTTCTCGTTCTCACGGAGCAGGGCGTCCTTCACGGCCGTGGTGCGGACGTACCACGACGGCTGGGCGTAGTACATGAGGGCGGTGTGGCAGCGCCAGCAGTGCGGGTAGGAGTGCTCGTAGGCGACGTGCCGGAAGAGCAGACCCCGCTGCTCGAGGTCGCGCACCAGGTCGGCGTCGGCGTGCTTGAAGAACTGACCGCCGACGAGCGGGACGCTCTCCTCGAAGTGGCCGTCGGCGCGGACCGGGTTGACCACCGGCAGTCCGTAGGCCTTGCAGACCCGCATGTCGTCCTCACCGAAGGCGGGGGACTGGTGGACCAGACCCGTGCCGTCCTCGGTGGTGACGTACTCGCCGAGCACGACGTAGTGCGCGGGCTCGGGGAACTCGACCAGCTCGAGCGGGCGCCGGTAGGTCCACCGCTCCATGTCGGTGCCGCGGACCGTCGCCTCGACCGTCCAGCCCTCGCCGAGGACCTGCTCGAACAGCGGCTCGGCGACCACCAGGGTCTCGTTGCCGTCGGTCGCCACGACGTAGTCGACGCCGGGGTGCACCGCGACGGCGGTGTTGGACACCAGCGTCCAGGGTGTCGTCGTCCACACCAGCAGGCTCGCCCGGCCGGCGTACTCACCGGAGGTCAGGGGGAAGCGGACGTACACCGACGGGTCGGTGACGGTCTCGTAGCCCTGGGCCAGCTCGTGGTCGGAGAGACCGGTGCCGCAGCGTGGGCAGTACGGCGCGACCCTGTGGTCCTCGACGAGGAGGCCCTTGTCGTAGATCTGCCTGAGCGCCCACCACACGGACTCGACGTAGGAGGAGTCCATCGTCCGGTACGGGTCGTCGGTGTCGACCCAGTAGCCCATGCGCTCGGTCATCTCCTCGAACGCGTCGACGTGCCGGAGCACCGACTCGCGGCACCTCGCGTTGAACTCCGCGACGCCGTAGGCCTCGATGTCGCCCTTGCCGGAGAAGCCGAGCTCCTTCTCCACCGCGAGCTCGACGGGCAGGCCGTGGCAGTCCCAGCCGCCCTTCCGCTCGACGTGGAAGCCCTGCATGGTCT
>DASTPU010000015.1:0-36346 GCA_035762105.1 Nocardioidaceae bacterium | reverse complement strand
CCCCGCCCCGAAGCACCGGCAGCACCTCCGGCGCCACAGACACCCGCAGAAGCGGCCCCCGTGGCAAGCGGCCCCGCAGCAACGCCGACCGCGCCCGTCGTACCGCCGCGGAGCTGTTCGGTCACAGCAGCCTCCTGCCCGGTCAGGAGGAGGCGATGGTGGCGCTGCTCGACGGGCACGACGTGCTGCTGATCTCGCCGACCGGGTCGGGGAAGTCGCTGACGTACCAGGTCGCGGGCGTGCTGCTCGAGGGGGTCACCGTCGTGGTCTCGCCGCTGCTCGCGCTGCAGCACGACCAGATCGCGAACCTCACCGAGAACGGCGCCCGCGAGGTCTGCGCCGCCCGGATCAGCTCGGCGGAGACCGACGCACAGCGCGAGGAGATCCTCGATCGGACGCGTGCGGGGGAGATCGAGTTCCTGTTCCTCGCGCCGGAGCAGCTCGCCAACCCCGACGTACGCCGTGAGGTCGCGGAGCTGAAGCCGAGCCTGGTCGCCGTCGACGAGGCGCACTGCGTGTCGGCCTGGGGACACGACTTCCGGCCCGACTACTTCCGGCTCGGGGAGATGATCGAGGAGCTCGGGTCGCCCCGGATCATCGCGATGACCGCGACAGCGGCGCTGCCCGTGCGGGCAGACATCGTGGAGCGCCTGGGGATGCGCGACCCGACGATGGTGGTGACCGGCTTCGAGCGGGAGAACATCAGCCTCCGCGTCGAGCGGGTCGTCACCGACGACGAGCAGCGACAGCGGGTGCTCGAGCTCGTGGTCGCGTCCGAGGGTTCGGGCATCGTCTACTGCCGCACGCGAAAAGCGACGGAGGAGTACGCCGCGGCGCTGGATGAGCTGGGTCGGCGCACCGCCGTCTACCACGCCGGGCTGTCGCAGAAGCGGCGCGCGGAGGCGCATGAGGCGTTCATGGCCGACGAGGTCGACGTCATCGTGGCGACCTCGGCGTTCGGGATGGGCATCGACAAGCCGGACATCAGATTCGTCGTGCACGCACAGGTGCCGGAGTCACCGGACACGTACTACCAGGAGGTCGGCCGGGCCGGTCGCGACGACGAGCCTGCGACGGCGACGCTGCTGTACCGGACCGAGGACCTCTCCCTCGGCCGGTTCTTCTCCGGCGGCGTTCCCGAGCGGGGTGACGTGTACGCGGTCCTGAAATCGGTCGAGGACGTCGGCGGGACCGATCCGCGCAAGGTCGCGGAACACGCGGGCTTCGGCGCCCGGAAGGCCGGCCGGATCCTGAACCTCGTCGAGCAGGTCTCGCAGACCGAAGGGCCGATCGGCGTCGACGAGAAGTCGGTCGAGGCCGTCGTCGAGCGCGCCGAGGCACACCGGAAGCTGCAGCACTCGCGCGTGGAGATGATGCGCGGGTACGCCGAGACCGACCGTTGCCGAGCGGAGTTCCTGCTCGGCTACTTCGGGGAGAAGATCGCCGAGCTGTGCGGGGTCTGCGACAACTGCGTCGAGGGGGTCGCGCTGGAGACGCCCGGCGACGAGGGCGCCGCGTTCCCGCTGCAGTCGAAGGTGCAGCACGACGAGTTCGGCGAGGGCACGGTCACCGACCTCGAGGAGGACCGGATCACCGTGCTGTTCGAGGACGCCGGCTACAAGACGCTGTCGCTCGACCTCGTCGAGGACGAGGGCCTGCTCGAGCGCGTGGACGCCTGAGACCCTGAATACCGGGCGCGCTGCGCGGGTACCCCCCGACATGAGGGCCTCGGTAGCCGCCACCGGCTCGTGGACCGACCCGGACGGCTTCCGGATGCCGGCCGGTGAGGTGCACGCGTGGCTGCCCGGGACCAACCAGACCCTGTGCGGCCTGTCCCTGAGCCGATCCCGGCTGGACCGGTTCTCGCACGTCGACTGGCTCGACGTACAACCCGTCAGCGGCCGCGACGCGGACCGGGTCGTGGACGTCTGCCCGCGCTGCGCCGCGGCGATGGGACGGCGGCGGCCCGACCACCGGTCGTGGACCCGCACGAACCCCCGTCCCTAGGCGGTTCCGCCGGAGCAGGTCAGCGTCTTCGGCTGCGGTGCCCGAGCGCCCGGGACATCCCCATGGCGGCGGTCGCCACCGGGGCGACGAGCATGCGTGCGGCGCTCTCGTCGTACGCCGCGACCACCGACAGGGCCGCGACGACCCGGCCCCGGCGGTCGCGCACCGGAGCCGCCACCGAGATCGCGTCCGCTGTCACCTGCCGCTCGCACACCGCATGACCAAGCCGGCGCACCTCCCGCAGGGCGGCCCGGAGCTCGCCGGGGTCGGTGACCGTGTACGGCGTGTAGGGCTCGACCCTCTCCGCGAGGACCGCCTCCTGCACCTCCTCGGGCGCGTGGGCGAGCAGCACCAGGCCACCGGCCGTGGCCACCGTCGCGAGCCGGCCACCCACCCGGGTGCGGGTCCGGACCGCACCCCGGCCGGAGAGCCGCTCGACGAAGACCACGTGTCCGCCGTCGAGGACCGAGAGCTGGACGTTCTCGTGGGTGACCTCGGCGAGGTCCTTGAGGAACGGCAGAGCCAGGTCCCGCAGGGGCAGGCTCCGCGGCGAGAGCGAGCCCAGCTCCCAGAGCTTCAGCCCTACGCGGTAGCGCCCGTCGGCGCCGCGCTCCAGCGCGCCCCAGCCGGCCAGCTCCCCGACCAGCCTGTGGACGGTGCTGAGCGGCATGCCGGTGCCCTCGGCGAGCTCGGTCAGCGAGAGCGCCGGGCGGTCCTCGCTGAACACGTCGAGCACCGAGAGCAGGCGCGCCGCCGCTGACACGTCACACCTCCCGACTTCCGTCACACGGAAGTGTGCTCGCATCGGGCCGGGTTCACAAGCGACAGTTGCGGAACCCGACAAGGAGGTCCCGATGACCCAACGCCTCGACGCGGCGCGCCCGGCGCAGGCCGAGCTGGACCCGCCGTACCTCTTCCCGGACTACCGCTCGACGGTCCTCCGCTCGCCCGGCAAGGCGCTCGTGATGCCGCCTGCCGGCTACACCGAGCTGACCGGCCCGAAGTTCGGCAGCGGCGACGTCCGCGACACCGACTCCGACCTCACCCTGCACGGCAACGGCGAGCCGATCGGCGAGCGGATCATCGTGCACGGGCGGGTAACCGACTCCTACGGCAAGCCGGTCCGCAACACCCTCGTGGAGGTGTGGCAGGCCAACGCCGCCGGCCGCTACATCCACAAGGGCGACCAGCACCCGGCCCCGCTCGACCCCAACTTCGTCGGCGCCGGGCGGGCCCTGACCGACGACGACGGCCACTACCGCTTCGTCACCATCAAGCCCGGCCCCTACCCCTGGCGCAACCACCACAACGCGTGGCGCCCCGCCCACATCCACTTCTCGCTGTTCGGCCGGGCGTTCACCCAGCGGCTCGTCACGCAGATGTACTTCCCCGGGGACCCGTTGTTCTTCCAGGACCCGATCTTCAACGCGGTCCGCGACGAGCGTGCGCGCAAGCGGCTGATCTCGACCTACGACCACTCGGTGACCTCGCCGGAGTGGGCGACCGGCTACCGCTTCGACATCGTCCTCGGCGGCGCCGAGGCCACACCCCTCGAGGACTGAGGAGAACCCATGACGCAGGACACCCGGAGCGCCGAGCTCGTCTACCCCGAGGACCCCACGCTGACCAGGTCCGACGGCCCGACCCCGTGGCAGACGGTCGGCCCGTTCTTCCACTACGCGCTGCCCTATCCCGCGGGGCGCGTCGTCGCGGGCCCCGGCCGCACGGGCAGCTTCGTGCTGACGGGCCGGGTGCTCGACGGCGAGGGCAACCCGATCCCGGACTCGCTGGTGGAGATCTGGCAGGCCGACGAGCAGGGCGCGTTCGTCGAGCAGCCCGGGCTGTACGACGACGTGGCCGACGACGGCTTCCGCGGCTTCGGCCGCAGCGACGCCGACGCCGAGGGCCGCTACGAGATCCGCACGGTGAAGCCGGGCGTCGTGACCACCCTCGACGGGCAGCAGCAGGCGCCGCACATCGCGATGTCGGTCTTCGCGCGCGGCATGCTGCGTCGCGCCGTGACCCGGGTCTACTTCGAGGACGAGGCCGACGCCAACGCCGCGGACCCGCTGCTGTCCTCGCTCGACGAGGCGCGCCGGAGCACCTTGGTGGCCACCCGCACCGCCGACGGATACCGTTTCGACGTGCGCGTACAAGGTGACCACGAGACCGTGTTCCTCGATGTCCCGGCCGGGTGACGACGGGCTCGACGTCGCCGACACCGGGCTGCTCTCACCGGTCGTCGCCGGCACCGCGGTCGAGCGTCTGACCGGCGACCGTGCCGTCGTCGCGGCGATGGTCCGCATGGAGGCCGCGCTGCTCCGCGCGCTGGTGTCCACCGGGATCGCCCCGGCCGAGGCGGCGAAGTCCGCCGACGCCGTCGCGTCCGTCGACCCGGACGTCCGGGAGCTCGCGCTCGCGGCCGCCGAGGGAGGCAACCCGGCGATCCCGCTGGTCCGGCAGCTGCGCGCCGCCGTCGACCCGGAGCAGGCGGAGTGGGTGCACCACGGCGCGACCAGCCAGGACGTGGTCGACACAGCGCTCGCGCTGGTCGCCTCCGAGGTGGCGCGGCAGCTCGAGCAGGACCTGCTTCGGCTCGGGGACTCCCTCGCCCGGCTGGCCGACGAGCACCGTGCCCTGCCGGTGGTCGCCCGCACGCTGACCCAGCAGGCGCTACCGACCACCCTCGGCATGCGCGTCTCCGGCTGGCTGGCCGGCGTCGACGACGCCGTACTCCTGCTCCGTGGGTGCACCCCGCTGCCGGTGTCGATCGGTGGCCCGGTCGGCACCGCCTCGGCGTACGACGGACAGGGCCCTGCGGTCGCCGACGCTCTCGCGGCCGAGCTGGACCTCGCCGCGCCGGTCGTGCCCTGGCACACCCGCAGGACGCCGGTCACCGAGCTCGGGCACGCGCTGGCCACCGCGGTCGCCGCCTGCGCCAAGGTCGCCGCGGACGTCCTGGTGATGGCCCAGCAGGAGGTGGGCGAGCTCCGCGAGGGCCGGGGCGGCCCCTCCTCGGCGATGAGGCACAAGGCGAACCCGGCACAGTCGGTGCTGGTGGCCTCCGCCGGGCGGCAGGCCCCGGCACTCGCCTCCGTCCTGCTCTCCTCCGCCGTCGCCGAGCAGGAACGACCCGCGGGCGCCTGGCACGCGGAGTGGCAGCCCCTGCGCGCCCTGCTCAGGCTGGCAGGTGGCGCGGCGGAGCGGACCGTCGGCATCGTCGAGGGCCTGGTGCTCGACAGCGACGCGATGCGCCGCAACCTCGAGCACCTGCGCGACGCGGTCGGAGAGGACGACCGCTGGGTCGAGCGACACACCGGAACCGTCGGCGTCTGGGTCGACCGCTCCCTCGCCCGACACCAGGAGGTCCGCGGCTGACCTCTGCCCTGCCCGCAGTCCCGCGCCCACAGACCCACCGACCCCGGAAGGACCACATGACCAGCACCCCCGAGAACCGCGACGACTACGCCGCCGGGATGGCCGTGCGCCGTGAGGTCCTCGGCGACGAGCACGTCGACCGGGCGACCGAGGGGACCACCGACCTCACGCGGGACTTCCAGGAGTTCATCACGAGGTACGCCTGGGGTGGCATCTGGACCCGTCCCGGCCTCGACCGCCGCAGCCGCTCCATCGTCACCCTGACCGCGCTGGTGGCGGGGCGGCACTTCGACGAGCTGGAGTTCCACCTGCGCGCCGCGCTGCGCAACGGCCTCACCCGCGAGGAGATCGTCGAGGTGCTGCTGCAGACCGCGGTCTACGTCAACGTGCCGTCCGCGAACTCCGCGTTCGCCGTGGCGAAGCGCGTGCTGGCCGAGGACGCCGACCGACGTCCGGCTCAGTAGCCGATCGGCAGACCGGCGTAGTTCTCGGCCAGCCCCGCCGCGGCGGCGTGCGAGGACATCACCCACCGCAGCTGGGACAGCTGGAGCTGCGCGTCGAACTCGTCGCCGGAGATGTGGAGCATCGACGTCATCCACCACGAGAAGTGGGTGCACCGCCACACGCGGCGCAGCGCCGTCTCCGCGTAGCCGTCGGCCGGCCGCCCGTCGCCGTCCTTCAGCCAGGCCACGAGTGCCTTGGAGAGCAGGGCGACGTCGGCCACCGCGAGGTTGAGCCCCTTCGCCCCCGTCGGCGGCACGATGTGGGCCGCGTCCCCTGCGAGGAACAGGCGTCCGTGGCGCATCGGGGTCGACACGTAGCTGCGCATCGGCAGCACGCTCTTCTCGGTGATCGGGCCGGTCTGCAGCGTCCAGCCCTCCTGCCCCTCGCCGAGCCGGGTGCTCAGCGCCTCCCAGATCCGGTCGTCGGACCACGCCGCGATGTCCTCGTCCGGCGCGACCTGGAGGTAGAGCCGCGACACGGTGTCCGATCGCATCGAGTGCAGCGCGAAGCCGTCCGGGTGCCAGGCGTAGATCAGCTCGTCGGTCGAGGGAGGTGCGTCGGCCAGCACGCCCAGCCAGGCATACGGGTACACGCGCTCCCACACCTTCTGCACCGACGCGGGGATGCTCGGCCGGCTCGGGCCGTGGAAGCCGTCGCAGCCGGCGACCACCTCGCACTCGATGCGCCGTGACTCGCCGTCGGCGTCGACGAACGTGACGCTCGGCCGGTCGCCCTCGAGGTCGTGGAGCGTCACGTCCTGCGCCTCGTAGAACGCCTGCTGCCCGGCAGCCTCACGCGCGGCCATCAGGTCCCGGGTGACCTCGGTCTGGCCGTAGATCCAGACCGACCGGCCGACGTGGTCGACGAAGTCGATGTGGTGCCGCTCGCCCGGGAACTGAAGGTAGATGCCGCGGTGCTCGTGTCCCTCGCGCCTGAGCCGCTCGCCGACCCCCGCCTCGCCGAGCAGGTCGACGCTCGAGGACTCGAGGACTCCGGCGCGGATCCGGGACAGCACGTACTCGGGGCTGCGCGCCTCGACGAGCACCGAGTCGACTCCCTGAAGGTCGAGCAGGTGCGCGAGCAGCAGCCCCGCCGGGCCTGCGCCGATGATCGCGACCTGCGTCCGGTCAGTCGTCATGCTCGCACCCTATCCACGGGCCGGCCGGCGGGCGCCGAGGTGTCGAGGACCCGCTCCCGGGGAACACGGACCTCTATGAGCCAGGACTGGACAGCGGACCGGGTCGAGGTGCTCTTCCGCACCCTCGACAAGTACGTCGACGACGCGGTGGCCCTCCGCCGGGAGATCCACGCCGAGCCTCGCCGGAGCGGTGAGGAGCAGGACACGACGGACCTGGTCCTCGACGCCCTCGGCATGCCGGCGACCCTGCTCCCCGAGGGCGGTGCGATCGTGCGCGTCGGCGACGCCGACGGCCCGGCCGTCGGGCTGCGGGCCGAGCTCGACGCCCTCCCGGTCGCGGAGCAGACCGACGTGCCGTGGCGGTCGGCCAACGGTTCGATGCACGCCTGCGGCCATGACGTGCACCTGGCCGCCGCCTACGCCGTCGCCCGGGCCCTCGACGACGCCGGGTCCCCGCTGCCGCTGGTGCTCGTCCTCCAGCCTCGTGAGGAGACCTACCCGTCGGGCGCGAAGGACGTCACGCTCTCGGAGGAGTTCACGAGGCACGACGTCCGCGCGTTCATCGGCGCCCACGTCCAGCCGCGCCTGCCGCAGGGCTGCTTCGCCGCGACTCCCGGCCCGGTCAACGCGGCGGCCGACGAGTTCAGGATCGTCGTCCAGGGGCGGCCCGGCCACGCGGCGTACCCCCATCTCACCGCGGACCCGGTCGTCGCGGCTGCCGACCTGATCGGCACCCTGCAGCACCTGGTCTCCAGGCAGGTCGACCCCACGAACCCGACGGTGCTCACCGTCGGCTCGATCACCGGCGGCAACTCCCCCAACGTGGTCCCCGCCACGGTGCGGATGGACGGGATCCTGCGCACCTTCGACGAGAACGACCGGGTCAGGCTGCACGGCGCGATCGAGCGGACCTCACAGGCGGTCGCCGACGTCCACGGCTGCGACGCCGAGGTGGAGGTCTCCCGCGGGGCACCGGTCCTCGAGAACGACCCGGACCTGGCGCGCATCGCCGAGACGTGGATCGAGCAGGCGGGCCTGACCGCGGCGCCGCCGCTGCGCTCCTGCGGCGCGGACGACTTCTCCTTCTACTGCCCGCTGGTGCCGTCGCTGATGGTGTTCGTCGGGGTCGGCTCCGGCGGGCCCGGTGAGCCGGGTCTCCACCACCCCACCTTCCTCCCGTCGGAGGAGACCGTGGGGCAGCTCGCCCGGACCATGCTCGCCGCCTACCTCGCCGGGTGCTCGACGGTCGAGGAGCTCCCGCTGCCCGAGCTGTGACTAGTCGGCCAGCCCGGCGGTGACCCGGGCGATGTCGGCGACCACCTCGGACATCCGGTTGGTGCGTTCGAGCACCGCCCGCTGCCGGTCCGCGCCGCTGCCGCGCTCGAGGAGCTCGGCCACCCGCTCCTCGACGAGCGCGACGTCCCCTGCCTCCTCCAGAGCGGGGCGGACGTGGTCGACGAGGGCGTGCAGGACCTCCGCCGCAGGTCGCGGGCGCTGGGTCGACGGGGCGAGGAGGTTCCCGCGGACACCCTCGCGGCCCGCCTGCCACGTCGCGAGCCGCAGCATCGCTGTGGGCACGGCGGGAGCCGGTCGCCCCTCGGACCACTCCCGGGCCCCGGTCTCCACGAGACCGCGGGACAGCGCCGCGAGCAGGACCGCGTCACGCGGGTCCATGCACACGTCGGCGACCCGGACCTCCACGGTCGGGTACCGCTCGGACAGCCGGGCGTCGAAGTAGGCCATCGCCTTGTCCAGCAGCACCCCCGAGCCGCACATGTTCTCGACGAGCCGGTGGTAGGCCTCCGCCGAGCCGAAGACGTCGTAGGGGCCGGCGGAGGGCCAGCGCGCCATGAGCTGGGACCGGAAGCTCGCGTACCGGGTGTCCTTGCCCTGGAAGTACGGCGAGTTCGAGCTCACCGCGAGGAGCGCAGGCAGCCAGACCCGGATCCGGTCCAGGACGCCGACGCCCTCCTCGTCGCTCTCCACGGAGACGTGGACGTGGCAGCCACAGCTCAGGTGCTCGCTCGTGGTCATCCCGAACCGCTCCAGCATCTCCTCGTAGCGGTCGTCGCTGACCAGGTCTGGCGTGGCCTCGACGGGTGACGTCCCCGACGCGATGATCCGGGCTCCGGCCTTGCGGGCTGCGGAGACGGCGAGGCCACGCCAGGCACACACGTCCTTCTCCAGGTCGCCGAGGTCCGTGCGCGGCGGCGTGTCGGTCTCCACCTGCTGTCGCTGCAGCTCGGCCTCGACGGTGCCGCCGGGTGAGCTCTCGTCCTCGGAGAGGCCGGCCTTGTCGAGCTCCTCGGGCGACGTCGCCTTCCGTCGTACCCGCTCGGCGACGGACAGCGGCCGACCGGACTCGGCATCGACGACCAGCAGCTCTTCCTCGACTCCCACAGTGCGCATCACGCACTCTCACTGCCCGGGAGGGTGGGAACCGAAACCCTGGGGCGTCAGGAGTCTCGCAACCAGCGCCCCAGCAGCGTGCCCTCGGCCTCGAGGAGCATCCGCGGGGACAGGCTCAGCTCGACGCCGTGGCCGGTGAGGATCCGCGGGTGGTCGCCGGCGAGAAGGTGGGGTACGACGGTCAGGCAGAGCTCGTCGAGGACTCCGGCCGCAGCCATGTCGCGGAGCAGCCGCGGGCCGCCCTCGGTGAGCATCCGGGGCATCCCGCGGTCGACCAGGTGCCGGACGAGGGTCGTCTGGTCGACGCCGTCGTCGCCGATCACGAGCACGTTCGCCTCCCCCAGCACCTCCCGGGCCGCGTCCACGGCGTGCGCGTCGGCGGCCTCGCTCGTGGCGAGCAGGACCTCGCCGGCCCCCTCTTCGTCGGGGCCCTTGGCGAGCCCGAGCGGCAGGTTGCCGCTGCGGCTGACCACCACCAGCGTGGGCGCGGGCGGCCGGCCCTCGCGGAGGACGGCGCGCTCGCCCTTGACCGGGTGGGGGTGCCGGTAGCCCTCGGCCCGCGCGGTGCCCGCGCCGACCACGATGACGTCGGCGAGCGCGCGCAGCAGGCTGAACACCCGCTTGTCCGCCTCGTTGTTGATCGAGCCGGTCCGCCCGTCGGGGCCGGTGGCCGCACCGTCGATCGTGCTCACCATGTTCGCTCGCAGCCAGGGCCTGCGCCCCCCGTCGGGGTAGGCGTAGAGGCGGGCGAGCGCCCGGTCGTCGAGGTGGCCTCCGCCGGCGGGCGCAGCACCGAGGTCGTCGAGGATCAGCCGCATGTCGCTCCTACGCGAGGCCGCGGACCACACGGGCCGGGGGCCTCGTGCCGCGGATGGTGGACACCATGTCGAGCACGTGGCGGGTCTCGGTGACCTCGTGGGCCCGGTACACCCGCGCGCCGTGCCACGCGCACACCGCGGTCGCGGCCAGGGTCCCGGTCAGCCGTTCCCCGACGGGCAGGTCGAGCGTCTCGCCGACGAAGTCCTTGTTGGACAGCGACACCAGCACCGGCCAGCCGGTGGCGGTCATCTCGTCGAGGCGGCGTGTGATCTCGAGGGAGTGCCAGGTGTTCTTGCCGAAGTCGTGGGCGGGGTCGATCAGCACGCTGCGCGGGTCGACGCCGAGGGACACCGCCCGCTCGGCGTAGGCCACGGTCCTCTCGATCGCGTCGGCGACCACGTCGTCGTACTCCACGCGATGGGGCCGCGTCCGCGGCGTGACGCCGCCGGTGTGCGTGCACACGATCGCGGCGTCGAGCTCCGCGGCGACGGCGGCGAGCTCGGGGTCGTGCCCGCCCCAGGCGTCGTTGAGGAGGTCGGCGCCGGCCTCGCACACGGCGCGGCCGACCTCGGCCCGCCAGGTGTCGACGCTGATCACCACGTCGGGGAACTCGGCGCGGACCCGCGCGACGAAGCCGACCACGCGGCGGGACTCCTCGGCCGCGTCGATCTCCGCGCCGGGCGCGGCCTTGATGCCGCCGATGTCGACGATCTCCGCCCCCTCGTCGACGACCTTGCGCACGCGCTCGAACGCGGCGTCCTCGGCCCAGGTGGCGCCCCTGTCGTAGAAGGAGTCCGGCGTCCGGTTCACGATCGCCATCACGAGCATCGCGTCGTCGGCGAACTCGTGGCGTCCCAGCTTCAGCACGACGCCGCCCCCCGTCGTACCGGCTCCGCGGCGTAGCCGGGCACGGTGCCGGCCGGCGGCCGCTCTCCGAGGTCCACGGCTCGTGCGCCGGGGACCGCCTCGCCGGTGCTCCAGTCGTACTGCTGCAGCCACACCTCGTCCGCGACGGGCGTGCCGGAGACACGGGCCTCGGCCATGGCCAGGATCTGCAGGGACATCGCGCCGAGGTCCCGCAGCGGCTGGTGGCCGTGCTTGCGGAGCCCGAGGTCGACCTGGGCGATCGCGTCGGCGCCCCGGAGGCGGGCGGTGTCCACGAGCGCGGCCAGCTCGACGGCGTACCCGTACGGAACGGAGAGCTGCTCGAAGAGGTCGCGGCGCACCGCCCACTCCCCGGCCAGCGGCTGCACGACCCCGCCGAGCTCGGGCCAGTGGAGCGCGATCAGCGGGCGGGCGACGAGCTCGGTGACGCGTCCGCCCTCCGAGGGGACCTCGCTGTGCACGCCCTTGACGGTGCTGCCCTTCGGCCGGTCGTAGAAGCCCTTGACGAGGTCCACGCCGTCCTCGGCGAGCAGCGGGCCGAGCAGCCCGGTGACGAAATGGGGGCCCCACTCTGTGAGGTCGGCGTCCATGAACACCAGCACGTCGCCGATGGTGACGAACAGCGACTTCCACATCGCCTCGCCCTTGCCCGGGCGGCCACCGAGCTCGGGGCGGATGGCGGCGGCCTCGTGCACGACCGCCCCGGCGTCACGCGCCGCGCGGGCGGTCTCGTCGGTGGAGTCGGAGTCGATGACCACGATCTCGTCGACCAGCGGGACCGCCTCGACGAGCTCCTCGCGGACGCGGGTCACGATGGCGCCGACGGTGGCCGCCTCGTCGCGCGCGGGGAGGACCAGGCTGACCCGGATGCCCGTGCGCTCCTTGTGGACCAGCAGCTCCTCGAGGGTCCAGTCCGCCGCGTGGTGGGTGCGGCGCAGGAGCTGCGGTCGGGTCACGTCCTTCACAGTAACCGGCATGGTGGGACGCTCACCCGCGCAGGGCATCGCCTGCCGGGCCGTCATCTCGACGAGCACGGGGGGCCTATCCCCCGTGCGGAAGCGGGGACCTTGTCCTCTGTCGACCGGCGTTCGGCCGCCGGACGCTTGCCTCATGACCACAAGGACCCGAGGTCGGGCTCGTGGGTCATGGCCGACGAGATCCGTTCCCGCGGGGCAGCGCCTGGTGGCAGAGCGCTGGGCGTCAGGGCGCCGCCTGTACCCCGACAACCTCAAGGTCGTCCTCATCGCGGGGGTCATCGCGATCCACGGTGTCCTGAGCTACGCCGGGATGCTCGACGTCTGGTGGTACACCGAGGTCCGCGAGGTCACGCTCTCGGTGGTCACCCAGGGGCTGCTGTTCATGGTCGTCGGGCCGTTCGGGGTCCTCCTGATCCCGCTGCTCTTCCTGGTGGCGGGGCTGCTGACCGCGCCCTCGGTGGACCGGAAGGGACCGGGTCCCTATGCGAAGGACCGGCTGCTGAGGCTCGGCGTCCCGTTCATCGTGTACGTCGCACTGCTGCAGCCCGTCGTGGTCTACTCGCTCGAGCGCCCCCTGGGCGTCGCCGACCGCTCCTTCTTCCACGAGCTGCTCGGCAGCCCGCCCCAGGTCGACCTGGGCCCGCTGTGGTTCGTCGGAGTGCTGCTGGTCTACTCGCTGGTCTACGCGGGCTGGGTCGCCGTCCGTCGGCCTGCCGCCCGGGGCCGAGCGGCAGCGCATCCGATCAGGGTCACCCACCTGCTGCTGGCGGCAGCCGTGGTGGCGCCGACGACCTTCCTGATCAGGCTGGTCTACCCGGTCGGCGGCGAGAGCCTGATCGGCGGCTTCAACTTCTGGGAGTGGCCGGCCTGCATCACGGCGTTCGTGGTCGGCATCGTCGGCTACCGCCAGGGGTGGCTCGAGGCCGTGCCCGGGACCCTCGCCCGACAGTGCCGCAACCTCACTCTGCTCACGGCGGCGCTGTTCGCAGCGGCCATGCTCGGCGCGATGCTCGTCGGCGCCCTCGACGAGTTCGTGTGGCGTGGCGGTCCGAACTGGGTCGCGCTGATGTTCGTCTGCTTCGAGTCCGTGTTGACCCTGCTGGGTCCGGTCTGGCTGCTTTCGGTGGCCCAGCGCCGGCTCGACCGGCGACTGCGGTGGGTGAGTCCCGCGGTCCGGCGCAGCGCGTTCGGCGCGTTCGTGGTCCAGGTGCTGGTGCTCACCGTCCTGGCCGTGGTGATGCGCCCGCTGCCGCTTCCGGCCGAGGTGAAGGCGCTCGTCGTAGCCGGCGGCGGGGTCGCCGGGTCGTTCGCCCTCGCCTGGCTGCTGATCAGCCGCGTCCCCGGGGTACGTCGCTTCCTCTGAGACCTCCCGTGCGCCGTCTTCCCACGGAGAACTGTCTCTTCCCACGGCATGAACCCCATGGGAAGAGGCAGTTTTCCTGCATCCCCTGGTAAACAGTCAGACGTCGGTGATGCGGACGCCGGAGTGGGCCTTGTACCGCCGGTTGATGCTGATCAGGTTGCAGGTCAGCGCCTCGACCTGGTGCGCGTTGCGGAGCCGGCCGGCGTAGATGCCCCGCATGCCGGGGATCTTCCCCGCGAGCTCGCGGACCACGTCGGTGGCCTCCCGGTCGTCACCGAGCACCATCACGTCGGTGTCCATGGAGTCGACCGCCGGGTCCTCGAGCAGCACCGCGCTGACGTGGTGGAACGCCGCCACGACCCGGCTGGCCGGGAGCACCGCCTCCGCCTGCTGCGCGGCCGACCCCTCCTCCACCTGCAGCGCGAAGGCGCCCTGCTTGTCGAAGCCCATCGGGTTCACGCAGTCGACCACGATCTTGCCCTCGAGCGCTGACGCCAGCTCGACCAGCAGCTCCTTGTGGCCCTCCCACGGCACCGCGACGATCACGATGTCGCCCTCGGTGGCGGCGTCGGCGTTCGCGGCGCCGGTGATCGGGCCTCCGGTCGCCTCGGCGAGCTCGGCAGCGGTCTTCTCGGCCCGCTCGGCGCTACGGCTGCCGATCACCACGGGCAGGCCGGCGGCGGCGAAGCGCCGGGCCAGGCCGCGTCCCTGCGGGCCGGTCCCACCGAGGACGGCGACGGTCTGGTTGTCCAGAAGACTCATGGAGGCGTTTTCCCTTCAGGCGCGGAGCAGCCATTGTGTCGTGGCGTGCCGGAAGCCCCTGCGGCAGCCCGCGGTGTGGACCTCGAAGGTCACACCGGTTTGCGCACCACGGACGCCGCTGCGGTGCCAGAGTGGAACGAGGTGCGGCACTGCCGTACGCCGCCCGCGCGACCGGCCGGAGGAAGCCCCATGGCGATCGAGCACGTCGACGTCGACCCGTCGACGATGGAGGCCCGGACCGTCGTCGACCTCCTGGGCACCGATCCCGACCTCGGTCTGAGCGGCCAGGAGGCCGCGCGCCGGCTGGAGACCACGGGGCCCAACGAGATCACCGGCGAGAAGCCCGTGCCGGCATGGCGGAAGTTCGTCGAGCAGTTCCGCGACCCGCTGATCTACCTGCTGTTCGGGGCGATCGTGATCTCGCTGGCGGCCTGGGCGGTCGAGGGCGCGGCGGGCCTGCCGTTCGACGCTGTGGTGATCGCTGTCATCGTCGTGCTGAACGCAGTCCTCGGCTACGCGCAGCAGGCCCGGGCGGAGCACGCGGTGGAGGCGCTGCAGCGGATGACCGCGACCACGGCGACGGTGGTCCGTGACGGTGTCCAGTCGCGCGTGCCCACCCGTGAGCTGGTGCCCGGAGACCTGCTGCTGCTCGGGGAGGGCGACACGGTCGCCGCCGACGCCCGCCTGCTGTCCGCGGCGACGCTGAAGGTCTCCGAGGCGTCCCTGACCGGCGAGAGCGAGCCGGTGCTCAAGGACGCGCGGACCCTGCCCTCGACCGCCGCGCTCGGGGACCGGCTGGACATGGTCTTCAACGGGACCGCGGTCACCCAGGGTGTGGGCCGCGCGGTCGTCACCGCCACCGGCATGGCCACGCAGATGGGGCAGATCGCGACGCTGCTGCACGCGACCGAGCAGGAGCCGACGCCGCTGCAGGTCGAGATCGCCCGGGTCGGCAGGATGCTCGGTATCGCGGTGGTCGCCATCGCGGTCGTGGTGATGGCGACGGTCTTCCTGTTCTTCGGCGTCGAGACCGTCGACGACGTCGTCACCGCGCTGCTGCTCGGCGTCTCTCTCGCCGTCGCCGCCGTGCCCGAGGGTCTGCCGACGGTTCTCTCCGTGGTGCTCGCGCTGGGCGTGCAGCGGATGGCGAGGCAGAACGCGATCGTCAAGAAGCTGTCGTCGGTCGAGACCCTGGGCTCCGCCTCGGTGGTCTGCTCGGACAAGACCGGCACGCTCACCAAGGGTGAGATGACGATCGGGCGCGTGGTCACGCCGCTCGGGGAGGTGGTCGTCACCGGCGTCGGCTACCGGCCCGAGGGGCGTGTGGAGCACGACGGGCAGCCGCTGGAGGAGGGCAGCGACCTGTGGCGGCAGACCGCGTGGGTCCTCAGCGGTGGGAGCCTCGTCAACGACGCCACCCTCGAGAAGGTCGACGGCGAGTGGGCGATCCAGGGGGACCCGACCGAGGCTGCGTTCCTCGTCGCGGAGGTGAAGGTCGGCACCCGGGACCGGCGCGCGGAGCGGTTCCGCAGGGTGGCCGAGATCCCGTTCACCTCCGAGCGGAAGCTCATGTCGAGCCTCGAGGCCGACAGCCGGCGGTCGGGGAAGCTCGCGATCGTGACCAAGGGTGCTCCGGACGTCCTGCTGGACCGCTGCACCCACATCCAGGTCGGCGACGACGTGCTGCCGCTCGACCAGCCGTGGCGCGCCCGCATGCTCGACGACGTGGAACGGCTCTCGGCGGAGGCCTTCCGAACCCTCGGCGTCGCCTACCGGCCGCTGGAGGTCACCACCACGCCGCCGCACGTCGACGAGTCGCTCGAGCGCGACCTCGTGTTCGTCGGGATGGTCGGCATCATCGACCCGCCCCGCCAGGAGGCCGCCGAGGCCATCGCCGAGGCGCACCGCGCGGGGGTGCGGGTGCTGATGATCACCGGGGACCATCCCAGCACCGCCGCACGGATCGCCGGGGACCTCGGGATCGTGGAGGAGCCGGTCGCGGTCTCCGGCGCGGAGCTCGACGCGCTCGACGACGACGAGTTCCGCGAGATCGTCCGCAACCGGTCGGTCTACGCGCGGGTCACCCCTCAGCACAAGCTGCGCATCGTCGACGCGCTGCAGGCCGACGACAAGGTGGCGGCGATGACCGGCGACGGTGTGAACGACGCGCCCGCGCTGAAGTCCGCCGACATCGGTATCGCGATGGGACGCACCGGCACGGAGGTGACCAAGGAAGCGGCGAACATGATCCTCGCCGACGACAACTTCGCGACGATCGTGCTGGCCATCCGCGAGGGCCGCGGCATCTTCCTGAACATCAAGAAGTTCCTGCGCTACCTGCTCTCCTCGAACATGGGCGAGGTGCTCACGGTCTTCCTGGGCGTCGTCCTGGCCGGTGTCATCGGGCTCACCCACGGGGAGAGCGCGATCGTGCTGCCGCTGCTGGCCACGCAGATCCTGTGGATCAACCTGCTCACCGACAGCGCACCCGCCCTCGCGATGGGGGTCGACCCCGAGACCGAGGACGTGATGAGCCGGCCGCCGCGCTCGTTGTCCGACCGTGTCATCGACGGCCGGATGTGGCGGGGGGTGATCGGGGTCGGCCTGGTGATGGCGGTGGCGACGCTGCTGACCATCGACCTCTACCTGCCGGCGGGCCTGCTCGAGGGCGACGAGTCGCTCGACGTGGCCAGGACGGCGGGCTTCACCGTGCTCGTGCTGGCCCAGCTGTTCAACGCCTTCAACGCGCGCTCGGAGAGCGGTACGGCGTTCCACCGGGTGTTCGCGAACGGATGGCTGTGGGGCGCGGTCGCGCTCTCCTCGGCGTTACAGGTCGCGGTCGTCCACCTGCCGGTCCTCAACCAGGCCTTCGGCACGGCGCCGCTCTCCCTCGAGCAGTGGTTGGTCTGCGTGGCGATGGCCAGCTCGGTGCTGTGGGCCACCGAGCTGCGCAAGCTCGCTATCCGGCTGACGGAGCGGCCTCGTTGATGGTCCGCTCGCGGGCGACGGCGTTGCGCTTCAGCTGCGCCCGCAGCCGGAGGGAGTCCGCGTGGGTCCACCCCTCGGGCGCAGCCACCGTCGCGAAGCCGTCCGCGTAGATCTGCACGTAGCGATGGCCGTGCCCGGCCGGTACCCCGTAGTTGGCGGCGAGGTCGGCGGTCACCTGCCAGAAGGTGACGCCGGGAATCCAGAACATGTCCGGGGAGACGTCCGGGGCGCGGGCCTCCTCGAGCCAGTCCGGCCGCGAGTAGGCCAGCCGGGGGCTCCAGAGCGTGACCGGGTCGGACCCGTGCTGCAGGTAGACCACGTCCCCGCGCGCGAGGCGTCCGTCGTCCCAGGCGTCGTCAGGTGCCGCGAGGAAGCGGACGTGGGCACCTCCGTCGTACTCGGGCCGCCAGGCGGGACTCCCCTCGTCGCGGTCGGCGACGAACTGCTGGTGCAGCGGGCTGAAGCTCGGCGGCCCCGCCCAGACCACCCCGTCGGTGCTCTCCAGCAGGTCCTGCTCGTCCTCGAAGGTGGCCTCGGACCCGAAGACGCCCAGGCTCGTGGCCGTGGTGAGCAGCAGCGGGCGCTCCGCCTCGGGCAGCGCCGACCAGGCCTCGTGGACCGTCTCGAGGAGGATCCGCGCCGCGACCTTGGCCTTCTCATGGTCGGCGAGGAAGGAGATCCAGCTCGGCAGGTAGGAGTACTGGATCCCGACGCTGGCGGTGTCTCCGTTGTACATGTACTCGACGGCCTCCACGGCCGCGGGATCGACGTACCCGGTGCCGGTGGTCGTGGCCACGACCAGCACCTCACGGTCGAAGCCGCCCGTACGGCGCAGCTCGCGGACCGCGAGGTCGGCCCGTGCCTGCGTGCTCGGCGCCGACCTCAGGCCGGCGTACACCCGCACGGGACTCATGGCCTGCTCGCCTGAGAAGGCCGTGAGGTCGGCGACCCCGGGGCCCCCGCCCACGAAGTCGCGCCCCTGCAGGCCGAGGGACTCCCAGGAGACCAGCGAGGCGGGGCTCCCGGAGCGCTCGGGGGCCATCGACCGGTACGTGCCCGGACTGGTGCCGCTGTTCGTCGCGCTGAAGACGGAGTTGGCCACGCTCATCAGCCCGCGCCCGAGGATGCCGTCGTTCACGCCCATCAGCACGAGCGCGACGACGAGGATGGCCACCGGGGTGGCGACCGCCTCCGGCATCATCCGGTCGAGCCAGCCGGTCACCTTGCGGACGGCCCAGCGCAGCGCCCTCGCCACACCGATCACGGCCAGCAGGAGCGCGACGGCGAGCACGAGCATGCGGACCCAGGCGTAGGAGTCCGGCGGCTCGAGCCCGACCAGGAGGTGGATCTCCTCCTGCCAGCGCTGCCCTTGCCACAGCGCCACAGCGAGCACCGGGAAGCCGACCAGTCCGAGGGCGGTCCAGAGCCTGGCGGTCTGCCGGTCGGAGGGCGACCACCGGAGGAACACCCGGCTCACCCAGCCCACGAAGACGCCGACCCCGTAGCCGATCGCCGCGCTGAGCCCGTTCACGATCCCCTGGAGCAGCCAGTCGCGTGGGGCCAGGGAGGGGGTGAAGGAGATCGCGCCGAACAGCAGCGCCCCGGCCACACCCGGCAGGCTCAGCGGCTCTCTCTCCTGGGGTGGGGAGACCCGACGACGGTGGGTGTACGGAATCCGGTCGAGGGCAGGCAGAGCAGGCAGCGGCGCACGAACACGCTGCATGACGGAGTCAACCTTGCCCACACCTCGATCATCCCAGCCGGTCCCAGGGACCGCCGGTGAATATTCGGGGGGCGGGAGCTACGAGGTGACGATGCGCCAGGCGATGAGGCCGAACAGGACGCCGAGGCCGTTGGTGGCCCAGTGCATCCCGGCGCTGGCCAGGACGCTTCCGCTGCGGCGCCTCAGCTCGCCGGCCACCGCGCCGCCTGCGGCGGTGAACAGCACGGTGCCGAGTACGACGAGGGCGGTCGCCCCCGTGCTCGTGCCCTTCTCCCCCATGCCGTGGGCAGCGGCGAAGTCGAGCGAGGGGAGGATGTGCCAGAGCCCGAAGAGCGCTGAGGAGACCACGACCGTGCGGGCGGTGCTCATGTGGCGTTTGAGCATGCCCCAGAGCACGGAGCGGAAGGCGACCTCCTCGAAGAGCACGGTGCCGATCGGGATCACGATGAGGGCGGTCTTGAGAGCGTCGGAGGCCTCGAGCTGGTAGCGGGCGTCCAGGAACGCGCCGCGCGTCAAGGGGATCGCCAGGCCGACCAGGTAGACCACTCCGACCGCACCGATCGCTCCGAGTCCCCAGACCAGGCCGTGCCGGACCCGGTCGGGGCTCAGGCCGAGCTGCGCCCAGGACAGTCCGCTGGCGCGGGCGACCGCGAGGAGCCCCGCCGTGGCGGTGGCACCGATGACGACGGAGGCCGACGGCATCGTGTGCTTCATGACGTTCAGCACCGCGAGGGCGGTGATCGTCACCGCGGTCGCCACCACCGCCGGCTGCCGGTCGACGGCCATCCCGTTGTACCGGGGTGCCGGGGCGTAGCGGCTGCGCAGGAAGCGACGGTTCATTCCTCCAGTATGTCCAGCGCTGTAAAGCCAGGTCATACAGGTGGTTACCCGGTTCCGGGGCCGGGAATACTGGTCCGGATCCCCCTGTTTTCCGTGCGTCACTCCGCCGGGTGACCACGGTACGTCGCTATCGCCCCTTGTGCCCGGTTGGTGGCGTTCGCGCCCCGCGCCGCCCGCCCGTACGGCGCCGAGATCAGGAGACGCGGCGGAACAGCGCGGCGAGCGCCTGACCGCCCCCGATGCACATCGTGACGATGCCGAGCTCGAGGTCCCGGCGGACGAGGTCCTTGGCGACGCGGAGGCTGAGGATCGCGCCGGTGGCACCGACCGGGTGACCCAGCGCGATGGCCCCGCCGTAGGGGTTCACCTTCTCCGGGTCGAGCTTGGCGTCGCGGATCACGGCCACCGCCTGGGAGGCGAAGGCCTCGTTGAGCTCGATGGTGTCGATGTCGGCGGCCGTCGTACCGGTCATCTTGAACAGGTTGTTCAGCGCCAGCACGGGCGTGTACCCCATCAGCTCCGGCTCCATCGCGGCGGTCGCCACCGCCTCCAGCGAGACCATGCCGGTCAGCCCGCGCTCGGCCGCGACCGACTCCCGCGCGAGCACCAGTGCGGCAGCGCCGTCGTTGATCCCGGACGCGTTGCCGGCGGTGACCGAGCCCTCCTTCTCGAACGCGGGGCGCAGCGTGGCCAGAGTCTCCAACGTGGTCTCGGGCTTGGGGTGCTCGTCCTCGGTCACCGTGAACGGCTTGCGGCCACCGACCTCGACGGGGGTGATCTCCTCGGCGAACGCCGCCTTCGCGGCCTCGGACGCGGCGCGACGCTGCGACAGAAGTGCGAACTCGTCCTGCGCCTCACGTGACACGTCGTACTTGCGGGCGACGTTCTCCGCGGTCACACCCATGTGGATGGAGTGGAACGGGTCGGTCAGCATCATCACCGTGCCGTCGACCAGCTTCCGGTCACCGAGCTTGTAGCCGGACCGCGCGCCGAAGTCGTAGAACGGCATCCGGGTCATGTTCTCGTCGCCACCGGCCAGCGCGAGGTCCACGCCGCCCCAGCGCATCTGCATCGCGGCCGACCAGACCGCCTGCAGGCCGGAGCCACAGAGCCGGTTCACGGTGTACGCCGGGGTGCGCTTGGGGAGCCCCGCCTCGACCGCCACCCGCCGGGCGTTGTACGCGTCGGGGCCTACCTGGCCTATGCAGCCCATCACGACCTCGTCGATGTCATCGGGCCCCACGCCGGCGCGCTCGAGCGCAGCCCTTCCCGCGATGCCGCCGAGCTCGTGCGCCGGGACGTCCTTGAACACTCCCCCGAAGCTGCCGATCGGCGTGCGTGCGCCGTCGATGACCAGGATCTTCTCGTCGCTCATCTCGTCCACCAATCCGCCGGGGGTCGTCCTCCCGAGATCTTAGGTCGGCCCGGCGGCGCCGCTGACGTGTGCCTTGACGGGCGGGACGCCACCGGCCCCGGTGACTGTCCCCGAAACCCCCTTGGCGCGGCATTGCCGGGGACCGGGCCCGGCAGTCTACTTGTGAGTGCGCTGGTCGGGTGGCCTGATGCGCGTCGATCCGGAGGTGATCTCGATGCCGGTAGAGGGGTCCCGCTTCACGACCGCGACCGGGTGACCGTGCACCGCGTACACATCCGTCTGCTCGGCGGCTTCGACGTGTCCGTGGACGACCGACAGGTGCCGGCCCGGAGCTGGCAGAGGCGCTCCGCGGCGAGCCTCGTCAAGCTGCTGGCGCTGCAGCCGGGGCGTCGCATGCTCCGTGAGCAGGTGGTCGACGTGCTGTGGCCGGAGCTGCTCCTCGACGAGGCCGCCCCCCGGCTGCACGTGGCCGCCCATTACGCCCGGACTGCGACGGGCTCGCGGGATGCGGTGGTCCTCGCCGGCGGCATGGTGTCGCTCTTCCCCACCGCAGACGTGACGCTCGACGTCGACGAGTTCGACCGCGCTGCCGACGCCGCGCGGAACGCCGAGGACCAGGAGAAGGCTGCCCAGGCCGCAGCGCTGTACGCGGGCACCTTGCTGCCCGAGGACCTGTACGAGCCTTGGACCGAGGAGCCCCGCGAACGGCTCCGGCTGCGCCACCTGGAGCTGCTGAGAGCCGCCGGCCGCTACGAGGAGCTCGTCGCTGCCGAGCCCCTCGACGAGGAGGCGCACCTCCTGTTGGTCCACGAGCGGGTCGAGCGGGGGCAGCGGCAGCCGGCACTGCGTGCACTCGACCGGATGACCGAGCTCTTCCGTCGCGAGCTCGGCGTCGACCCTGGACCGGCGGCCGCGGCCCTTCGGAAGACCGCCGAGTCACTACCGTTCGAGGCCGCCGTTCCCGCGCAGAGGTCCGTGTCTCCCGGGCCGCCGGCTCACGCCAGGGGCAGTCCCCTGCCCGCGCCGCGGACCCGGTTGATCGGACGGGACGCCGACCTGCTGAGCATCGACGCGCTCCTGCGCACCCACCGGATCGTGACGATCACCGGGCCGGGAGGGGCGGGCAAGTCGAGCCTGGCGCTGGCGCTGGCTCGCCGCGTCGCCGCTCCTGGCTCGGACGGGGACACCGAGGTGGTGCTGGCCGAGCTGGCACCGGTGCGCGAAGACGCAGACGTCACCCGCGCCGTCGCCGAGGCCGCCGGCGTGCAGGGCGAGGGCGCGGTCCATCCCGGCGCTCTGGCGGCGACCCTGGGCCCACGGACGGTGCTGCTGGTGCTGGACAACTGCGAGCACCTCCTCGATGCCAGTGCTGCGCTCGTCGACGCCGTTCTCGACGCGGGTCCGGAGGCACGAATCCTCGTCACCAGCCGTGAACCCCTGCGGATCGACGGTGAGGCGGTGCACCGGATCGGATCCCTCGGGTCGGAGTCCTCAGAGCTCTTCGTCGAGCGCGCCGTCGCCGCGGCAGGGCCGGGCGTCGCGGCGGCGGACGACCCGAGGGTGGTCGAGCTGTGCGAGCGCCTGGACGGGCTCCCGCTGGCCATCGAGCTGGCCGCGGCACAGCTCCGCCACCTGAGCCTGCAGGAGCTGGTCGAGCGGTTGGACGACCGGCTGACGTTGCTGGTCGGTGGACGACCGAAGGCGGGGGCGCGGCACTCCGCGCTCGGCGCCACGATCGAGTGGAGCTACCGCCTCCTGTCCGAGGACGCCCGTAGGGTCTTCGACCGCCTCGGCGTGTTCCCTGCGAGCTTCGACCTGGACGCCGCCCGGGCCATCGCGGAGGGGCCCGCCGGCGGGGACGTGACCAACCTGCTCGGCGACCTCGTCGCCAAGAACCTGGTCGTGCACGAGCCGGTCAACCGGCGCTACCGGCTGCTGGAGACCATCCGGCTCTTCGCGGCCCGCCGCCTCGACGACTCCGGCCTCCGAGCCGAGGTCACCGAGCTGCTGCGCCGTCACGTGGTTGCCCGGTCCGCCGCGGTCCCGCGGGTCCGCGCCTGGCTGTCTGCCTCCTTGGCGGCTCGCAGCCGTGACGACCTGGAGAACGTCCGGCTGGCCTTCGAGTCGAGCCTGGAGGCGGGTGACCTCTCCGCGGCGGTCGACGTCGCGCTCGGCATCAGCACGCTCTGGCGGAACGCCGTCTCGTACGCCGAGGGCCGACGCTGGGTGGCGGAGCTAGGTGCCCGCGAGCTCTTGCCACCCGACCGCCTGTGGACGCTGATCCTCACGGCCGACGTGGGGCTGGGCTCGGGTGACCCGCGCATGATGCGCGACGCCGCGGAGCAGGCCACAGCGCTCGCGGCGCAGCTCGACGACCCCGGCGCTACGGTGGTCGCGGCCATCTACGGCGCGATGGCCAACCTCGTCACGCCGCAGCGAGCGGCAGCGCGGCTCGATGAGGCAGCCGCCCGGGCGCGTGAAGCGGGCGAGCCGGGCCTGGAGCGCCTTGCCCGTGCGTTCCGGGTGGTCGCGCAGCGTCTGCTCGGCGTCACCGAGGGGCTCGACGACGAGGTACGTGCCCTGGTCGGCGCGGACTCCGGAGGCGACTACGACCGCTACATCTGCATCTGGGCCGCCAGCCTGGTCGCCCTGGTCGACCGCGACGGACCGCGCCTGCGCCGCCTGATGGACACGCAGCTCGCCAACCTGATGGACAGCGGGCTGCAGGAGAACTGGCTCACCATGTACTGGGGTGCGCTGTCCAGGATCGCCACGGGTGAGGACTACCTTCCCCAGCTCAGGCGCTCACGTCGCAGGGCAGAGGCCGAGGGGCGACGCGCAGAGGCCGACTGCGTGCTCGCGCTCGGCTACGCCGCCGCCTGCCACGACCAGTGGGAGGCGGCCGCCGAGCTGGTCGGCGCCGCCGCTGGCGCACTCCAGCGCGACACCGCCGGCTTCATCCACCACGTCCTCGTGCGTGAGCAGCTGGTGCGGCCGCGGCTCGAGCCGGAGGTGTTCGCGGCGGCGGTCGCTCGTGGCCAGGGGCTCGACGTCGACGTCCTCCTCGAGAAGCAGGGCCTGTGACATCTGCCCGGCTCGGCTCACCACCTCGTGGCTGGTTCCTCTCTCGTCCTCGTCGTTGCACCGGCTCCGGTGGTCCTCGGCCTGTCACGTGCGCGTCCTGCCGGCCTGCTGTCGGGGTGACCGTCGTACCCCTCGTCCGGCCGGCTCAGCCGGCTCCGTCGAGCACGTACGGGAGGCGAGTACCTAGGATCGAGGCGTGGGTGACCTCCCGTATCGCTACCGCTCCGCCGACGAGGACAGCCGACGGTGGTACGACTTCCCCTTCCGAGCTGACGACATCGTCATCAGCACTCGTTCCAAGATTGGCACGACGTGGATGCAGATGATCTGCGCCCTTCTCGTCTTCCAGACGGCGGACCTGCCCGCTCGCCTGTCGAGCCTGTCGCCGTGGCTCGACTGGCTCGTCATCCCTCGAGCCGAGGTCTTCGCGCCGCTCGACGCCCAGGACCACCGACGGTTCATCAAGACGCACACACCTCTGGACGGGATCCCCGGGCACCCCGGAGTGACCTACATCGTCGTGGCCCGGCATCCGCTGGACATGGCCGTCTCTCTGTACCACCAGTCCGCGAACCTCGACCGAGCACGCATCGCTGAGCTCACCGGCCGGCCCTGGACCGCTCGCCGCCCGCGGCCACCTGTCCACGAGTGGCTCCAAGCCTGGATCGATGCCGACTGTGACCCTCGAGAGCAGCTCGACTCGCTGCCCGGGGTCCTGTGGCACCTCAGGGGAGCGTGGAGCCGCCGCCACGACGGGAACGTGATCCTCGTGCACTACGACGACCTCCGCTACGACCTTCCGGGCCAGATGCGACAGCTCGCGGCACGGCTCGAGATCGACGTTCCCGAGAAGGCTTGGCCGCGCCTCGTTGAAGGCGCCACCTTCGAGCGGATGAAGGCCCGGGCAGACCTCGTTGTCCCCGACCCCTCCGGAGTCCTCAAGAGCCATCAAGCGTTCTTCCGGGAGGGGAGGTCAGGCGCGGGCGAGTCACTGCTCACCTCGGCACAACGAGCGCAGTACCACGCTCGAACGAGGCTCATGGCTCCGCCGGAGATGCTTTCCTGGCTGCATCGCACGCCTTGACGGCGAGACCGGTCACGGGTCGGCCGCGAGGTCCGGGTCCGGGCTCAGCAACAGCCAGGCGGGACGACGCTCGCCGGGCGTGCCGGTGGCCGGCATCCTCGACGAGGCCACGCGGGCTCTCCTGCCTCCGGCGTGACCCGGGGCTCTCCGGACGGCCGGGCGGCTCGACGTACAGCCTCCTGGCATCATCGCGGCATGAGTGTCATCAAGATCAACGCGATCACCGTGCCCGCCGACAGCGGAGACGAGCTGGCGAAGCGGTTCGCCGCCCGCGCCGGTGCAGTGGACGACCAGGACGGCTTCGAGGGCTTCGAGCTGCTCAAGCCCACCGACGACCGGACCACGTGGCTGGTCGTGACCCGCTGGCGCGACGAGGAGGCCTTCCAGGCGTGGATGACCTCGCCGGCCTTCGCCCACGGTCACCGCGGCGCCGGGGGCGAAGGCGTTGGCCACGGGCACGGCGGGGAGCGGCCGGTCGGCGTCAGCAGCGAGCTGTGGTCCTACGAGGTGGCCGGCGGTTCCACGCCGGTCCGGTGAACCGCCGGCCGCCCCGCCGCGGGACCGTCTGGACCATGGTTTTGGGCGTCACCACAAACGGGTATCAAGAGGAAATGCATCTCTCCGACGGCGCCGCGGCGGCACACGACCTCGGCCAGCACGTGGCCGACGCGGTCGCCGAGGTGAGGCCGAGGATGCGCGGCTGGCTGCACGCCGCGACCGCACCGGTCGCCCTCGTCGGCGGGATCTTCCTCGTGGCATTCGCCCCTGCAGGCATCCCCCGGATCGGGTCGGCGGTCTTCGCCGCCAGCGCGCTGCTGCTGTTCAGCGTCTCGGCGACGATGCACCGCGGCGGCTGGTCGCGGCGCACGGAGATCGTGCTCACCCGCCTGGACCACGCCAGCATCTTCGTGCTGATCGCAGGCAGCTACACGCCGTTCAGCCTGATGCTGCTCGACGGACACGACCGCGTGGTGCTGCTGAGCGTCGCCTGGGGTGGTGCCGCCCTTGGCATCGCCTTCCGGTTGCTCCGCCCCGACGCACCCCGCTGGGTGTACACGCCGGTCTACGTGGCGCTGGGCTGGGCCGCAGTCTTCTTCGCCGACGAGTTCGCCCGCTACCCCGGCAAGGAGGTCGTTGCGCTGCTCGCCGCGGGCGGCCTCGTCTACACGGTGGGTGCGGTGGTCTACGGGCTACGCCGGCCGAACCCGTTCCCGCAGTGGTTCGGCTTCCACGAGGTCTTCCACTTCCTGACCGTCGTGGCCTTCGCGGCGCACTACACCGGCGTCTCGCTCGCCGCCTACTCCCTGCGCTGAGGGACCCGTAACCGGGACGACGACACCGGTCACGGGCCCTTTTCAGGCCTGGTGGCTAGATGGCCCGCAGCTCCGCAGCGGTCAGCAGGCGCGACGCAGGCTTGCAGCTCAGCCAGGTCCGGCCGTCGTCGTCGACCTTGATCTCACTGAGGAGCGGGCACGAGAGGCAGCGGTCCAGGTCCACTTCGCCGACGGCGGAGCGCGGACAGCCGACGCGGCCGTCGGAGACCAGGTGCTCCGAAGCCGGTCGCGCCTTGTGCGTGCGGAGCCGGCGGAATGGGTTCTTCGTCGTCTGCATGCTTCGACGCTAGGACGCGCTGGCCCCCTCCCGAAGGGTCGTTGGACCCGTCGAACAGGAACGATCGGTCCGATTCAGGTCGTACCGAGCCGGCTCTGCGGCCGCAGGCACTCCAGGAGCGGCTCACCCACGACGACGTCGGCCACCCTGCAGCCGAGCCCGGGCGCCTGCTTGAACAAGTTGTGCCCGACAGGGAAGAGCATGCCCTCGTACTCCCAGACCGCGAGCGCGTCCTCGCCCCAGGGCAGCTCGGTGACCCAGCAGTGTCGTACGTCGACCGGCTCGGGGCGCAGACCGGGCAGCGCCCGCTCGACGTACTGGGTCGCCCTGCGTGCGAGGTCGGCTAGCTCGTCGGGCGCCCGCAGGCTGTTGTCGTCGCGAGCCCCGGTCGTGATGCTGAGGCCCACCGCGTAAGCGCCGTTGCCCGGAACCGCTGCGGCGTACACCCCCGTCTCGCCGAACTCACCGCTGGAGTCCTGCAACGTGGCCAGCCTGACCGGGGCGGTGTCGCGCACTGCGAAGGTCACGCGGACGTGTGCGGACTTCCGGACCGGCAGCGACAGGCCCACGCCGGCCGCCAACCGCGCGGTGTCCCGCCCCGCACACACGGCCACCCGCCGGTACCGCTGGGTGACGCCTCCGCTTCGCAGCTCGACCCCGCCGGAGACCGTACGGAGAGCGATCACCTCGTCGTCGACGAGTCGGTCGCCAAGGGCGCCGGTGAGCGCGCGGATCGCGGCGGTGGTCCTGATCGAGCCACCGCGCTCGTCGAGCATCGCCGGTCCCTCGTACGGCGCAAGCAACGGAATGAGCTCGGTGAGCTCCGCGCCGTCCACCCGGCGCGCCGGGACGCCGGCCTTCTCCAGCAGTGGAAGCCGGCTCTCGACGGCGGGCCCGACCGCGACCGCACCATCCGAGGACACGAGCTCGACACCGAGCCGCTCGCTCCAGCGGTCGTACACCGCACGGCTCTCGATCGCGGCCTCGACGAGGCGGGGGTCGTCGTGCGCGTGCCGGAAGATGCGCGACTCACCGCCGGACTGGCCGCGACCGGGCGTGCCCTGCTCGTAGACGTCGACGGAGACGCCTCGCTCGAGGAGCGCGTACGCCGTGCTCAGGCCCACGATGCCCGCACCGACGACCGCGATGTCGGCCGGCGGCCTCATCGTGTGCCTACCCCCTCGTGCGTTCCGCTGATGCGCGACGGCACGACTCTCGCATCGACCTTCTCCATCCCCCCGGCCTACCCACAGCAGCCGTTCGCATGCGCAGCGGGCGGCGTACGGTTCAGCAGCAGCCCGGTTCCGGCCCCTCACCGGCTGACAGGCGGGTCACCACCGCGCCGTCTGGCGCCTGGGTCGGGCGGGTGTAGTCCCAGTGACCCGAGAGACGCCAGGTGGCGGCACCGTCGAACACGCCGGCCCATGGCGTGTTCCGGACGGCCGCGGAGCCTCCTTCGGCGCCTCCCACGACGGTGCTCGGGTATGCATCGTGCAGCCTCTCCCAGCTGTCGCCGAGCCCGACGCCGGAGCCGGCAAGGCGCACGTCCGGCAGCCGGTCGGCCTCCGGCTGCTCGGACCCGGACCAGCGGCGGTACTCCGCCAGCTCCCAGCCTCGCAGCCTCAGCGTGTCAGGGTCGTCCCCGCCGAAGATCAGGCACAACACCTCCCAGCAGGTCACCGAGGCGACCGGGTACTCCCAGCTCGGCGACAGCGGGTCGTCGGAATCCTCGAACCAGGCATCCTGGCCGGGGATACGGGAGTACCGCTTCGGGCCCACGGTCAGGTCCGGCTCGCCGAAGCGAGCGGTGACAGCGGCCAGCACATCGTCGGCGTCAGTGCCGAACGGCTGGGCCCCCACGCCGGAACCGGACACCTCGAGAGGGCCGTCAGGCACGTTCGACCCAGTCGAGGGCCCAGGAGCCGGTGTCCCCGCAGGGGCCGGGGCCCGGCGATTCCCGTCGTCGGCGACGAGCCCGGCGACGACGAGCCCGCCGGCCACCACCACGGAGGCGGCGACCGCGAGCGCGCCACGAGCCCGGTCGCCGCGGCGGCGTCGCCGACCGCCGGCCAGGATCGCATCGATCGGGGGAGGCGGGACGTCGAGCCGTTCTGCCTCTTCCCGGAGGAGGTGCTGGAGCTCGTCGGTCATGACGGGATCCCTTCGATGCTGGGGACGACGGTGTCGCCGAGGAGGATCCGGAGCTTGCTGAGGGCCGCGGAGGTCTGGCTCTTCACGGTGCCCTCGCTGCACCCGAGGGCGTCGGCGGCCTGTGCGACGCTCAGGTCCTCGTAGAAGCGCAGGACCACGACGGCCCGCTGACGGGGCGGCAGGTGCCGGAGCGCGTCGAGGAGCACAGGCCGGGTCGAGTGGTCGGGGAAGTACGGCGTCTCGGGGAGGTCGTCGGTGATGTGCTCACGCCGTCGCGCCCTCGTGCGGAACCATGACGTGGCCGAGCGCACGACCGCGGTCCGCGCGTAGGCCCGGGCTGCTCCCAGCTCGCGCACCTTGTGCCACGAGGCGTAGGTGTTGGTCATCGCGGTCTGCACAAGGTCCTCGGCCACCGCGTGGTTGCCGACCATGAGGTACGCCGTCCGGTACAAGGACCCCCACACGGCGGCGACGAACTCGGAGAACTCCGCGTCCGTGGGTTGGCTGCTCATCGCGTCCACCTTGCGTTCATACCTAGAAGGACGCCGACGACGCGCGTCCGGTTGGGTCTGATCCGGCCTCAGTTGTCGGTCGTACCTCACGCAGCTGTCCGGGCGTCGAACTGCGTGAGCTCGAGACCCCGGCCCCGACAGCGCAGTCAGGATGCCGCGGCGACCAGGTCCTGGGCTGCCGCCGCGGCGCGCTCGGAGGCGTCGGCAGGGACCGGCCGCTCGCCACTCATGCGCTGCTGCCAGAGCTGGACTGCGACCACCCGGGCCGCGGCTTCCTCGACCCGTTCACGGCTGAGGTCGCCCTGTCGGACCGCTCTCGTCAAGACACCGTGGGTGTGCGGGGTGTCAGCCGGCATCAGTAGCAGGTCGGCGCCGGCGGCCAGTGCGTCGACCGCGGGACGGCCGTGGGAGATGACAGCACCCATCCCGAGTGAGTCGGTGATCGCCACCCCCTCGAACCCGAGGTCGTTGCGGAGGAGGTCGTAGGCCTCCGGGGCGAGGCTGGTAGGGACGCCGGGCGCCAGGGACGTGACGTCGAGGTGCCCCATCATCACTGCGGGGGCACCGGCCCGCACCGCGGCACGGAACGGGGGGAGCTCGCGAGCGGCCAGCTCCTTGCGGCTGACGTCGATCTCGGGCAGGGTCTCGTGGCTGTCCTGGGTGGCTGCCCCGTGGCCCGGGAAGTGCTTGGTCGTCGAGACGAGCCCGGCGTCGACGTATCCCTCCACAGCCGCGCTCACGGCGGCGGCGGCGACCTCGGGGTCCGACGACGCGGACCGGCTGCCGATCGTCACATCGGCCTCGCCGATGGTCACGTCGGCGACCGGCGCGAACACCCAGGTGAAGCCGAGCTCACGCAGCTCGAGCGCCTTCGCCCGCATGGCGGCTCGGACGGTACGACGACCCTGGAGCCCCTCCTTCGCGACGACTGCCCCGGCCGTGGCGAAGGAGGGGAAGTCGGCGGTGATCCCACGTAGATGGGCGACCACCCCGCCCTCTTGGTCGACGCCGATGATCGGCGGGAACCTTCGGCCGGTCCGCTCGAACGCCTCGGCCACGGCGGCAGTGGTCGCGCCCACCTGGGCCCGGTCCACGATGTTGTCGCCGGTGAGCTGCACTCCGGCCAGGTGGTGGTCCTCGACCATGCCAGCCGCCGTCGCCGGGTCGTTCCCGTGCCACCGGCCGACGATGACCTGCCCGGTCAGCTCGGCTGCTGACATCGAGCGCACGATCGCCTGCGCCTGCGCCAGCTCCGCCTCCGTGGGTCCCCATGGCAACGGGTCGTCCGACGGGACGGAGGGCTCGGAGGCAGCCGGGTCCGGGGCGGAACCATCGGAGTCTGCTCCCCGAGCGGAACCTCCGGAGGGCTCACCGACACACGAGGTCGTCAGGAGGGCCACGATGGCCACCGCGGCGAGAACACGGACCAGAGCTGGCAGGGTCGACACAGGTCGAGGGTAGACAGCGCCGCCCGCCGGACGGACCCCGGCTCGTCAGGTGTCGAGCTCGGACGACGGGCCGGTTCGGTTCGCTTCCCGCTCCTCGCGCCGTAGGTGCAAGCGCTGCTGAGCAGCCGACAGGAACTCCATGCACGGCGCGTCGCTCCCTGGGTGCTTCTCGTTCAGGTGAAGGACCCACCGGTCCATCGCCGCCATGAACCCGTTGTCCCCGCCGGGGCGATAGGCCGACCAGCTGCGGCCACCCCTGACGACGCACTCGGAGCAGCTGATCTTGTAGACGAACCGCTTGTCCGCGTCGAGGTCGATCTTCACCCTCGCCAGAGGACCGGCCTCGGAGGCGGCCTTCCTCTCACGAGCAGATCGGCTGGCCGTCATGTCACACCCCTCTTGTATCCGGCCAGTGGAGCCTACTCCCGCGAGCGAGGCGGCGGTTGCCTGCAGGCGGGTCAGGACCGGGCGGGTATCGTCACGCCTCGTGACAGCACCGCACCCCACGTACGAACAGCTCGAGGCCTTGCCGGCGTACGTCCAACAGCCGGTCCCGGTCGCTTTCGAGGACGTCAACGGCCACCTCAACGTCCGTCACTACACCGGCATCGCCAGTGAGGGGCTCGACGAGGCGCTGGTCGAGGAGGGGATTCCCCAGAACTGGCCGGCCAGTGGGCACGCGTGCTTCTCCGCCGAGCACCATCTGACCTATCTCGCCGAGCTGCGCACCGGCGACAGGATGTCGGCGCGTGTGCGGCTGCTCGGACGTGCTGAGCGGGCTGCACACGCTCTGGTCTACCTGCTCGACGAGTCACACAAGCGACTGAGCTTCGTCATGGAGGAGATCTTCCTCCACATCGACATGGAGACCCGCCGCACGGCCCCGTGGCCCGAGGACGTCGCGGACGCCCTCGACCGACGCATCGCCGCGGACGCCGAACTGCCTTGGGAGCCAGACATATCCGGTTCGATGAACCTGCGCTGACCTCTTGGCACCGCCCAGAGCGGGCCGACGGCGTCGCTCGATGAGGAGGATGCATGGCAGCCTTCACCCGATCCGACGACCTGCAGGGAGCGCAGTTCGTCGACGCGGACCTGCGCGGTGCCCGGTTCGTCAGGACTGACCTGTCCGGGGTGGTGATGCGCGCGGTCGACGTGTCGGTGGACGGGGAGTGGTCGTTCGCGCAGACGCTGCGACACCTGCGTCATGGCGACGGACACGTGGTTGTTTGACCGTCGTGAAGATCGACATGTCGTTGCCGTCGGTCTCGTACTCGGCGTTCGGTTGACCTATGGGGCAGGGCGATCCTGGAGATCGAACAGCCGTTCCACCCCAGAGGTCGGACGCCCGATGATTCTCGTGCGCTCGGGGGGTCTGTAGGGGTTGCGAGGTGCCGCACCGGCACGCCACAACCCAAGCCTCGGCGAGGAGATGCCGACATGACCGCCAAGCCACTACCTCCAGTTGTCGACGAGCCCACCTGGCGGCGTCAGCTCGATGAGCTGCGCACCCGCGAGAAGGCGGCCACGAAGGAGCTCGACGCCATCGCCGCTCAGCGCCGAAGGCTGCCGATGGTGCAGCTGCCGGACTACGTCCTGCAGGGGCCGGACGGGGACGTCCGACTCGTCGAAGTCTTCGACGGAGCAGCCCAGCTGATCGTCTACCACCACATGTGGGCGTCAGGACAGAGGTGGCAGTGCCCGGGCTGCACCGGATTCACCTCCCAGTTCTGGAAGCTGGAGTTCCTCGACGACTACGACGCTCGCTTCGTCATCGTCACCCAGGGGCCGATCGAGGAGGCCCTGGCGTACAAGCGGCTGGTCGGCAACGCGATGGACTGGTACTCCACCGCCGGCAGCTCCTTCGGAAGCGACATGGGTGCGCCGCCAGGGGGCGGCTTCGCAGTCAACGTGTTCCTGCGGGACGGCGACACCGCCTACCGCACCTGGCACACCGCCGGCCGCGGCACCGAGCAGCTGAGCCACACGTTCCCGCTGCTCGACCTGCTCCCCTACGGCCGACAGGAGGAATGGCAGGACGTCCCCGACGGCTGGCCGCAGGCACCCACCTACAGCCACTGGTGGACCGCGGAGCGTTACGCCCGATACGGCGACGAAGGCTGAGCAGGCATCCACGCGGGGCACACCCTCGTCACCCTGGTGCCGTCCACCCATCCGGCTCTTGGCTGATGACCACGAGCCGTGAGCACTGTCTTACCTAGTTCGTCCAGCTTCTGGGCCCGGTCAGTCGGGAAGGGCTGTTCTGGGCATGGGCATGGTCGCGCCGACCCTGGTCGACGTCGTGCTTCGCCGGGTCGGACTGTCCGACGCCGGCGCCGCCTCCGGATTGCTCAACACCGCACTCCAGCTCGGCGGAGCGGTCTGTGCGGCAGTACTCGGCTACATCTTCTTCCGTCAGCAGCCCATCCCCCTCCCGGTCACCGGCGGCACCGACCTGTCCGGCATGCGGGGCGTCCTTGTGGCCCTCATCGTCGGCTACACCGCCAGCCTCGTCCTCGCCGCCACGCTGCTGCCCGGGCGCGAGAAGGCGGGACCGACGGCGGCGACGATGTGAGCGAAGACAGACGGCTCAGCCCGGGCCGAAGAGCAACAGACACAAGGAGACGACATTGACCAGCATCCACCTCTCCATTCCTCTCAGCGCTACGCCGGACCGAGTGTGGGCCGCCGTGCGCGCGGTAGGAAGTCCGCACATCGAGCTGTCACCCGGATTTGTCACCGCCTGCGAGCTCACCGACCGCACCCGCACGGTCACCTTCGCCAACGGTGCTGTCGCCCGTGAGCTGATCGTCGACGTCGATGACGAACGCCGGCGACTCGCCTACGCGGTCATCGAGTCGGGCCTTGGCATGCAGCACCACCATGCAGTCATGCAGGTCGAGGCCCGTGGCGCAGGCACTCAGCTGGTATGGACGGTCGACGTACTCCCTGACGAGATCGCTCCCCGCGTGCGCGAGCTCATGTCCGCCGGCGCAGCCGCGATCACGCAGGCTCTGGCCTGACACCACCGACGATGTGTCCGCCGAATCCGCTCACACGCCTTGGGCCCGGCGCAGCACCGTCGAGCCGACACCTCACTACCACCCCTGATCAGGGGCGACGAGCGGCTTGCGCCAGACCGACACGTGGCTCTCGCTGTCGGACGTGAAGGGCGCACCATGCCAGTCCGCCACACGCTGCTCCAGCTCCATGCCGGCCAGCCGCGCCATCAGGTCACACTCGGCAGGCCAGATGTAGCGGAAGTTGCTGTATCCGTACCGCGTGCTCCCTTCGTCCAGCCGGCGGAAGTGATGAGAGGTGCCCTGCTGCGTCACCATGTCATAGGTGTCGAAGCCGACGTGCCGGTCGGTCACCTCGAACGGCACCGCCGCTTGACCCGGCGGGAACCGCCGGATTCCTGGGACCCACAGCTCGACGACGAAGCGACCGCCCGGCGACAAGTGGCGGGCGGCGTTGCGAAAGCACTGCACCTGCTCCTCCTGGGTGCACAGGTTCCCGATGCTGTTCCACACGACATACACGAGCGAGAACCGGCCGGGGACGGCCGTGGTGGCCATGTCACCGGTGACGACCGGCAGCTCCGTCGCGGGCACCTTGCGCCGTAACTGGTCGACCATCGGCTGCGACAGCTCGATCCCGGTCACGGAGAGTCCTCGGGCAGCGAGCGGGATCGCCACCCGCCCTGTGCCGATCGCGAGCTCCAGCGCGGGGCCGGGACCCGCAAGCTGGGCGAGGAAGTCCACAGCGGGGTCGAGCACCTGGGGCGTGAACATCTCGGCCGACAGGTCGTCGTACGACTGCGCGGTGTCCTCGTCCCACAGGTCGCTGCTCGTCATGGCCACGAGCCTGCTCCCTCCACAGCGCTCACGCCAACGACTTACCAAGGGGGTGGTGCTCGCCCACTCGGCACGCGGCCCCTTGAGCTGGCGACTTCGGTCGCCTGCCACGACAGACTGGTCAGCATGGTCGAGACGGTAACCGGGAGCTCGGGTGGCGACGGGGTCGCCGCGGCGGCGCAGCTGCTGCACGACTTCAACGTGGAGTACGACGAGCCCGCGCCTCCGCCCGACGAGCTGGCGGCCCGACTGGCCGAGCTGATCGGGGGCGACCACATCACGGTCCTGCTTGCCCGCTCGCGTGAGACCGACGCGGCGGTCGGGGTCGCGGTGATGCGGATACAGCCGTCGGTGTGGAGCCGGGCACAGGAGGCTTACCTGGCCGAGCTGTACGTCGGGCCGAGCCATCGGGGCCAGGGCTACGGCCGGGAGCTGATCACCGAGGCCATGCGGGTCGCGCGCGAGCGGGGTGCCGACTACGCCTTCCTGGTCACGAGCGAGGACGACCGGCTCGCCCAACGCCTCTACGAGGCGGCCGGGTTCCGCCGGACCGAAGGCGAACGCGGTCCGCTCATGCTGGCGTACGAGCGCGAGCTGTAGTCCGCCGACTACCACGTCATTTCCGCGCGACCCGCTCGTGGCGGGAGCGCGGCCGTGCAAGGGGCATAGCATGCGATTCATGACCGACCCGACGCCCTACGTGCATCTTCCCGGCACCGCTCGCGACGCCCTGACCTTCTACGGCGATGTCTTCGGCTGCGGAGTTCAGGTGCATACCTTCGCCGAGTTCAACAGGACCGACGGGCCGGCTGACGCCATTGCCCACGGCTACCTCGTCGAGGGACCGGTCGCGCTGTTCGCGGCCGACGTGTCCGGCAGCGAGCCTGCCCTTCGTTGCGAGGGCATGATGCTGTCCCTGTTCGGTACCGCCGCGCCCGCCACCCTGCGCAGCTGGTTCTCCCGCCTCTCCGAGGGAGGCCGGGTCGTTGAGGACTTGGCAGTGCGACCCTGGGGGGCCTCGGACGGGCAGGTCATTGACCGACACGGTCTTCACTGGCTCATCGGTTTCGAGGGCGCGGAGTGACCGAGGACCCGCGGACGCGGAGCTCCCTCGCGGCTCCTTGAGCTCCACGGAGCCCACCCTTGGCCCACGGGAGTAGTTGACGTCATCTAGGTTTGCAGAACAGTTGACACTTCAACGACCGACCAAGCCTCAAGGAGCTTCCGATGTCCTGCGCCATCACGCTGGTGCAGGTACAGCGCTTTTCCGCCATGCCGGCTGCTGAGCAAGGCCCGTGACCTGCTCGCTGTCAGACAGACCGCTCGGCAGCCCGCGCGTAGTGCTGGTGCCAGGGACGGAGGCGTTCGAAGGCCCCGCTCGCCGCGAGGACGTCTGCGTCCGCGTAGCGGCGACCGATGAGCTGCATGCCG